>CAYJNJ010000052.1:0-32558 GCA_964371595.1 uncultured Bacteroidales bacterium | reverse complement strand
ACTTTATCCTTTCACGCCATCCGCACCTACATAAGGCAGCAATTTGTACAGATCATCCGGGAAGAATTCGGGGTGGTTGAATATATTGCCGGTGTGGCAACAGGTGGAATTGCACAGGGGGCGCTGGTTGCACAGGAATTCGGGATACCCATGGTGTATGTCAGGTCGGAAAAGAAATCGCACGGACTTGAAAACAAGATCGAAGGCCGGGTTGAAGCCGGAAAATCGATCGTAGTGATCGAGGACCTTGTATCCACCGGCAGCAGCAGCCTGGCCGCGGTGCACGCCCTCACCGAAGCAGGCTTTATCGTTAAAGGTATGGTGGCTATATTCAGCTACAACCTCGATTCAGCAAAAAAGAACTTCACTGACGCCAAATGCAGCTTGATCACCCTTTCAGATTACAACTCACTGATCCATGAAGCACTGGAAAGCAATTACATCAACGATGAAGAATTGCAGTTGCTGGTAAAATGGCGTGAAAATCCTGAAGCATGGGGAAAGTAGAATTCCAGAGCCACGAAGTCAGGCTGGCAGTTCCTGCAGCTAAGGCTTTCGCATTTCTGTCAGATTTGAACAACCTGGAGCATCTCATGCCTGAGCAGGTTATCAACTGGCAATCGACAGATAAGTCCTGCTCTTTTGATATCAAAGGAATGGCGCACATTAACCTGGAAAAAGCCGAATCCATCCCCGACCGGATGATTCATATCATTTCCGGTCCCGATAACCCTATCGATATTGAATTCCGTTGTAACCTGGATAAGGCGGGTGACGATCAAACCTCAGCCTCGATCGTACTAAGCGCCGACCTGAGCCCGATGCTCAAGCTACTTGCCTCCGGGCCGATGCAGAACCTGGTGAATATTATGGCAGATAAACTCAGTGCTGAGTTTCAAAAATGATCTCCTTCAGATCACACTCTATGATTTTCTCGCCGGGGATTTCTACTATAAGCTGCCCGTAACGGTTTACTCCCGTGATCCTTCCCCGGATCGGCTTACCTTTAAATGTGAAACCTGATAGCTGCCGGAACCTGTACAGGTGAGCAAGATAATCTGCGTCGATTGCCTGGGTTGAGCCTCGTTTCAATTGTTCATACCGAATATTGAGATGACTCGCCACAATTCTGAACACCTTTTCCAGGTCAAATTCTTTGCCGCCAAGCTGCTTTATCGATACCGGATTAGAGGCCGAAGAAGGAAAACTATCCTGGTTCACATTAAATCCTATGCCGATCACTGCAAAATCAAATCGCGATCCTTTAACGCCATTCTGGATCAGCGTTCCTGCCAGCTTTTTATCTCCAATGTAAATATCGTTTGGCCATTTGATAGTGACTTCCTTTTGATCCGGTAAAATTTCGTTCACGGCATCTGCCAATCCCAGAGAAACCGCCTTATTAAGATAGAATTGCGCATCAGGGGCCAGGAAATCCGGGTACACAACATAACTAAAGGTAAGGTTCATGAAAGGGGTACTTTCCCAGATAGTTCCATCCAGCCCCCGGCCTGCGGTCTGCGCATCAGCAATGATCACCGTTCCTTCTGAAGGCCTCTCTTTTGTGAGCAGATCCATAAAGTACCTGTTGGTGGAATCCACTTCACCAAGCCTGATGATTTCACTTCCAATTATTGACATGATGTAAACAATTTATGCAAATTTACGTTTTAAGGGGATGAAATCAATAAAACATTCATAACCTGCTAATAAATAAGAGGCAAGCAAAGACTTATCTCTGCACGCATGGTAAAAAAGCTTAATTTTGCAGGGAAAATCAAACTAAATGACCCCGGAAATATACGAATCTGAACAACTGACCAGCCTTATCGTTGAGGGAATGGAAGACGCCATGGCGAAAGATATTATGATCCTTGACCTGCAGGACATTGATCACGCCATCACAAACTATTTCGTTATTTGTCATGGCACCTCCAAGCCACAGCTTGAAGCTATTGCCGACAGGATAATTGAAAAGACCATAAAGAACCTTAAAGCCAAACCCTGGCATAAAGAAGGCTTTGAAAACGCGGAATGGATTTTGCTTGACTACGTCGACGTGGTAGTTCACATCTTCCGGGACGACCGGCGGGAATTCTACCAGCTTGAGAAGTTGTGGGCCGATGGAAAGGTCACAAAGCATAGCGAGAAGCCAGAAGCTACGAGCCAAAAGCCAAAAGCTACAAGCCGTAAGCCAAAAGCCACAAGCCTCAAGCCGCAAGCCACAAGCCGCAAGCCGAAAGCTACAGGCCGCAAGCCAAAAGCTTGAAGCATGAGGCTTGAGGCCCGAAATAATCGAATATATAATGTTAGCACAAACAAGACAGAATGGCAGAGGAGAATAACAATAAACAGGAAACCGGGGGAAACCCTGTACCTAAAGGCAAAGGCAACCGGTCGAAGTTCAATTTTTACTGGATCTACGCAGGTTTGCTTTTTGTTTTCATACTTACTTACCTGGTAAACTGGGAAGGTGGAACAGCGAAAAAAGCTAGCTGGGGAGAGGTGAAGGAAATGCTTGCCAATGACGATATTGACCGGATCCTTCTGGTAAATAAAGAAACGGCGGAATTCTTCCTTAAACCGGAAAAGCTCGACGATCCGAAATATAAAGAAATCAAGGAAACCGTTGCGGCCAAAGGCCCGCATTACACTTATAATATAACTTCCCCTGAGAGTTTCGAAAAGATGGTGGAAGAAGCCCAGGTTGACAAAGCAGATCCTGTGTATATCGAAAATGATGTCAGGAGGAACTGGACGGGTGACATACTCGGATGGGTGGTCCCAATCGCTATCCTTGTCATCGTCTGGCTGGTTATCATGAGGATGATGAGCCGTAATGCAGGCGGTGCGGGCGGCCAGATCTTCAATATCGGCAAATCCAAGGCCCAGTTGTTCGATAAAGCCAGCAGCGTTACCATCAATTTCAATGATGTTGCCGGTCTGGAAGAGGCAAAACTCGAGGTGAAAGAAGTCGTCGACTTTTTAAAGAACCCGTCGAAATATACAGAACTTGGCGGAAAAATCCCGAAAGGCGTGCTGTTGGTAGGCCCCCCGGGAACCGGCAAGACTTTACTTGCCAAAGCCGTAGCAGGAGAGGCGCAGGTGCCGTTCTTTTCGCTTTCCGGCTCTGATTTCGTGGAGATGTTCGTAGGTGTTGGCGCATCCAGGGTAAGGGACCTGTTCAAGCAGGCAAAGGAAAAATCCCCCTGTATCGTTTTTATCGATGAAATCGATGCTATCGGCCGTGCCAGGGGCAAGAACCAGATCACCGGCGCAAACGATGAAAGGGAAAGCACCCTTAACCAGCTACTTACTGAAATGGACGGATTCAGCACCAACTCCGGCGTCATTATCATGGCTGCCACCAACCGTGCCGATATCCTTGACAGGGCACTGCTGCGCGCCGGCCGTTTCGACCGCCAGATCAACGTGGAACTGCCTGATCTTGATGAACGCCGTGCAATTTTTGTAGTTCATACCAAGAACCTGAAGTACGACAAAGCAAACGTCGATATGGAATGGCTTGCCAGGCAGACACCAGGCTTTTCAGGGGCCGATATCGCCAACGTAGCCAACGAATCAGCGCTTATCGCTGCCAGGAATAACAAGAAAATTATTGAGCGGCAGGACTTTGTTGACGCCATCGACCGTATCATCGGCGGACTGGAAAGAAGGAGCAAGATCATTTCACAGGAAGAAAAGCAGGTCATCGCCTTCCACGAATCCGGCCATGCGGCCGTAAGCTGGCTCCTGCCCCATGCCCACCCGCTGGTGAAAGTGACCATCGTTCCCCGCGGCAAAGCCCTGGGAGCAGCATGGTACCTGCCCGAAGAAAGGCAGATCACTACATTCGACCAGATGTTCGATGAAATGACTGCGACCCTGGGAGGAAGAGCCGCTGAAGAGATCATTTTCGGCCGGGTTTCTACCGGTGCATTGAATGACCTCGAGAGAGTAACCAAGCAAGCCTATAATATGGTTGTATTCTTCGGCCTTAACGAAAAGATCGGGAATATCAGCTACTATGATTCTACCGGCCAGCAGGAATATTCGTTCAACAAGCCTTTCAGCGAAAAGACAGCAGAGGTCATTGACGAAGAAATTGCGAAGCTCGTTGATAAGGCATACCAGCAAAGACAAGCTCGAAGCGCTTGCCGGCATGCTCCTGGAAAAAGAAGTGATCTTCGGCGAAGATCTTGAGACCATTTTCGGGAAGAAGATCAAACACGTCGGCCATGAGATCATTTTAACCGACATTAAGGCAAACGGTACTGTGGAACTGCCAAAGAAGCGGGGAAGGAAGAAGCAGGACAGTTGAGCAGTCGGCAGTCGGCGGTCGGCAGTCGGCGACCGGTCAAATAAATTACGCTTTCGTCTGAAGTCAAATTTCAATGTTAGCGTTATTCCCTTCGATTTTCTATATTTGCAAATAATATGGAAGAAAGCACGTCGAAAGAAAAGGTACTTAAGAACGTCAGGGAAGCGCTCATTTCAAAGCCAGAGCAGCCTTTTCCAAAGATAGACCTTGAGAAGCCGGTGTTCAGCGAAATGGAAGAATCGCTGGATATCAATTTCGCCCAGGAACTTACCAAAGCCGGCGGCTTATTCATCTACTGCGAGAGCGAGGAAGAAGTCATCAACGACCTGAAAATGCTGATGAACGAACGCCACTGGGAACAGGTCTTCGCCCTCGAACCCCAAATCGTAAACCTCTTAACCAAAGGACAGATCAACTGCGCCTACGACCATGTTCAGCTTACCGATGCAAAGGTTGCTATGACACGTTGCGAATACCTCGTGGCCAGGTTGGGCAGTATAATGGTCTCTTCAGGGCAAATGGCCGGGCGGCAGATCTTTGTTCACCCGGAAATACATATCGTCCTGGCTTATTCTTCTCAATTGGTGGGTGACCTGAAAGATGCCCTGCTGAAACTGAAAAAGAAATACGACCCAAAGATGCCTTCAATGGTAACACTGATCACCGGTCCCAGCCGCACCGCCGATATCGAAAAAACACTGGTAATGGGCGCCCACGGACCTAAGGAACTGTATGTCTTCCTGCTGGAAGACCGTCTTTGATCATTAGTTAATCCCATCCGTGCAAAACTTAATCACCAGGACAATCACCGGAGCTATTTTCGTAGCCCTGATTATCGGGTCGCTTATTGCACATCCCATTGCTTTCACCGTGGTGATCTACCTGCTCATGCTTGCCTGCCTTCTCGAGTTTGTCCGCCTGACCAACCATAACGGGATCTTACCACACAAGGCCATCATTCTGCTTACCGGTTCGGTACTTTTTATTATTCCCAGCCTCGTAGCCTTAGAGTTGCTTTCACCTTTATTCCTGGCTTTCCTGCCAGTGCTGACCATGGTGTTTTTCGTTACGGAATTCTTCCGTGATAAACCCAATGCACTGCAAAACCTTGCATTCAGCATTCTTCCGATGGTGTATATTTCCATCCCGCTCTCCATGCTGGTTTTCCTGGTCAGCCCTCTTGTAACCGGCTCGCAACCCCACTGGCACCTGGCTTTCGGATTTTTTATCATCCTTTGGAGCGACGACACTTTTGCTTATCTGACCGGAATACTCATCGGAAAACATAAACTATTTGAGAAAATTTCCCCGAAAAAAACATGGGAAGGAACAATTGGCGGCTTGATCTTCGGATTGGCTGCAGCATACATCCTATCAATCTTTTTTACGGAGCTAAGCGTTTCACAATGGCTGGGCGCAGCATTGATCATAGCCATCACCGGCACCCTGGGCGACCTTTCCGAGTCCCTGCTCAAGCGGAAATTCGATGTAAAGGACTCAGGCACGCTTCTTCCGGGCCACGGTGGAGTACTCGACCGATTTGATTCCGTGTTGTTCTCAGCACCGGCACTTTTCTGTTATTTAGTAATTTTGAACTTATGAGGCTGCACCCTAAAGGATACCTGCCGCTGCTGGTCACACTGGCCATATTGCTCATCCTGGTATGGCTGATCAACCTGGTGTTTCCCCAGCAGACTTATGTGCACTACTTCCTTTATGGGACAGGTATCATTTTTTATTGCCTCTGCATCCGCTTTTTCCGAAGACCGCTCAGGATTGTAAATTCCGACCCGCGAAACATTATCAGTGGTGCCGACGGGCATGTGGTGGTCATCGAGGAAGTAGATGAGGACGATTATTTCGGAGATAAACGCATCCAGGTATCAGTGTTCATGTCGCCACTTAATGTGCATGTAAACTGGTACCCGATAAGTGGCGAGATCCTCCATACGAAATACCACCGGGGTTCGCATATCCCTGCATGGAGACCTAAGGCCAGCCTTGAAAATGAGCGTATGTCGATCGTTATCGGAGGTGACCATGGTCATGCCGTCATGATGACGCAAATCGCCGGAATGGTGGCCCGTAGGGTATTTAACAATGCGAAAACCGGGGCCTATGTTTTCCAGGGCGAAGAAGCCGGTATAATCCGATTTGGTTCACGTGTCGACCTGATCCTTCCCATTGGAACAGAAGTGCTGGTTAAAATTGGAGAGAAGGTGAAGGGTTGTGAAACTGTCATTGCCAGGTTTCCATAGAAAAAATTTATTTTTGCAAAAACTAAAGTAAAACCGATATGACAGAGGAATCTGAATTATTACTCCAGGACACGGAAGAACAGATGAACAAATCTGTTCAATTCCTTGAAAAAGAATTGCATAAGCTCCGCACCGGCAAAGCCACCCCGCAAATGCTCGAAGGGATCAGGATCAATTACTACGGCACCCAGACCCCGCTCGAACAGGCAGCCAATATAACTACACCTGATGCGAGACAGATCATCATCCAGCCCTGGGACAAAAGTATAATCCACGATATCGACAAAGCCATTATGGCTGCCAACCTCGGCCTGAATCCAAAAAATGAAGGGGAAGTTTTGCGTATCCTCGTCCCACCGCTTACAGAAGAACGCCGCCGCGACCTTGTAAAGAAAGCCAAATCGGAAGCGGAAAATGCACGCATCAGCATCCGTAACATCCGCCGTTCCTCAAACGATATGGCTAAAGACCTTGAAAAAGAAGGCGTAGCAGAGGATGAGGTGAAAAAATTACAGGAAGATATTCAGAAACTTACTTCAAAGTTTATTGAAGTGATTGATAAGATCGTGGTCCAGAAGGAAAAAGATATTATGACGGTGTAAAGATTGTCACTTTTCTGTACAATTCTTACAAATATCAATCTCTGCACGAGATGTGAAAAGTTGTTTCCTGAATTTATCATAGGCCCCGCCGCGCCAGATCTCCCGGAAGTTCTGCTTCTTCAGGTCACCGAGGCGATGGGTGGCATCTTTATCAAAGCAGCAGGGAACAACGAGCCCATCCCAGGTAATTACGCATCCCCTCCACATCCTGAAGCAATGGTTATTCAAAGGGTTATCGATGACAAATTTGCCATTGTGCTTTTTGTACCTGGAAAATGAACCATTGGCCGGCAGCAAAGGATTTCCTTCTTCATAATTATATAGCTGTGCGGATTTCAGTTCCAGCTTATCGACTCCAAGGTCTTTTGCCAGTTTTTTCAATTCAGGTACCTGGTGCTCATTTGTGCTAAAAACAATGAACTGCAGGATTATGTAAGGCGTTGCCGATTTCAGTTCCTTCTTCCATTTAACGAGATTGCGTGTCCCCTCGAGCACTTTTTCCATAAGCCCTCCTACCCTGTATTTCTCGTAGGTCTGCTGGTCAAGGCCGTCGAGGGAGATTATGATCCGGTCGAGACCGCATTCGACAGTCTTTTTAGCAAGGCTATCGGTCAGAAAATGGGCATTGGTTGAGGTTGCGGTATAGATTTTTTTCTTCCTTGCATATTCAGTCATATGGAAGAAGAGCGGGTGAAGGTAGGGCTCGCCCTGGAAATACAGGATCAGGTAAAACAGGTCAGGGTGCAGTTCATCGATAACCTTCCTGTATAACTCAAGGTTGATCATGCCTGTATCTCTGGTGAATTTTCTCAGTCCTGACGGGCATTCGGGGCATCGAAGGTTGCAGGATGTTGTTGGTTCAACAGAAATAGTATACGGATTTCCCCAGTGCCTCATTCTGCCTGTATACCGGCTAAGGTAATAGCTGAAATACAGTTTAATAAGATTAACGAATCGCCCGGGGGTAATACGAAGCAGCAGGTACAGGGTATCTCGCAGATAGGCTGACAAAGTCTTCAGGATTTTCTTGCAGGTTTGTTCTGCAACCTCTTCCGCAGCATGGTAACAGCCATAAACCCGAGCTTGAATGCCAGCCCTGAGCCGCTGAATAAATTATTGCGGACTTTATCGATCAATACCGTCCCGGTCAGGTTATCCCGTAATCCGATCAGGCTTGATTTTATTTCAGCTTCCTGTTCAGTTATCCGCGATCTCATCTGCCGCTTCAACAGGGTGATTTCTTCAAAATCTCTATTCCTCTTTTTCATCATCCTGGTCGTTTAATTTATCCAATTCCATCTGACTGATGATAAGTTTGGTAAAAGGTTTCACGATGATAACCCTTCTTAAGGAATAAATCAGGATCGAGAGCAATAAATAGACCCCGGCGATGATCAGGAAACCTACAGACCATCTTCCGGTAAGCTCGCCGAACCAGTAGGCGAAGGCGAAGGAGCCGAAAACAAGCACAAAGAATAAAAAGAGGAATATTACCAACCATAAAGCAAGGCTGGAAAAAAACTTAATAAGATTTTCCGCAACATAAAGCCGCAGATAATCAATCCTGAGGTTCAGGTAAACCTTGACCTGCTCCAGGAGGCGCTTAAAAAGTTCGGAGAGGCTGATGTCTTCTTCCATAGTTTTAGTCATTAGTCATTGGTCACTGGTCATTAGTCATAGGTTAATGTGCTTGGAGCTTAGGGCTTGCGGCTTGTGGCTTTCCGCTTTACAGTTTCAGGCTCCTCATCCAATTCCAGATCATCCAGTAGATCCCCTAATCCCAGGCCATATTCGTCGGAGAGGTCCTGTACTTTTTTCCTGATATTCTGCCTGGTTTTACTACCCTTTTCAGGGGCAAACAGGATGCCGGCAATCGCGCCGGCTGCCGCTCCGGCAAGAAACCCTACAAGAAAATTAGAAACTGTTTTATTCATATGTCAGATGTTTTCTGTAAGCTTGTCAATAAGTTTAAACCCGCCGAGGAATTCCTTTGCCACGATCCGGAGGACGGTATATGCCGGGACGGCAAGGATCATCCCTGGTATTCCTGCCAGGCTTCCCGCCATTAAAATCACAATAAATATTTCAATAGGATGGGCATTGACACTCCTGGAATAGATCAAAGGCTGCAACACCCAGTTATCAATCAGGTTGGCAACTGAAAAGACAATTACCACCATTAGGGCCGTGCTGAAAGCATTGTCGTATAATCCCAGGCTAAGATCAGCCGAAATCCCTAGCACTGCTCCTACAATGGCACCAATGATAGGTCCGAGGTATGGGATCACATTCATCAATCCCCCTATAAATCCAATAAAAACCGCATTCTTGATCCCGAAAAGTGTCAGCCCGATCGATATCAGGAACATCATGATCAGCAGTTCCCCGATCAGGCCGATAAAATACCGGGAAAGCATGATTTTTGTCTTGTGAAGCACATTCTGCACTTCGGCCTGGAAGCGATCGGGTGTAAAAAGCAGGATACCGCTTCGGAGTAAATGCCTGTCGCGCAGGAAGAAAAACGACAGGAATACAACTGAAAAGAATCCGATAAAAACCACGCTTGATGCATTGATCATTTTGGCGATAATGTTACTGAAATCGGTGACGTTGATCACGGATCGTATCTGGCGGTCAAGTATGCTCTGCAATGTTTCATCATTATTGATGATATCGTAAGTAAGCAGCAGGGATTGCATTTCATTGATCACCCCGGCAAAGTAATTAACAACTTCATCCACATTGATCATGGAGATCATTTGTGCCTGCCTGGAGATTGCAGGGACAAACAGGAACACCATTCCAACGAGTATCCCCAGAAGTATAACTATCGTGATGAGTGCAGAAATGGATTTAGGCAGGGCAAACTTTCCGATCCTTAATTTCGAAAGGACTTCCACTAATGGCTGGCCGATCAGGGAAATTACCCCGGCTGTGATGATATAAACCAGGATATTAAAGAAATACCAGGCCATGAACAAACCGAGAAGGACCCCGATAACGGCTACGATGACACGGTATTTCTGTCTCATTGAATAAATTCGTTAGTAATACCCGGTAAACAAATTTACTAATTAATAAGTTGCTACTTTTTAAAAATAAAGTAAACCGCCAGGATCGCATTCGACATCACCAATAAGCCTATGGTTGTCAATCCTTTCATAATGCCAACGATTTGTATTTGAATTTTTTATTCTTCCCCGGGTGTAGATTTTCCCCAGGATTTATTGGGCTGTGATCCCATAACAATCACAACATCAGTATCAATATCATTAAACAGGGTTTTGTGCGTGAAATAATTTTTTTGATACTTTTCTCCATTCACCGTAATGCTCTGGATATAAACATTTTCTTCCGATTGATTTTTTACCATCAATCGAAGATGAGCACCATTTATCAATGTAAAATCCGCTGATTTCACAAGAGGGCTGCCGATGGCATACCAGTCGCTTCCGGGGCATACCGGGTAGAATCCAAGTGCGCTGAAGATATACCAGGCCGACATCTGGCCGCAATCGTCATTTCCGCATAATCCGTCAGGAGTGTCACTATACATCTCACGCATGATCATCCTGACCCGTTCCTGCGTTTTCCAGGGCTGGCCGGTCCAATTATAGAGGTAAGGAATATGATGCCCGGGTTCGTTGCCGTGAACATAACATCCGATGATCCCGTCACGGGTTATATCTTCTGTTTCCTTAAAATTCTCATCAGAAAGGTGCATGGTGAACAATGAATCAAGATGCTTTGAAAACTGCTCCTCCCCCCCCATCAGGCTGATCATCCGTGGAATATCGTGCGGGACATAGAGGCTGTAATTCCAGGCATTTCCTTCTATAAATCCCTGTCCATGCGTATTAAGTGGATCGAATGGTGTTTTCCAGGTCCCGTCGCTCAACTTTGGTTGCATGAAACCGGAGGCAGGATTGAACACGTTCAGGTAGTTCTCCGCCCGACTGGAAAATTGCTTGAAAACTTCATTGTTGCCTGCCTTTTTTGCTAATTGAGCGACAGCCCAGTCATCATAAGCATATTCGAGTGTTTTGGAAACTGAGGAAGAATTTTTATCTTCCGGGACATAACCCATTTCCTTATAATATTTCAACCCATCAAAAAGGTCATAATCAGCAGTATTTACGCAGGCTTCCAGGGCATGGCCCAGGTCGAAACCATCATTACCTTTAACTGCAGCATCAGCAATGACCGAAACCGCGTGATAACCTATCATGCACCAGTTTTCATTGGCGTGATGAGACCATACAGGAAGCATCGGGTGGACGCTCTGGTCGTAATGTGCCAGCATTGACCTGATCATATCAAGATTACGACCGGGTTGAATGATATTAAACAAAGGATGCAAAGCCCTGTAAGTATCCCAGAGTGAAAATGTGGTATAGTTCGTGAAGCCATCGGCATGGTGGATATTCTGGTCAAGGCCGCGGTAAGCACCATCGACATCTATATAAACCGTCGGGCTTAAAAAGGTATGGTATAAAGAAGTATAGAAGCTGGTTTTGTCTACGGGAGTCAACGTTTCAACAACGACTTTAGTCAGCTCCTCATTCCATGTTCTCTGGCTTTCCTTTTTTACCCGGTCAAAGTCCCATTGCGGTATTTCAGTTTCAAGATTATTTAAAGCACCTTCCGTGCTCACAGATGAAAGGGCAAATTTCACCAACAGCACCTCTCCTTCTTTCATCTTAAAATCGAAATATGCCCTGATCTTTTCGCCTGCCATTTCAGGGAAATTTTTCGTTTCGTCAAACTTCCTGTAAAATCCACGGTAAACAGTCTGGTCGTATTTTTTATGACCGTACTGGTAAAACGGCTTGCTAAAAGCCATAGCAAAATATACCACCCGTGTCCTGGCCCAACCATTCGTCTGCCGGTAGCCGGTTATCAACGAATCATTTTCGACCCGGACGAATGTCCAGACGTTTTTATCTTCATAATTATAAATGCCATGAATGAGATCAAGAATGATATGGGCACTGTCGGTGTCAGGGAATGTATAGCGATGAAAACCTACCCGCGTGGTAGCCGTCAGTTCTGCAACTATCCCGTCATCATCCAGCATTACCTTATAATATGCCGGTTCTGCCACTTCATTCTCATGTGAAAAAGCCGACCGGTAACCACTTTCCGGGTTTTCAGCCACTCCCGGGTTAAGCTGAAGGTCCCCAACAGTTGGCATCACAAGAAAATCACCAAGGTCGCTGTGACCGGTACCACTGAAATGGGTATGGCTGAAACCTACGATTGTCGGGTCATCATATTGATATCCTGCACAATAAGCATATACTTCCCCATTGTATTTCCCGTCTTTCTCATAACTTACCGTATCTGTATCGGGGCTGAGCTGGACCATTCCAAAAGGAACGGTCGCCCCGGGATAAGTGTGGCCCATGCGCTGGGTGCCGATGAGGGGATTAACAAAGGGAAGAAGATTCTGTTGGGAAAAAATACTTAAAACAAAAACTTGAAACATTGTTGCTACAAATAATCTTTTATTCATTTGTGATAAGTGTTTAGGGCTAAGGGTTAAGCTTACATCTTAAAAACTACCATCTTGGAACGAGTCATTTCGTGCATAGTGTAAGGAATCCCGCCAGTGCCAATCCCTGATTCATCTCTTCCGCCGAATGGCATCCAGTCGACGCGGAAAGCAGTATGGTCATTGACCATCACGGCTGAGGCATTTAGTTTTTGGGCAGTGGAGAGGGCCATATCTATATTTTTGGTGAAAACCGCAGCCTGGAAGGCATAGCGCAGGCTGTTGGCCCTGGAGACAGCATCTCCCAGGTCGGAATAGGGATAGATGCAGGCAACCGGGCCGAAGACTTCCTCTACCGATACACGGACATTCTCTGGTGGCGAATATAAGACTGTAGGATGGTAAGACTGTAAGAAATTTTGAATTTGGAATTTTGAATTTTGAGTTTGTTTGGAATTTGGTCCGCCAGCTGGCGGATGGAATTTGGAATTTACGGAGCCTCCGGTAAGTATTGTAGCACCTGCTCCAACAGCTTCTTCAACCCATTCGTGAACGCGGCCGACCTCGCTTTCAGCTATCATCGGGCCAACATCCGTATGAGGATCGAGAGGGTCGCCAACGATTAAGTTTGAAGCGGCTGATGCCAGCTTTTCAGCAAATGGCCTGGCAATTTCTTCATGAACAAAGACTTTCTGTACCGAAACACAAACCTGCCCGGCATGGTAGAAAGCCCCTTTTGTTATCATTGGAATAATTTCGTCGATGTCTGTGCTTTTATCCACTATCACCGGGGCAACGCCGCCATGTTCCAGGGCGATCCTTGTGCCGGGGGCAATGATCGATCGCAGGTGCCAGCCAACTTTATGCGAGCCGATAAAGGTGAGATAGCCGATACGTGGATCGCCTGCCAGCTTTTCCGCCAGCTCGCGGCGGCAAACAAGAGCAGTGCAGTAATCTTCTGGTAGCCCGGCTTCATAAAGCAGTCGCACCAGGTTAAAACAGGATACCGGTGTTGTGGATGCAGGTTTGACAATTACAGGGCACCCGGCCGCAATAGCCGGGACCACCTGGTGAATAATGAGGTTGAGTGGATGGTTGAATGCGCTGATAGCCAGCACCACCCCGATAGGTTCACGGGTGGTGAAGGCCAGCCTGTTTACAGAAGCGGCCGTCATGCCCATCGGGATCTCTTCTCCGCGAAGATGGTAGATTTCTGCAATGGCAATTTTGACTCCATTGATAGCCCGCAGCACCTCAACTTTCGAATCTTTATATGGCTTCCCTCCTTCTTCGGCGGCAATCCGGGTAAGCTCCTCCACCTGGTCTTCCATCAGGGAAACGAGCTTTTCGAGGATGGCAATCCGTTGATATTTTGGAAGATGGCTTGAGCCATTACGGAATAAACGGTGTGCCTTGTCAAGGGCTGATTCGATATCCTGCTCTCCGGCCAGGGGAATTTCCCTGATAATATGCCGGTCGTATGGCGACCTGACGGTTAGTAGTTCTGGCATAATTGAGGATTTATAATTCCTCAACCAGGTCTGAAAAGATTTTAACAAGCCCTTTCTCGGCCTGGGAGGCATAATAAAGAATTTTCGAAATATCGACAGGCTCAAGCTGGTCGGGATCACACTCATCAGTGACCACAGAAATCGCTGCTACCGGGAGTTTCATATGATTTGCCACAATAACTTCAGGGGTTGTGGACATTCCAACTACATCCGCCCCTATCCTGCTTAGGAACCTGTATTCTGCCCTTGTCTCCAGGTTTGGACCTGAAACTGCCACATAAACTCCTTTATGCAGGGTGATCCCGTTTCGTTCGGCAATTTGTATGATCTTACTGTTTATTTCCCTCGAATAAGCCTGGCTCATATCAGGAAACCTGGTTCCCAGGTCATCAATGTTGGCCCCAACCAGCGGATTCGGAAGCAAATTGATATGGTCTTCGATGAGCATAAGGGAGCCTTTTTTAAAGGCTGTGTTCATAGCCCCACAGGCATTGGAAACCAAAAGGCTGCGGATGCCAAGTACTTTCATGACCCTGACAGGAAAGGTGATTTCCTGTGTCGAATAGCCTTCATAAGCATGCGAGCGGCCTTTCATGACGAGCACCCGCTTGCCTCTCAACTTACCGTATATCAGGATTCCATGGTGTGATTCGACAGTGGAGACCGGGAAGTGGGGAATTTCTTCGTAATCGATTTCAATTTCGCTTTCTACCTGGTCGGCAAGCTTTCCAAGGCCAGTTCCGAGGATGATACCAATTTCAGGATCGATCATCCCTTTTGATCTGAGAAAAGAAGCGGATTCGTTTATTTTGTTGATCATCATGTTAAAATAAAACGCCGAAATTAATTAATTCTGCTTGAATAGAACACGAATGAGGCGAATTAGAAGGATTTACACGAATCATTTATCTGCGATCATTCGTTGTATTCGCGATCTATTTTAATAAACAGTCTGCTTTTTTAAGATTTTAAATATCTTTAGACCCTGTAAAAAAAATATGATGAGAATTATACCCGGCCTTGTTGCAATAGCAGCATTCATTGGAATTACAGGCAATTTATCAGCCCAGGAAGAAAACCGTGAAGGCAATTGGTTTCTTACCCCGTTATCGCCACAGGAAGAAATCCAGCTACAATCCCTGCCGGAACTTAAACTGCCCGCTGGCTATGCAAACCGTGACCTCCCTTCTGTAGTGGATAATTCCGTTCAAATTTACATGCGGCCTGCTTATCAACAGGCCGGATTATGCTGTGGACAGGCCTCCTGTATCGGGTATAATTTCACTTATGAGATGTCGAGGGAAAGAAATCTGAATGCCAGCCAGGTTGAAAACCAATACCCTACCCATTTTTCCTGGAACTTCATGAACGGAGGAGAAGGCTGGTATGGTGTCAGTTACCTCCATAGTATCCAGATACTAAAGGAATTTGGCATGCCGAACGTAGTAGATTATGGCGGCACGCTTTCTTATGGCGGGGCTTCCAGGTGGATGTCAGGTTATCCGCAGTACTACAACGGTATGCATAACCGAATTACAAATGCCTACCAGATACAGGTCGGCACACCGGATGGCTTGCAGGTGCTGAAGCACTGGCTTCACAGCCATCTTGAGGATTCAGATGTTGGGGGCCTCGCCAGTTTTTATGCCCAGCATATGTCTGTCTCAAATATGCTGCCATATGGCACCCCTGAAGCGGGAAAATACGTCCTTACCACCTTTGGCGGCAGTGCTAACCATGCAATGACCATTGTAGGCTATAATGATTCGATACGCTGGGATTATAACAGTGACGGACAATACACAAACACTAGCGATATTAACGGAGATGGCACCGTCAATATGAAAGACTGGGAAATTGGCGGCTTTAAAATGGTACAAAGTTACGGTGGCGTTCCAAACTGGGGTGATGCGGGCTATGCATATATGATGTATAAAACAGTTGCCGATAACCTTGGCAGTGGCGGGATCTGGAACCACTGCGTGCATGTGCTGGATGTGAAAGAATTTTATACTCCCAAATTAACTGCAAAGATCATCCTGAAACATTCCCGACGTGATCAAATAAAAGTATTTGCCGGGATTGCCAATAATTACACCCAATCAACCCCCGATGTGGTCATCGGATTCCCGATTTATGATTACCAGGGAGGGACAAGATTTATGCAGGGCGGAACCACCGAAGAAGATAAGACGATAACTTTTGGACTGGATCTTTCCAAACTATTAAGTTACATAGAACTTGACCAGAACATAAGGATTTTTCTCCAGGTCATTGAAAATGACCCGGATAACAGCAACACAGGGGATATTATCCATTTCTCGGTTTTCGATCATACAGCGGGTGGGGCTGAGATTGTCTGCTCCCAGACCAATGTTCCCCTTAACAATGATGATACGACAACTGTTTCCCTTACGCATAGTTTCAGCTTTGACCGGGTATCGATCCTGGATGAAAATTTGCCGCCCGCCCCTGAAGGCGAATACTTCAGCTACCAGCTTACCGCCGGAGGAGGTACCGAACCTTACATCTGGGAATACGATAAATCCTATAATGAAACCATGCAGCCTGCAGCATTTCCGCAGATCACTGCAAACCAGCTCACACCGACAAACAACTCCAGCGGTTTCGCCACACAGGAAATCGATTTTGACTTTCCTTTTTATGACAGCGCTTATTCCCTGATAACAGTACATGTTGATGGTTACCTGATGTTTGATCAGCAGTTATACCCATTTCCCTATTACCAGGATGATAAGGTACTTTTCAATATTACGAGGAATATATCACCCTTCCTTTATATGAACCAGGAACTCAGCGGCGGCGGCGGGATCTGGTATGAAGGAAACGATGAATATGCTACTTTCCGCTGGAAAACGACAATGAGCGGTAATTCATCCGTCCAGATGAATTATGCAGTAAGGCTTTACCCCGACGGTACCATTAAATTTTATTACGGCACTGTTAACGGTGCCGATACTTACCAATGGATGGCGGGTATTTCCGATGGCGATAATTTCAACAACCAGGTTACTTCAATTTCTGCAAAACCCTCCATCACCCCGAATACTTCAACCATCCTTGAGCCATACGATTATCCTGAAGAAATGGAACTCAGCGAAAACGGGCTGTTCACAGGGACACCTGCTCAGCAATACGGTAACCAGCAAATCACTTTTAAAGTGACCGACAACAATTTTATCTTCACAAAAAAGACATTTACTTTCACCTCTTCCGGCGTAATTGTACAGGATTCCGTAGTCTCAGGCGGGGATGAAATTATTGCTTATGGCGAAACGGCGTGGATGAATATGTCGGTGCTTAATGTGAAACCCGATACTATTTACAGTGCCGTCATGACTATCCACATCGATGATCCTTATATTACGATTGCTGACAGCACTGAAAACCTCGGGGATTTAAATCCGGGCGTGCTGAGGAAATTCTTTAATGCTTTCCACTTTGAAGTGGCAGACAATGTTCCTAACGATCATCTTTTCACGGTCCAGACCCTCATCACATCTGATACCAATGAATGGGAATGCAATCTTATCCATTATGCGTATGCGCCGGTTGTAACGACTGAAGAGGTCGCAGTTACTGATGAAAACGGAAGGCTGGATGCCGGCGATACTACCGATTTGATGATTTCCTTCCTTAATTCCGGCGGCGTCGGGATTACGAATTTATACACTGTTTTGTCGACCGAAGATCCGTTTTTAACGATTAACCAGAATTTCGCAAATATTCCATTGATCGGGATCGGACAATCGATTGAAGTCCCGTTCAACGTTATTGTTGCCGACGATTGCCCGCCTGGTCACACTATCGACTTTCTTGTCGAAATGAATGGTGCGGGGAATTACATGGCTACCGATAGTTTCAGCCTTGTTGTGGGTCTGTACAAAGAAGATTTCGAAACCGGCGACATGAGGCTTTTTACATGGGGCTACGACGGCGACCGGGATTGGAAGACCGATCCTTACTCCCCTTTTGAAGGGCTTTATAGCGCAAAGTCAGGTGTGATCACCCACAACCAGGAATCCGTCATGAAAATCGACATGACTGTGCTGTCTGATGGTGAAATTAGTTTTTATCAACGTACCTCCTGCGAAGATGACCCTGCCCCTGAAAACGACCATGATTACCTGTGCTTTAAAATAGACGGGGTTGAAATGGGCAGATGGGACGGGGAAACATCCTGGACACAGGCTCAATTCCCCGTAAATGCCGGAATACACCGTTTTGAATGGATTTTCCATAAAGACGAAAGTGTGAACTTCAGGTACGATGCGGCATGGGTAGACCTTATCACTTTTCCGTCGGCAGTAGCATGTTCGCCGGCGCTCCAGGCAGAAAACAGCCCGGTTGAATTTCTCCTCCGGACCGGTGAATCCGGTACAACAACACTAACCCTGTCCAACCCGGCCAGTGGCGACCTTGATTTTTCAGCATTCATGGCCGGGATTGATCCTGCCAGGAAGTCAATCAATTCGGGTGAACGGAATATTGAAGGTTCTTACCTGGTTTGCGATGGTGAATTATTCCACACTGACCATGAGTATAACTGGAATTTCAGGACCTATAACGGGGGCAGCGACAATGAGTGGATCAAGCAAATCTATATCACCTTCCCTCAGGGGGTTTCCCTGGTTGCCGCTTCCGATTTTATTGGCGGTTCCGGTGGCGCAATGGTTTTCCAGGGGCCATTCGGAAACGGGGTGACTGCCCATTGGTTCGGACAGGATGCTAACGGCTGGGGCGTGGTGCATATGGGGGAAACGGCAGCAAGTGATGTATCGGTCGTGATGGGTACATCAATAATAGATGATATTGAAATCGTATATGATGTGCAGGGTGAAATTTATGGCGGGCCTCCTCATAATGTGACGGGCACAATACCACTTCGAAATCTCGGCCCGGTTACTCCCTGGCTGAGCATTGATAAGACAGAAGGCACCATTCCCGGCAGCACTAACGATTCATTACAAATCACCGTTAATGCCCAGGGGATGGAGGATGGAATATACCACTCCTGGATTATCCTGCAGGATAACTTTGAAAGTGAGATCATTATCCCGGTCAATTTGACAATTGATACCTATATGGTTGATCCCAAGCCTCCATTCTATCAACCAGAGGTGTTCAACGCCTTCCCGAATCCATTTAAAGCACAAACTACTTTTAATATCCTCCTCAGTGACAGATCTAAGGCCAAGCTCGAAATCTCAAATTCTCTGGGACAGCAAATCAAAACAATTTCTTTTTTAGTCGAAGCAAATACCAGGAAAACAATTATATGGAATGGCTTAGACCTTAATGGAAACCGGGTTCCGCCAGGTATTTATCTTGTCAGGCTATCCACGGGTAAATCATCATATTTTACCCGTTTAATTCATACTAATTAATATACTTTTGCGCATTTTATTGATTGATGTGATGATATTGAGCTGGATTATACCACTATTCGCAATTGTTTTAATTTCAATAATTCCTTCGAAGTTTAAATCATATACTGCCGCCACTGCAGTTCTCATCAGCTCTTTGGTTTCCGGCTGGCCCGCTGTTGCCGCATTAAGCGGACAGGTTACCGAATTGGCATTTTACGGCGGGGCTTTCCTTGGAAATGTTTTGCTGCGTATCGACGGACTTTCAGCCTGGTTTATACTCATCATTAATTTTACTTCTGTTATTGGTGCATTTTTTGGTACAGGCTATCTGAAAGCCTACCAAAATGAAGCCCCTAAGCTTTCTATGCACTGGTCTCTGTTTGTGCTGTTTCATTATTCAATGGTTTGGGTTTGCATGCTGCAAAACGGGTTTGCTTTCCTGATTGCCTGGGAGGTCATGTCACTTTCATCAATGTTACTGGTAATTTTTGACCATCATAATCTCAAAACTCTTAAAGCCGGACTGAATTACCTGGTTCAAATGCATATCAGCGTAGTATTTCTGACAGTTGGTTTTATCTGGGTATATAGTCAAACCGGTTCTTTAAGCTTCGACGCCATCAGAACATTTTTCCAGGCTAATCAGAACATATGGCTGTTTTTGATCTTTTTTATAGGATTTGGATTTAAAGCAGGGTTTATTCCCATGCACAGCTGGTTGCCCCATGCACACCCTGCAGCCCCCTCCCACGTCTCCGGTGTCATGTCGGGAGTGATCGTCAAGCTTGGCATCTATGGTATTATCAGGATTATCAGCTTTTTACAATCTGATTATATTTTATTGGGAATGATCATACTTACCCTTTCTGTTTTAACAGGTATCTATGGGATTTTAAACGCTTCAGTTCACCGTGACTTCAAGAAAATGCTGGCGTATTGCACCATCGAGAATATAGGGATTATCGGAATTGGTATTGGCGTCGGGTTAATAGGAATCGGTACCCACTCCCCCTGGATGTATTTCCTGGGTTTCGGCGGCGCCTTATTACATGTGTTTAATCATTCACTGTTTAAATCTTTACTCTTTTATTCAGCAGGATCTGTCTTTCAGCAAACACATTCACGCAACATGGAAAAGCTTGGCGGACTGATCAGAAGTATGCCGAAAACAGCTGCTATTTTCCTGGTCGGTGCCCTGGCTATCGGAGGGATGCCCCCTTTCAACGGGTTTGTATCGGAGTATATCATTTATAGCGGTTTAATCGAAGGATTACACACAGAATCCATTTACCAGATCATGTTAATGATCCTTGTGCTCGCAGGACTGAGTGTGATTGGTGGATTGTCGGTACTGGCTTTTACTAAGTCATTCGGCACCATTTTCTTAGGCCAGCCGCGCGAAACCCTTGAGCATGAACCGCATGAAGTTTCCAACCTGATGCTAGTACCCCAATATGTAATTATTGCTGTGATGTTAACGGTTGCTCTTGTTCCCCAGGTTTTTCTGCAAATTATCAAAGACATCCTCTCTGAAATGAGTTATACGGGATTTATAGATGCAATCCCGGTAGATCTGTATTCAAAAATCCCTGCCCGGATAGGCTTGTACTCATTGTTACTCATCGGAATTATAACTGTCACCTGGCTGGTCCGTTCAACAGTCGTAAAACGAAGGGCCGAAGCTATGGGACCAACATGGGGATGTGGGTATACCGCGCCAAACAGCGCCATGCAATATACAGGCAAGTCTTTTTCAAAGCCTCTGGGTAAAATCTTTAATTTTCTTTTAGTTGAGAAAAAGCAATACAGGGAATTGCAACCCGGCGAAATCTTCCCTGAAAAGAAAACCTATTCTTCAAATTACCTCGACTTCTTTGAATTCAACTTCATTGATAATATTACAAAATACCTGATGAAAGGGTCCGGATATTTCAGGTTTATTCAAAATGGACGGACACAATCATATGTCTTGTATGGAATTGTTTTTATCCTGGTTATGGTTTTACTAACTTTATTTAATATCATAAAGTGAGCTTCGTGACCGCATTTATATTGATTTGCCTCACATCGGTTCTTCTCATTCCTCTTCTTAATGTTAAGATGAAAGGAATTACCGCCCTGGCAGCTATCGTTACAAATGCGCTCATTTCCGGCTATTTGGCGGTTCAAAGCCTGACCGGGCATTCGATCATTTATATTTTCCAGGGAAGTTTTATTACCGGGCCAATCCCAATAAGGATTGACGAACTGTCGGGGTGGTTTATCCTGATGTTTAATATTGTTTTTATTTCAGGCGGATGGTATGGTCTCTTCTATATGAAAGCCTACGAACACCAACGGGCAAAAATATCCCTTCATACCATCGCATTTGTCTTGTTACATTCAGCACTCCTTGGCCTGGTCGTTATCCAGAACAGTATTGCCTTCCTTGTAGCCTGGGAGGTGATGATGTTCTCGGCTTTTATAGCAGTTATTTACGAAAATGAAAAAAAAGTCACGCTGAAGGCAGGGATAAATTACCTGATACAATCCCATATTTGCGTTGTATTGCTGGTTGCTGGATTTCTGTGGGTGTCCAGCAAAACGGGAAGTTATGATTTCCTTGCAATAACAACTTTCAGTTCTTCCCTGGCAAGACCGGAAGCTTTGTTTTTATTTATGCTTTTCTTTATCGCCTTTGCTATTAAAGCGGGATTTGTTCCATTTCATACCTGGTTACCGTATGCGCATCCTGCTGCGCCGGCCCATATTTCAGGAATCATGTCGGGAATATTGATAAAATCAGGCATTTATGGCATATTAAGGATGGTCCTCCTGATTGAAGCAGATTTTAGTGTCATCGGTTATATTATACTGACTATTTCTGTTATTTCCGGTTTGTATGGCGTTATGCTTGCCATTGTTCAGCATGACCTTAAGAAATTGCTTGCATATCACAGCGTGGAAAATATCGGGATAATAGGGATCGGGATCGGGATCGGCTGCATCGGAATCGGGTCAGGAAACGCGGTAATCGCATCATTGGGCTTTGCCGGGGCCTTGCTGCATACATTGAACCATGCCCTGTTTAAATCTTTGCTATTCTATACTGCAGGAATAGTTTACCAGGCTACGCATACCTTGAACATTGAACATCTCGGTGGTTTGATAAAGAAGATGCCACAGACTGCCGCATTGTTTTTAATCTCAGCCGTGGCTATCTCGGGCATACCACCCTTTAATGGCTTTATATCCGAATTTATTATTTATAGCGGTTTATACCAATGGCTGCAAACCGCATCCTTAAGTACCCTGATCTTTATCCTGTCGCTGATCCTGGGATTGGTGATGATCGGCGGTCTGGCCATCCTATGTTTTACAAAAGCATTTGGAATTGTATTCCTGGGAAGCCCACGCCGGGAGCTACATCATGAAGTCAAAGAGGCTCCTTTTCTTCAATTGCTGCCACTTTATTTTATAGCATTCCTGATCCTGTTTATAGGTACATTCCCTCAGTTGTTTTTAAACTTCTTAAAAGGCCCGGTTGGGTTATTTACAGGTATCCGGGGAATTGCGGCTGATCCCTTCAACGGAACCTCATTCGAGGCAATGAAAACCATCAGCCTTGCCGTATGGGGCCTGATCTTACTGGCTATGATCATCTTTTCGATCAGGAAGTGGGTACTGCTTAAAAGAACTGTTTCCATTGGCCCAACCTGGGGGTGCGGATACACCTCCCCCACCGCAAAGCAGCAATACACCGCCGGTTCATTTGTAAGATCTTATGTTAAATTAAATAAACCTACGCTGTTGTTCTCGAAAACCGAAAAAGATGTAACCGGCATATTTCCGTCAGAAGCGCACTATGAATCACATGCCTATGATAAACTGGAAAAATGGCTTATCGATAAACCAGTTTTTGCATTCAAAGCATTTTTAGGACGATTTTTATTTCTCCAGAACGGCAGCCTGCAATTTTACATACTTTACGGCGTCCTGTTTATTATCGGGGTAATATCCATCCCGGTGATATTCGATACGCTAACCTGGCTTATTGACTTTTTAAAACGCCTTTAGTTATGCTCAGTTTTATTTTGATATTATTGGCAGCATTCTTTTTTACGGGGATTATCATACGTACAAAGAGCATCTTATCCGGCCGAAAAGGCCCGGGCATTTTCCAGCCAATAAAAGACATCATCAGGCTATTCAGGAAAGGTGCGGTATATAGCAATACCACGAGCTTTATTTTTCAGATCGCTCCCACAATTTACTTTTCTTCGGTAATTGTTGCAATGCTGGTAGTCCCTTTTGGACAATCGAAGGGATTGATCAGCTTCCAGGGTGACTTCATTTTCTTTGCCTATGTGCTTGCACTGGGTAAATTTTTCAGCATTATTTCAGCACTGGATACCGGTAGCAGCTTTGAGGGCATGGGGGCAAGCCGTGAAGCCCTGTTCTCGATGTTCGCTGAACCTGCTTTCTTTATCCTTTTAGGATCAATGTCATTACTTACCGGCCAAACCTCATTCCAGGAAATTTTCGCCGCCCTGCACCTGGGGTCACCCGTTAGCTATGCTCTTGCAGTGCTTGCCGCTTTTGTACTGGGAATGATCATGATGATAGAAAATAGCCGGATGCCTATTGATGACCCCAAAACACACCTGGAATTAACTATGGTTCACGAGGTTATGATCCTGGACAACAGCGGATTCGATCTTGGTTTGATCCTCTCAGCCGGCTTGCTGAAATTCTCAATTTATGGAGCTCTCATTGTCAATTTGTTCATTGGAATGTTTCCTTATCAATATGCAATTCCAATGTTTTTTGCCATTCAGTTCTTTGCTGCTGTAATCACAGGGGCCATAGAGTCGTTTATGGCCCGTTTCAGGATGAGCCATAATGCACAATTTATATTTGCGCTTACTTCGGTCAGTATATTGATCTTTTTTGGGGTATTGATGCTCCTTGGGAAATTTGTGTAACATTATTAATTACTGTAATGATAAATGTATTATTGATCACCTTTCTTATCTCCTTGTTTTTTGTAGCAATTGCCAACCGGCTGCTTACATATATCAAGGTTTTAGCGTTCCAGGGCGTAATCCTGTTCACGGTCGTGTTTATTAAATTTCAAGATATAAATACCTTGAACCTGGTCCTTATCCTGATGGAAACCATCTTTTTTAAATCCATAGCGGTCCCGCTGTTTTTAGCTTATATTATTAAACGAAATAAAATCACCAGGGAAGCAGAACCCTATTTACCCAATTTCATTTCCTTAATTATTGTTACCCTGATATGCATTGTTTCCATCTTGCTGGTAAATAGTATTAAAGATCAGGAGTTGGATAAGATCTTTTTTGTGGTTGCCTTATCGGCCTTATTTACAGGCCTTTATTTTATTATTTCCCGCCGGAAAATCATTACCCATGTAATGGGTTACCTGATTATTGAAAACGGGATTTTTGTTCTGTCGCTGGCATTGGGGAGCGAAATGACCATGCTGGTCAATATCGGGATAATGCTGGATATTTTCGTAAGCGTCCTGGTCCTTGGTATTTTTTCAAACAGGATTGGCGACACTTTTGAAGCGATGAGTGTAGATAATTTATCAAACCTAAAAGACTAACTTAATGTTTGGATATTACCTGATTATCATTTTGTTGCTTGGTGCCGGGAGCCTGGTAAACAGGAACAGGCTTATTCGTATCTTCCTGCTAATGGCATTTCTCATCACACAGACCACACTGGCATTTTATAGCTACTTTCACCTGAACACCTTTGAACTCGACGGTTACTTTTATTATGATTCGCTGGGTGTCCTGTTCCTGTTCGTGTTGACTATCCTTAGTTACACAACTGTTTTTCACAGCTACCTTTATCTTCAGCACAGAAATGATATCAGCCGTAACCAAAGCATTTACTTCACAGCCCTGATCCTGTTGATCGGGGCCATGACCTGTGTATACCTGTCTGCAACGATCGGGATCATGTGGGTAGTCATTGAGGCCACTACACTAAGCGTTGCGGTCCTGATCTATCACGAGCGTACACATCTTACACTGGAAGCAACCTGGAAATATGTATTCATTTGCTCTATCGGGATCACCTTTGCTTTTGTAGGGATTGTTTTTCTCAGTAAAGCCCTGCAGGAAGGAAATTCAGTCAATTTATCGTTCCAGGATATCCCTGGCCATCTGCAAAATGTCAACACCTTCTGGCTAAAACTTGCATTTATTTTTATGATTGTCGGGTTCAGTACCAAAATGGGGCTTTTTCCAATGCACACAACGGCTGTCGACGCCCATACCGTTGCACCACCCCCGATCAGTGCATTTATCTCGACAACCCTTATGAACGTCGGATTTGTGGCTATTTTCCGAACATACACTATAATGTCTCACACCAGTATTCTTCCCTGGATGAATCAGATCTTACTCTGGAGCGGCTTCCTTTCAATTTTTGTCTCGACGGTCTATATCCTTAAAGTTAATCACCTGAAAAGAATGTTTGCTTATTCCAGCCTTGAACATATGGGTTTAACCGCAATCGGTATTGCTTCGGGTGGGATCGGCTATTTTGCCGCTATACTGCATATGGTATTGCATTCCTTTGTCAAAGCCAGCGTTTTCTACCAGATTGATCAAATCCACCGGGTTTTTAATACCTATGTGATCCATAAAACCGGGGCTTATTTCAGCAAGAACCTGGTCGGGGCGCTGGTAATGCTTCTCATCTTTGTCAGCATAACGGCAATGCCCCCCTCAGGCATGTTTGTGAGCGAATTTCTTATTTTCAAATCTTTGTTCCAATCCCGTAACCTGTTTCTATTCATCCTGGTCCTTATCCTGCTTACTATGATCATGTGGGCTTTAGGGAAAAATATTTTTTCAATGCTATTTACGCCTTATGATGATCCGGATGGAAAATTGGTAAAGATAAATCCCTGGGAATCTTCAACACAATTGATTTTATTATCGGCTGCCATATACTTAGGATTAAACCCTCCCGCTGCTTTTGTGAATTTAATTAATGATGCAATAATGGTATTACCCAAATGATATGAATTACCTTACAGTCATAAATAATCAATCCGTTCCGGTCAAACAAATTCCTGAAAGTACCTATACTGACTTTTTTGAATTGAATACCGGGTTACTGAAGGATTCCCCGGAAAGGCACTGTGTGAATTATTTTGGTTATCCCGCAGATGGCAAAATAAAACTGATCTGCTGTATTGCTGATGACGCAACCCATGTCATCTATATCTCTTCATCCAGGGTCACACCATCTGAAACCCTGGCATCCATGACGGCAATAGTCCTGAGCCTGGAGAAATATGAACGCGAGCTGCATGAAAATTTCGGTATTGGCTTTACCGGGCATCCCTGGCTGAAACCTTTGCGTTATGCGCATAATCGCAAGGATACCAGGCAAACCATGGCAAACTATCCTTTTTATGCTATCGAGAGTGAGGAATTACATGAAGTGGGCGTTGGCCCGATTCATGCCGGCGTAATTGAACCCGGCCATTTCAGGTTTATCTGCAATGGTGAACAGATTTTACATCTTGAAATACAGTTAGGATATCAGCACAGGGGTATCGAATCCCTTTTCCTTAAAAAAAGCAGACTTTCGGAACGGGTCCAAATCGCAGAAAGCATTGCCGGTGATAATGTTGTGGGGCATACATTAGCCTTTGCTTCAGTTTGGGAAAGCCTGTGCAGCTATAGTGCTGCCGGCGATCTTGATTATTCACGGCTTGTCGCACTTGAATTGGAGAGAATAGCCGTTCATACCGGCGATCTGAGCGCTGCATGCACCGATGTGGCATTTCAGCTGGGCAGTGCAGTTTTCGGCCGGCTGCGTACCCCGATTATTAATTTTTTCCAGGAATGGTGTGGAAACCGCCTGGCCAAAGGTCTGATACGGCCGGGAAACAACCGGTTCGCATTCACTCCTGCCCTTGCGGCCCGGCTTATTGAAGTTTTAGATGCCTATGAGCCCGACTTTAATGAGTTACGAAAAGAATTGTTCAGGATGCCAAGTGCACTCTCCCGGTTTGAACGCACCGGAACCGTATCGCTTAGTGATACCCTGTCTGTTGGTTCTGTCGGAATGGCTGCCCGGGCAAGCGGTTTGAACAGGGATATCCGTTCATCTCATCCCTGTTCCCTTTACAAGCTAATGAAACATGAGCCTGTTGTCAAGCATCATGGTGATGTTTATTCCCGGTTGCAGATTAGAAAAGAGGAAGTCAGCCAGTCCATTAAATATCTTCGTGATCTTATGACCAATGTGCCGGCGATTAACGAAAACCCGGAACCTTTAGCCTTACCAAAGCCTGATTCTTTTGCCATTTCACTGGTAGAAGGCTGGCGGGGCGAAATATGCCATTGTGCTGTGACAGATGCTGATGGCAACCTCTTGATCTATAAAGTGAAAGATCCTTCATTCCATAATTGGATGGCACTGGCACTGGCTGTAAGGAATAACGAGATCTCGGATTTTCCGATTTGTAATAAAAGCTTTAACCTGTCTTATTGCGGGCACGATTTATAACCGGTTCAATTTATCAAATTATGTTAGAACATTTCAGAATAGTTTATCACCAGGGAAAACAATTTATCCCGGACGTGACGACTGCCAAAGTGCCCGGCATCTTCAGGGGAAGGCCAGTAATCAGCAAAGCAAAAGTTGATGAAGCCGAATTAGTAAATGTTTGTCCTCTAAATGCCATATCAGCCAATCCTGTCAGGCTGGACATGGGTAAGTGTTCATTTTGTGGAGAATGTGCAAAACAATTTCCGGAAAAGATAGAATTCACAACCGATTATAAGATTGCAACTAACGAAAGGGAAAACCTGGTAATAAAAGAGGGGGATAATGAGCCGGTTAGCTTCAATTTGTCGAAAGTAAGAAATGAGGTTCAGCGTTTATTCAGAAATTCACTCAAGCTCAGGCAGGTTTCGGCCGGAGGCGATAACAGCTGCGAATGGGAACTGAATGCTGCAGGCAATGTGAATTTCGATATGGGCCGCTACGGGATCGAATTCGTTGCCTCACCGCGCCACGCCGATGGCATTGTGATTACAGGGCCGATTACCGAAAATATGGCGGAAGCCACTCAAATCTGCTATGGTGCCGTCCCCGACCCAAAAATTATCATTTTAGTGGGCACCGACGCAATCAGCGGTGGAATGTTCACCGACAGCCCTGCAATCGACAGGGCATTCCTGGAAAAATACCATATCGACCTTTACGTTCCCGGAAATCCTGCACACCCGCTTACCTTTATCAACGGGCTCCTTCGCCTCCTTGGCAAATAACTGCAGAGATTCCTGCTCCAACGACTAAAGCCGTTGGTTCCGGTTTTACAAATAATTTGGAACCGAGGGATTTACCCGTCAGACTATTCTCCCGGCCGGATCAATAATGCCAGGGTATTTATCCCTTCTTCACTTTGGTAGACAACCTTTTCAGCCAGGGTTTTAATAAAGTGTATCCCTAGCCCGCCAATCTTTCGCTCCTCTAATGGCTTGTCAATATCTTCATTTTCAGGAAATTCTGTAATATCGAAAGGGTTGCCATCATCTTTAATAAGAAGGGTGATCCCAGTAGCTTCTTTCAATAATTCAAGAGAAATTTCATGGGGCAACTGGTCTGAGAAACCATAGTTTATCAGGTTGTTGATATACTCTTCGAGTACCAGGTTTACTTTGAAAACAAGTCCGGGATCCATTTTCCATTCCTGTCCTGTTTCCTCAATAAATTCCCGGATAAGCTCCAGTTCTTCAGGATTATTTTTAACTGATAATTTTCTGGCTTCCATCATGCTTTACTTATTATTTGCCGGATAATACTGCAATACCAGCAGGGTAATATCATCAGATCGTTCCGGGGTGTTGGCAAAGGCTGTCACATCTTCCATGATCACGCCGGTAGCCCGGGCCGTGTCCAAACCGGGGCAACGCGTTCGGATAATTTCCTCAAAACGGTCATCTCCATACAATTCGCCATTTATATTCATTGCCTCCGTGATTCCGTCAGAGTACAATACGAGGGTTTCACTTCTTTCAAGGGTAATCGTCCCGGTATTATATTGCTGGTCTTCATCCACGCCAAGGGGCACGCCATGTGTTTCTGCAAGCATGGCAACACTGCCATCTTTCTTAAGCAATAAGGGATAATTATGACCGGCATTGCAGAATGTTAACCTGCCTGTGCGCATGTCCAGGATGCCCATAAAGAATGTAATGAACATCATGTTTTCATTCCCTTTACAGATATCACGGTTAATATTCCCGATAATTTCCCCGATGGGTTCATTTTTTCCGGCTTCAGCGCGGAATAATGTGATCGTAATGGCCATCATCAGCGAAGCCGGTACCCCTTTATCAGAAACATCACCGATTGCAAAGCATAAGGTTTCTTCATCAAGAAAGAAAAAATCGTAAAGGTCGCCGCCAACCTGCCTGGCAGGCTGAAGCAATGCATAGATATCAATATCATTTCTCTCGGGAAACGGAGGAAATATTTTCGGGATCATCCCCTGCTGTATTTCATGCGCAATGTTCAGCTCGCTCTCGAATCGTTCCTTGGCTTTAGTGGTTACTTCAAGGCTCCTGATATAGTCTTTCAGCTCCGTCTGCATCCTCGAAAGCGCGTTACCAAGAAGCAATATCTCATGCGTAGAGCGGTCTTCGCCAATTTTAACATCAAAATTACCGGAACCAATTTCACCTGCTGTCAGGGTCAATCTCCGTAAAGGCTTTGTGATTTGTGATGAAAAGATGATAACGACTACCGATAGTAAAATCACTCCCAGTATCCCGATAAAAATGGTGTAAATGAATAACCTGTGCAGCCCGGCAAACAGCTCATCCTCAGGGAATACCACCGCCATATGCCAGTTCGTCTGTGGCAGGGTGGTGAAATACATCCAGCACGGTTTTTTATCGATCAATGAATTAAACGGAAGGTACCCTTCCTGGTTTTGCATCATCTGTGAAGCAATTTCCAACATTCCTTCATTATTATCTTCCAGGGCAAGACTGGAAATGTTCTGCATCTGGAACCGCTTATCAGGATGGGTGATAATGGTCCCTTGCCCCGAGATAATTACTACATACCCGGTTTCAAATACCTTGATTTTATTTATCATCGCTTCAAGCCAGTCGAGGGATAAATCGGCAGTGGCTACCCCGCGAAAAACCCTTCCGTTGCTGCCGTTTTTATAAAAAGGCAATGCATAAGTCGACATTATGATATTCCCGCCTCCCTCGTCAAAATAAGGTTCAGTCCAAAAGGCCTGGCCTGAATCCCTCGCAGACTTATACCAGCTCTGATCGAAGTATCGGTAGGCGTCATGATCCAGGTTTTTAACCTTAGTACTATCGCCGGTGCGAAAGCAATAAGGCGCATATCCTTCCTGGTCATTTTTAAATGCATAAGGCGCAAAAGCAACTGCGGTACCAAAGATTTCAGGTTTATTTTCCAGGATAAATCCAAGCATGTTTTCAATCATTTTTTCACTGGCTTCCCGCTCGTTCAGCATGATTTCCAGTCCTTCAGGGACCCTTTGGGCCGAGATAAGGACACTCTCCATCCTGTTCATGGTTGCATTGGTAAGCTGCCTGGCTGTTTCGCGGGCACTTTCGTGAAGGAGCTTTTTTGAAAAGTGATAATTATAGATCAGCAGTACTGAGATGATCAGGAGAGTAGCAGGTAGAATACTGAGGATGAGGTGAAAGGCAAGGCCTTTTTTCTTAATTTTTTCAATAATCATCGATCCATGATTCAGAGTTGCAAATAACGTCACAATATAAAGAAGATATTAATAAATCCCACGGGATAAAGTGAATTTTACTACTTTAGAAGCCCATTTAATCAAACAATAAATTATGGAAATCACAAAGGAGGAAGAGGGTAAAGTCGTCATACTGTGGTTGACAGGCCGCCTGGATACACTCAATTTTCCGGTTTTCGACAGTGAAATTACAGCTCTCCTTGATAAAAAACAAATAGATATTATCCTGGATTGCGGAAATATGGATTATGTCAGCAGTTCCGGCCTGAGGGTATTGCTGAAGGCACTCAAACAGGCAAAAGCGGCCGGGGGGAAATTCGTAATCTGCCGGCTCCAGCCACAAATAAGCCAGATTTTTAAAATTTCAGGCTTTGATCATCTTTTTGAGATTTATCCTGATAAAAACTCCGCATTCATCTCTTTCAACTGATCCTTATCTTATGGCCGTTTACATCAACCAGAAAGATCCTTCATCAAAAGGACTTGAAAAAACGTTAAAGAATTTACCCACCTGTCCGGGGACATGCATCTTCATCGACCTGGTTGAATCGACAGGCGCCAAATACAAGAACGGCATAGAGCACTGGGGAAAGCTGATCAACAATACCTTCAATTTCATTTCAATCCTGAATGATTTTCCGGATAATATCGTTAAAGGTATCGGTGATGAACTGATGATCTATATACCAGATACGGAACTGGCAAAAAAAGCGACATTTACGAATCATTATTCCATCATAGAAGAGATCCATGCCACACTGGAAAACATCAGTTCATTTCCGGTTAAAGAAATGTTTATGGATTGCAAAGTGGCAATTCATTACTGCACCGATGTCTATAATATTACTTTCCTTAAAAATTATAATGATTATTACGGAAAAGATATCGACATGGCAGCCAGGCTTATGAGCAAATCAGGGCGGAACAGGATCGTGTTCAGTGAAGTTTTTTACAGGAAAGTAAAGGAAGACCTTGTGAGCTTAAAATTAAAAGAAGAAGATACCTGCCTTGCTCAAACCTCAGAAAAGATTGCTGATAATTTCAAAGGAATCCCGTTTCCGGTGGAGTACAGGACAATTGAGTTATAAGCTAAAATACCAAATACCAAGCACCAAATACCAAATAAATACCAAATACCAAGCACCAAATTCCAAATAAATTCCAAATTCCAAGCACCAAATTCCAAATAAA
>CAYJNJ010000051.1:0-33224 GCA_964371595.1 uncultured Bacteroidales bacterium | reverse complement strand
GTCAAAAGGGGTGAGGTTGCCGCGCCGCTCTTTTTCCCTTTATTTCCCGCGGCCGTGCGTCATTCCCGCGACAGCGGGAATCTGCCAGCAACGCGACAGCGGGAATCTGCCAGCAACGCGAAAGCGGGAATCTGCCGGCAACGCGACAGCGGGAATCTGCCAGCTCTTGCATTTTATCTATATATTTCCTACTTTTATGCCATCCATTTCATCCTCAACGATCTTCATAATGATGTAAGATGAAAACCTTGAAATTTCACATTGATATTCCCAGCTTCCCAGCCTCCCCACTTCCCCGCTTCTCCAAGTCTCTCCAACATACCTTCCTACAGTCTTACAGTCTTATAGTCCTATCACTCCTCCTCTCCACCTGCCTATACTCACAAAACGAAGCCAACATCTGGTATTTCGGAAATAAATGCGGGTTGGATTTTAATACAGGAGAGCCAATTGTCATGCATGATGGTCAGACAGTATATAACTCAGGTCATGCAACCTTCTCGGATTCGGCGGGCGAATTAGTCTTTTATACAGATCTCTGGAGGGTTTACAATAAATATCACAATACAATGCAAAATGGCACCTTGATGCCGAATGGAGGGTGGTCGGGAAATGCAATCGTTAAATGGCCCGGTAAGGAAGACCTGTATTTTATCGTAACCGGGACCTATTCAACTTCAGGTGATTATAATGGATTTTATTATTCCATTGTTGATGTGACCGCAAATGCCGGGCAGGGTGCGGTTATAGAAGAAGTATATGTTGATACGGGTTGGGATGCTGCCGACAGGGTGGCAATCGTTAAAAAAGCAGATTCCGAAGACATCTGGGTTGTTACAAGAAAATTTGAAGAAGATGCTTTCGCAGCATTCCTGATCGACGAAAACGGATTTCATACCGACCCGGTCATTTCTGCTATGCCGGACAGAATAAATTCTTCCGCAGGCAGCTGGGGGTATATAAAGATCTCATATGATAAAAAATATCTTGTTTCTGGTTACCAGTTGGATGGGGAACTTGAAGTATGCCGTTTTCACGCCGGTAACGGTTCGGTGGAATATTTATACACGCATAAACCCGGGGGAACAATTCATGGATTGGAGTTTTCTCCTGATTCCAAGTATTTCTATTACAGCGGCAATATTTCCAATGATCCTACTGAAGAATGGATTTATCAACTCGATATGCAATTTATCGAAAATGAAACGCCGTTCTATAATTCTGCAATAGCAATCGGTTCATATGCTCCCGGAGGCCCTTTAGGAATTCAATTAGCTAGGGATGGAAAGATTTATCTTACAGGTGAACCTGAAAAAGATGGGGTCAAGAATTACTTTTTAAATGTGATCCATAATCCATGGATAAGGGGTGTAGGCTGCGATTATGAGATGCATGCATTGTACATGGCCCCGGGGTATGATCCTTTATCGCTCCCAAATATCCTGCTTGATTATCTGTATCGCTTTGAATGGGATGCCGGCGATTATTGCCTGGGAACCACCGTGAAATTTGAACCGAATTTTATTCCAATCCCTCAAACGATCCATTGGGATTTTGATGATGGACCAGGAAGTAATTCATGGGAGCTTTCACCCTCCTATACTTTTAGAAACCCCGGTATTCATGAGGTTTCTGTCGATATCTGGTATCCTACGGGAAGATTTGAGCATACTTCCAGGGAGATTGAGATTTTCCCGACACCTTATCCTGACCTCGGACCAGACACGCTTATTTGCCAGGGTTCATCTATCACCCTCAATGCCAATTGCATTGCAGATATTTACTCCTGGTCCACAGGCCAATTCGGCAGCTCCTTTATTACTGTCAGCGATACCGGGACCTACTGGTCAAGGGCAATGTTTACGGAAACCGGTTGCGTCGGATATGATACAATACACATCGGCTTTCACCCACCTACCATCCTGATCGAATCCGCCCTTGTAATAACTCCCACCACCTGCAACGGAGCAAGCGGTTCAATTACAGGACTCACTGCCCTAGGCTCTTCGTCCTTCGCATTTCAATGGTATGACCTCACCGGCAATCCCTTTGGCACGAACCTCGATGCAACGGGACTGCCAGCCGGCCAATATGTCCTCACAATTACTGATGGAAACGGCTGCGAAACTTCTTCACCGACATATACGATCACCGATGCAGGAGATTTGCAGGTTACGCAGGTTCACATCACTGCTCCGCATTGTTTTCATCCTGACGGGCAACTTATAATCTCCGCATTTTCACCTTCCGGTTTACCTTTACTGTATTCAATTGATAACGGGAACAGTTACCAAACCGATAGTGTCTTTAACGGGCTGTTCGGCGCGGATTACATCGTCTGTGTTACGGATGAAAATGGATGCAATGGATTTTATCAGGATAATCCCGTTATCCTTGTTGATATTCCCGGTCCGCAGGTTACGCAAGTTATTGTTACAGATGAAACGGATTTTCTTGGAAACGGGGCGATTGAAATAATTGCAAATGGCTCGACGCCGGTGATTTACTATTCGATAGACGGTGGTAACACTTATCAATCGAACAATGGAACCTTTGAAAATTTAGTATGTGGTATGTACTATGTACTAATTAAGGATGAAAATGGGTGTGATACCAGTTTTACCATTGAAATCCAAAATATTATCCTGACTTACTTGCACGCCATCACCGGTGAGGGTGGGCATTGCCTGGGGAATTCTGCATTGGTCCCGGTGAATGTCGATAATTTCAATTCCGTGGCCAATTTCCACCTCAAACTCAGCTACAATGCGGATAACCTGCAATGCGAAGGTTTTACCAATGTCCATCCGGAATTTTTCGACAGTCTGACCGGCTGGATCGATCCACTTGCAGGAGATATCCATTTAGCCTGGAATTCGCCAACTTCTGTTTCTTTCCCCGAAACAGAAAAAGTCGCTGACCTAATATTCACGACGAAAAATCCCGGACAGGGAGAGCTGGCCTGGTACATCGGGGAAACGGAATCTTACTTCACCAATTCCAGCGGCAATCCGATCCCGGCGGAATTTCAGACAGGTGAAGTGAAGATATACTCACCACCTGAAATTTATACCGCTGCACTGAAAAATACCTGTGAAGGCCAGGAGGTATTTTTCACAAGCTTTGCCGACGGGAACCAGCCGCCATTTGAATACCTTTGGACTTATCCGGATGGGCACCAGGATGAATCCGATCCGTTCTTTTTTGCTGTTACTGCTGCCAATGCAGGTGAATATATTATTGAGGTTACAGATAATGTTGGATGTAAAGATCAGGTAATGGTGCAACTGATAGTACATGAAAATCCAGTAGCGTCATTTCATGGGACTGACACAATGGATATGCATCCTGGCGATATACTCGGAGCTGGTAGCGGCCTTGCTTTATACCGATGGAATACCGGCGACAGCACCGAAAGCATCATCATCAATGCCGAAGGAATGTACAAAGTTGAGATGGAATCGCCTGTTGGTTGTATAGGTTCAGATTCGGTTTATATAAAGCTGGTTTCGGAAGAAATTCCTGATTTTGAGATTTATGTACCGAATGCCTTTTCTCCCAACGGCGACGGCATAAACGACATCTTTCAAATAAAATTCCCGAATTCAACATTCAACCTTCAACATTCAACATTAATCATATTCAACCGCTGGGGCGAAGAGATTTTTCAATCAGATAATATAACTCAAGGCTGGGATGGGAAGAAAAACGGAAAGGACTGCCCCGGAGGAGTGTATGTTTACAAGATGGAGTTTGAGGTGGATGGTGTTGCGGGGAATCAGGAAAAGGCTGGGACGGTGATGCTGGTCAGATGAAATTCCAAATACCAAGCACCAAATTCCAAACAAATTCAAAATTCAAAATTCCAAAATAACATCGAAAATCGACAATCGAAAATCGACAATCGACAATGATATCGACAATCGCCCGTTCGCCCAGAACGACAGATATTCAGTTATCGCAAAGATCGCTTCTGTCGTGCCTACGGCACTTAAAATGGTATTGGTCGATCCTTTTCCCCGGGTTAAAACCCGGGGCTATTCATATTTGTCCCCTTCAGGGACCTCACCACCTCACCACCCCACCACAACACCACTCCACCACTCCACCACCTCAAAACCTCAAAACCTCACAACCTTTTTCCTATCTTTGCCCTAATTTAATACCTCAACTTAACCCTCAACACTTAACCCTTAACACTCGGAATAAATGGCACTCAAATGCGGCATTGTCGGTCTCACCCTCGTAGGCAAAACTACCATCTTCAACTGTTTTTCAAATGCCCGTGCACAATCAGGCGGGGCGCTGAAATCAAATATCGGCACCGTTCATGTTCCGGATCAGCGGCTCCATGAGATCAATAAATTCATCAAAAGCGATAAGATCGTGACCGCTACGGTCGAAATCGTGGATATTCCCGGGTTGACCAAAGGCGGGAGCAATGTGGAAGGCAGCGGGAACAAGTTCCTGGCCGATATCCAGCAAACCGACGCCATCATTCACGTTCTGCGTTGCTTTGACGATGATACCGTTCCACACATTGAAGGCTCCGTAAACCCGGTGCGCGACAGGGAAATCGTAGACCTGGAACTTCAGATCAGGGACCTGGAAATGGTGGAAAGAAAGATCGTAAGGGTGGAAAAACTGGCGAAATCAGGTGAGCGCGAACCGAAACATATCCTGGAAGTGCTGCACAAAATGAAAGACCATCTCGAAAGCTTTCAGAATGCGCGTAGTTTGCATATCCCTGAAGAAGATAAAAAGCATATTAACGATATGTATTTACTCACAGCCAAGCCTGTTTTATATGTCTGTAATGTGGATGATCATTCAGCCGCCAGCGGTAATGCATATTCAGAAGCCTTTAAAAAGTCGATGGCTGCAGAAAATGCGGAGATACTGATCGTAGCCGGTAAACTTGAAGCTGAAATTACAGAACTGGAAGACCCGGAAGACCGGAAAGCTTTCCTGGCCGATGCCGGCCTGACTGAACCCGGCGTGAACCGCTTACTTCAAACCGCCTATCATTTGCTTAACCTGATGTCGTTCTTCACTGCAGGGATAAAAGAAGTCCGCGCCTGGACCATCCACAAGGGTGAAAATGCACAACAGGCCTCAGGCGCCATCCACAGCGACCTTGAACGGGGCTTTATCAGGGCTGAAGTAATGAAATATGCCGACTTCATTCACTATGGCTCGGAACACGCCATCAAAGAAGCCGGCAAATTTCATGTCGAAGGCAAAAACTATATCGTCGAAGACGGAGACATTATGAACATCAGGTTTAATGTTTAAAAGCGTAGAGCGTAGAGCGTAGAGCGTAGGGCTAGGGGGGCTGTTCTTTTTAGTAAAAACCTGCTCTAAGCCCTATGCCCTATGCCCTAAGCCCTACGCGCTAGTTTATCACTTCTACATCTTTGATATCTTCAAACTTCGGCTCAATCACCATCTTACCGGTCACATCGATCACGCCCCATAATTCGCCCTTTTTAACTGCTGCATAGCCATTTTGAAAGTCACGGGCGCCATCAAATTGCGCAGGAATTACCCATTCCATTTTTGCATTAAAGAAACCAAACTTTTCTCCTTTTTTACCTCTTGCCAGGCCATTGAAGAAATCTTCATAAATATCGGAATCGTTAATGTAGGAAACCTCGCCGGCTTTGTTGACATAAGCCCATTTATCGTTGTATTTGATACGGGCCAGCCCTGTTTCGGGATCAAAATTCTTCCCGACTTCAAATTTAGCTTCCACAACCCATTCCGCTTTGTCATTGATGTACCCAACCTGGCCAGTGGCATCTTTCGCCCAGGCCAGTCCGCCGCGGAAATCACCTGCAGCCAGGTACTTCGCTTCAATAACAACATTTCCATGGCCATCAATAAATCCTACTTTATCGGCTTCAGTTCTAAATGATGCAAATAGCTCTGAAAAATCATTAACGTCAACCAGGCCGGGAATATCAACAGGAAATTCGGCGGCATGAAGATCGACCACAACAAATTTTTCTCCCACTTTGGCAGTCGTATACCCTTTGTCAAATAAGGTCACTTTATCATACTTTGCCGGGATGGCAAGCTTCCCTTCTGTATTCAGGAAGCCCCACTTGTCATCCAATTTAACGGCGGCAAAGCCATCTTTGAAACCCTTCATCCCAAAACCAAAAACTTCGATCAGCTTATAATCCTTGATCTCGGTGGCTAAAGGTTCACCATTAATGTTGATAAAACCGAACTGCTTGGCTTTTGCGTCATATAAGGCGGCATAGCCTTCATTTGAAAAACCGATGATCTTTTTGTATTTTGCATCAATGACAAGGTTACCTGTCAGGTCGGCAAAACCCCATTCTTTAGAACCTGCCGGTTGTACAAGTATCCTGTAATTCTGTGCAAAAGCACCAAAACCCAGCACCAGGGCCAGGCTTAAAGTTAACATCATTTTCTTGCTCATAATATTGCTCTTAAGGTTAATATCAAAAAATTCTTCTAAAGTGAAATTATTCCAAAACCTTCCGCAAAGTTACACAATGTGCCACTCTATTTAACAACAAGCATTTTCTTAACTTTTTCTATTTCTTCTGATGATAATCGCTCATCTTCCAGCGTCTTATCAATCAATATTTTGTATTTGTTCTGCTGATAAAAATAAGCCAGGACATCCTTAGCCGCATTGCTGACTTTGTAATTCCAGTATAAATATCCATCGACCAGGTAATACGCTGATTTATTATCGAGATAATTCAGCTTTTTCAGCAAATTAAAAGCATTGATCCGGGTTTCAAATTCATAATGAGGACCGGCATAGTCCGTGAGCTCTCCTAAGTATTCGCGCTGTTCGGCCTGGATAGCTAATTCAAGCCATTTCATCCTGATATTCAGGCCTCTCCAGCCGGTTTCATTTTTTGTAGCTTCAAGATAATGCGGAATGTCACGGGGGAAAGATCGGCTCAGTAAATCGAGCGCTTTTTCAACATTAATATATGAAAAATCGTACAGCAGCTTTTCTGTTTCAGATTTCAGATTTTCAGGAACCGTTCCGATATTTTCCAATGCGCCACGGCGTACCAGCGGATCCTGGTCTTTAATCGCCCGGGAGAAAATGATCTCATTGGCACTGCCTTTGCCTGCAAAAAGCTGCTTCATAATTTCCGTCCTGGTAAAGTGGAAAGTCTCCTTATCCCAGGCCTGCAGCAAGGTTGATTCCTTCTGTTCCAAAGTAAAACTTCGCAATGCAACAAGTGCATCATACCTGTCGATCATTCCCGGGGCATTGATCGCCTGTGCCGATAATTCCTCAAAAGATTTCGGGAATGATACAGTTTTCAGCACCTTTCTTCCCGGATCAAATAAAATGAATGAAATTTCCTTGTCACCTGGATTTTGAAAGGTCACCTCACTGTATTCCTCTTCGATCCATTGGATTTTCCGGTCGGAGCTTCCATCTTTATAATATACTTCAAACGTAAACGGCATTTTAAACAAACCTGTCAGCTCATTACGCTGATGTGCCTGGGTAACACAAATCACTGTTCTTCCACTTCCATCTATATCTCTCTCCTTCTTCCATCTAACCTCATAATAAGGCTCACCTCCCCTTTTGATCCATTGGTCGAAGAACCAGTCAACTGATTGGCCGGTTGCTTCATAAACCGAAGCCATAAACTCTGAAGTTTCTACTTCACTGAAAGCGTTTTGATTTGTATAATTACTGATGGAAGCTTTAAATTCTTCATCTCCCAGCACATCCCTTAACATATCGAGGACCAGGGAGCCTTTTGGGTACCAGCGCGCCCGTCCTCCCCTGCTGTGGCCTGTCGGAAATGGATCCTTTTTGGCAGCATCCAGGGTTTCGTCAAGCTCCTGGGTCCTGACCCACTGGTAATAATCATCACCAAATACCTCTTTTTCAAATAGTTTAGCATAATAGGTGGCAAAACTCTCGGTCAGCCATACATCGCAATTTTTCTGGTGCGACAGGCAGTTACCGAACCACTGGTGAGCCAGCTCATGGGCGTTGACATTCACGTAATTCCTTCCATCAAACGCCCGGTCATCTACAGCGAGGTAATCCCCGAAAACCGTAGAGGTCGTGGTTTCCATCGCGCCGTAAAGATAGTCCTCCACCGGGGCTTCACGGTAAATCTCATATGGATAATCAAGTCCGAATTCATCATTGAAAAAATCAAACATCCGTTGCGTGTATCTGTAGGTCGGCTCTGCATGGTCGTCCTGCCAGCTGTAATACCAGAGCTCTAATGGAAGGCCGTCGGCAGTCTTCATTTCCAGGAATTTATAATCGCCTATGACGAGACAGGTTGAAAAAAACGGGTGTTCTTTAACCATTTTATAATGCCATGTCTTACTCCCGTCTTTGTTATCTTTCACCGATTCCCTTACCCCATTGGTCATCACCTTATATTTACCGTCAAATGTGATAAACACATCAGTGGTCAGCCTGTCACCATAATACGGCAGCCAGTGGAAAGGACGGTGTGCCCATATCTGCTTGTTACTGCGCAGCGCCGGCTCATTCCACCCGATAAAAAAGAGGTCATACTTTGGATGGGAGGTATATTCCATTCTTATTTCAAAATTGCCGCCTTTCGTTAATTTTTCTTTCGATATTATCCTCACAACCAGGTTATCCCCGGCTTTTTCATATGATATTTCTATCCCCGGCATCTCTACCTCGGAAAAGACAATATCTGGCGACCAGAAAACAATAGAGTCGGTTTGTGTTCTTACCGGTGAGAAAGTGAAAATCACATGGCCCGTTACGAGGGTATCCACCGGATCAATTTCCAGGTTTGCATTTACGTGTTTTATGTCGATTATTTTTTCCTGGGTCTCAACCCCTGTATCGTAAAGCCATGTTACCGTTTTTTCCTGCGCGACAATGAGTTGGTAACTCAAACAGAAGAATATTAATGCAGTTAGCCTTATTTTCATAAAAATAAATTAGTTCCCGAAAATAAGGAAAAATACGAGGGCCGCCGGGTGAAAAATTGTTAATAAAATGATAAAAGAAATGACAATTTCTCTTAATAATTCGTATATTTGGCGAGCCAAACGAATCTGCTAAATACAGCCCCCAAAAAATCATCATAACTGTTTGATTTTTAACTGTTTTTCCAGAAAAGTTGGCGGTGGAAAATTGATAAACCCAAGTTATGAAAAAGCTATCCCCCTACTTAGCTTTCATTTTGGTATTTTACCTGCCTGTTACCTTTGCACAGGTACAAACCGTGCATGACCCAAAATTGGGAGGTAATCTGACAAATGACCAGGTTGCATCCTTCGGCCAGGCGGCCCTTCCCGTTGATTCCGGCTCTGTTGTCCTTAATTTTGAAGGGCTGGGGAACCTTGAAGAAATTGGCGGATTTTACAATGGCCAATCCAGCCACTCCGGATTTGCCGGAACAAATTATGCTGTTTCATTTTCCGCTCCTGCCGTGGCAGTTATCGATTCAAAGCATGGCGGTACCGGTAATTTCACTGGTGATATCCTTCCCAACACAGTGTTGGTATTCCTGTCAGGTTGTGAGGTTAATTTAACATCCGGCAAAGGCTTTTCAGAAATCCTGGTTTATGATTATTCCACTTCAACGGGCGGTATCGTTACTATTTATGATGGGCCTGGCGGCACCGGAAACATGCTGGCATCTGAAGCATTTCAGCCCCTGGCACTTGGTCTGAGAGGCGAATCCGGGGCATATTACGATTCCTGGAAACAAAATAAAGTTTCTTTTTCTGGCATTGCCCGGTCAGTGGTTTTCACCGGGGTTGAAAATCAATGTGCAATTGATAATATCAGGCTCGGCAGCGGTAAAACCGGATCCGGTCAGGGTATGACGGTTAAATCATCCAGCAGCGATAAAAATGACAGCTTTGGAAGCATGCTTACCACACCAAGATCGCAGACTGATAAAGGTAAGCTGTTCCTGGCAGGAAGCAGCAGCCTCCATTTGGACGTGGGTAGCAGTAAATCCAAATACGATGGTGAAGTCGACGAAGAATCCGGTTATAATTACTTTGATTTCAATTTCCTGCCGAAAGCCGGCTATTTCTTTATCCCAAACCTCGTCGGCGGCTTATACATGGATGTCGAAGCCTACAGTAATAAGTCGAGGTCGGAATCCGGTTATACATATAAGGGGACTACATTTATCATCGGACCTTTTGTTAGATATTACGTCCCTGTTACTGATCAGTTTATGCCTTTTGCCGAAATCCAGGCAGGATTCGGCGTGGATAATACCAAAACGAAATATTCCACTACCGATGACTGGTCCAAGTCGAAAGAATCGGTTTTCACATACAGGATTGGGGGTGGTGCTACGTATTTTTTCAATGAAATCGTAGGCTGTGACCTCTTCCTCGGATACCAGCATGATTCATATAAATATAAAGATTCCGGAGATGCAGGGCGCAGCAGCGATAGCAAGTCTTTATACAACGAATTCACCATGCAGCTGGGTATCGTGGTCATCCTGGATCTATAAAATTACCGGGTATCCTTCCCTGTCCTTCCAAACTTTCCTGTATTTTTTTGCAACCTCCTGAATTCTATTCCGTTTAACTGTTTACCTATTATTTACGATTGGTATTACTTATTTAATATTAATTGATAAATTCTTATGATTATGAAAAGATCAGTATTGTTGTTTATTGTCCTGTTTCTTGCAGCCGGGCTGACAGTCCAGGCTCAGCTTGAAAAAGGAAGGTTTTTCATTGCAGGTTCCAACCGCCTTGAATTCAACAAAGGCACGGAAAAAGACAAGTATGACGGCGAGGTCGATGAATCATCCAAGCAATCTTACTTTGATTTCGATTTCCAGCCCCGGATCGGTTATACTTTTATTGACAACCTGGTCGGAGGCGTTTTCATGGATATTGATATCTATTCATCTAAATTTAAGGATGGAAGTGGATATGAAGTCAAAGGGGCTACTTTTATCCTTGGACCATTTGCACGCTATTATTTTCCGGTTTGTGATAAAATGATCCCATATGCAGAAGCCCAGATCGGGGGGGGTATCGATAATTATAAAGAAACCTATAACTCAGGCGGTGAATGGGATAAATACAATGAAACTGTATTCGCATACAGGTTAGGCGGCGGTGCAACGTATTTTTTCAATGATATGATCGGTGCCGATATGTTCCTGGGATTTTCCCATGAAGCCTACAAACACAAAATTGATGAATCTGAGGTATCAAGAAGTGAGCATACTGAATCAGTCATTTATAACGAATTCATTCTCCAGCTTGGAGTGATCGTCCTGCTCGGTAAGTAAAACCCGACCTTATTATAAAATTTCCTGAAACCGGGTTCCTGCCCGGTCCTTAATAACAGACACATTCGTTATCCTATTGCCAATTGAGGATCATCTTCGAAATTCACTCAGATATTTCGACAGATGATCCTCGTTTTATACAATATTTTCATTATTTGCCCTTTATTCTATTTATACCGGACAATAAGTGAAGCCACACATCTGATCGGCCTTAAAATCAAATCAAAAAAACCTTAATTTTGCGCACTGCATGAATGAAACACCTGGAATACTCCGAATGCTCAGAAAGATTGCTGTAATCGTATTGATTTTTACAGGATCCCATCTGCATGCCCAGATTGATTGTACAATCCTGCCGGGCGATACAACGGTTTGCTATGGCCAGAGTGTTTACTTATACACTCAGTTTGCCGATACCTTAACATACTCCTGGGAACCTAACGGGGAAACCGGAGTTATCATTGAAGTACCTGTTACTGATACAATTACATATATCCTTCATGTTTACAACGATGATTCGACATACCATTGTACAGATACGGTGACCCTTAGTGTCTACCCCAGGATCGTAGTTGAGTTTGAGCAGCTTGTATTCGGCTGTCCGCCAATCGATACAAATTCTGTAGATACGATCTGTAAAGCCCAGGTCAAAGCTACTGCAACCGGTGGTTACCCGCCTTATCATTTTTACTGGGGTGATTCTGTGGATGTTAATTACGGCGATTCGGCATGGGCACTTAACCTTTGCGTGGAGCAGTCCTATACGCTGATTGTCTACGACACTGTCTGTACTTATAATGAGACCTATGATGTGCTGCCTTTCGAAATGCCGGTTGTGGAAGTGACGGTTGAACCCGATTCGCTCTTTGTGACCAATCCCCAGGCATATCTTTCCTTTGAAAATAAATCTGCAGATTCGATTCCGCTGACTTCATGGACATGGATATTTCCGAATGGAACTTCAACGAACCAGATCAATCCACTGTATGTTTTCGTTGAAACCGATTCACTGGTCAAATTCACCTATACTACAATCGACAACTGCAGCGATACGGTTTATATCCCGATCAGCGTCAGGGAATGGAAACTTGAAGTCCCAAATGTATTTACCCCAAATGGCGATGGGGTAAACGACAAATATGAGATCCCTTACCTTGACCGCTACATTTCAAACCAGCTATATGTTTTCAACCGCTGGGGCGAAGTGGTGTATGAAAAGGATCATTATTCCGGGGAATGGGACGGAGGAAGGTTACCGGATGGGGTATATTTCTATGTATTAAAATGCCAGGGATACTGGGAGGAAGATGTTTTCAAGGGCTCCGTTTCAATCTATGGCAGTAAATATTAACATTTGAAGTTTTTATAAAGATGAAGATCTTTCACTGGATGATATTTGTGACCCTGGCGGCCCTCGTTTCCTGCTCAGGTGATAAAACTCAGGTCCCTGCAGACGTTGTGAACATTCCGAATTCCGCCTCCGGGAAAACCGGAGAAGATCAATTGCCTGTTCTTGAGTTTGCTGCCATTGAGCATGATTTTGGTAAAGTCATCCAGGGAGAAGTGGTCACCTGGTCCTTTAAATTTAAAAATACCGGGAAATCGGACCTGATTATTGCTAATATCAGCGCCACTTGCGGCTGCACCGCCAGCGAATACCCGAAAGAACCGGTTAAGCCGGGTGCCGAAGAGAAAATTGAAGTGATTTTTAACAGTTCCGGCAAACAGGGCTTCCAGAGCAAAACCCTGACAGTGGCTGCAAATACCCAGCCCAGCACAACAGAACTTACCATCAAAGCCATGGTCATCATCCCCGAGAAAGAGTGAATAACGAATAATGAATAATGAATTTCCAATGACCAATGACTAGTGACTAGTGACTAATAACCATTAACAACTAACTAATAACAAATAACATGATCTTAGATTACATTTTACTTTTTGCGCCGACACAGAATCCTGAAGGCGGATCGGGCGGCAGCAGCCTGATGTCATTTCTTCCGTTGGTCCTTATCATTCTTGTGTTTTACCTGTTCTTCATCCGTCCTCAGATGAAAAAGAGCAAAGACCAGAAGAAATTCAGGGAAAACCTGAAAAAAGGCGATAAAGTGATCACCATTGGCGGTTTGCACGGCAAAATCACGGAACTCGATGAAACGACCGTTACCCTGGAAGTTGGAAACCAGGTCAGGCTCACTTTTGAAAAATCCGCCATTGCGCTGGATAACACTTCGCAGCTGGGACAGGATAAATAGGTTCCACGATCTTAAACCACGGGTCGAATAATCTTAGATAATCTTTATTCATTTGAAGATCAGTTTTATAGATTTAATCAGGTCCGCTTTTGTCAATAAGGATGAAAAATTCCGGAAGAACCTTTCCGTTTTTTTCGTTTGCCTTGTTATTTCGGTAACCATTTGGTTTACCCTGAAGCTTTCTGATGAATATGATAAGGTTATTGATATCCCTATCGCATTCACCAACATACCCAGGCACAAAGTTTTGACCTATACCTCCGATTCGGTAATACAGGTAGAAGTACTTGACAAAGGATCGAATATTTTCCGGATGCTTTATTTGGAAGAATTGGCCCCCGTTGCCGTCAGCCTGAAATATTTACCAGTATATCCCAGGAATGGTTCGTACCAGGGCATCATTAATACCGCCATGCTTATTAACGAGATAGAGCGGGAAACCGGCCTTCTCGGAAAAGTTATCTCAGTAAGTCCTGATTCCATATACCTGTCATTTGAAACTGAAAAGTCAGTGAAAATTCCGGTGAGTGCCGAATTCGACCTTACTTTTGAAAAGGAATTCAAAGATTACGGGATGGTGACTTTCAGCCCTGATTCTGTTACGGTGAAAGGCCCGGAAAGGATCATCAACAGCATGGATTCAGCCAACCTGGGCAAGATAAAGATTGACCATCTGAAAGATAATTACACCGGGGAAAAATCGTTCGACAAAGACAGTACTAACCGGTCCCTTTCGTTCTCCCCTGATAATGTGACCTATTCAATCCCGGTGGAGAAATTTACTGAAGCCGAGGTGGAGGTCCCGGTGAAGGTCATAAACAGCAACGGGCTACAGGCCAAGACTTTCCCTGATAAAGTGAGGGTTTATTACACTGTGGCATTAAAGGATTATCCGAAAATTGAACCCGGGATGATCCAGGCGACTGCCGATCTTTCCCAGGTCGACCTGTTGGCAGATGACCGCATAAAAGTTGTATTGATAAATTACCCCTCCTTCATCCATATCAATAAAATCAATCCTGAAAAGGTTGAATTCATCATTATAAAGTAATGCTGAAAATCGGACTGACCGGAAATATTGGCAGTGGGAAAACCGTCGTTGCCCGGATCTTCAGCCAGCTTGGGATCCCGGTTTTCCAGGCTGATAATGAAGCCAGGAAATTATTTGAGGATGATCAGATTAAATCGGAAATCAGGAAACTTTTTGGATCTGCGGTATTCTCACCGTCTGGCGAAGTGTTGAGACCTGTTATTGCTGAAATTGTTTTTTCGGACCAAAAACTGCTGGAAAAACTGAACAAGATCATCCATCCCGCTGTTCGGGAAAAATACCTCCGGTGGTGCCTTGATCATTCCGAAGCACCATATACCCTGTATGAAGCGGCGATATTGTTTGAAAGCGGCTATTACAGGGAGATGGACAAAGTCATTTGCGTTGTTGCACCGGAAGAATTAAGAACAAGGAGGGTAATGCAGCGTGATAACTTACCGACCGAAGAAGTGAAAAAGAGAATGGCAAATCAGTGGGATGAATTAAGAAAGATTGAGCTTGCAGATTATGTGATCCGCAACGATGAAACTGAGCCAGTGATTAAACAGGTAATAGCACTTCATACAGAATTAATTCAACATTCAACATTCAACATTCAACATTAAGTTATTTATGGAAAACTTGATTTTCGGAATCGGTTCCCGCGTCAGGCATGAGAAATTCGGTGCGGGGGTGGTTGTGCAGGTATGGCCCGACAATTACGAGATTGTTTTCATGGATTACGGCCTGAAACAGATCATTCATGGCACCGATCACCTGGAAGTGATCGATTACCGCAGCCCCGAGCCTGACCATCTCAGTTTTGACAAAGTGGAAAGGTTACTGGTAAAAATCCTGCGTAAATTCTCGGATGTCCAGGAAACAGTACCATTGGGAGAAAAATGGACCGGCGGTAAAATGATCCTTCAGCCCGGCACGGCAGGATTACAAAGCAAAGAAGTTCCGATTGAGGCATTTTTTCATAAAATAGTAATGGTACGCGACCGGCTCAGGGTAATGGAACAACGGGTAAATGCCAGCAAGCTTTCAGATGAAGAAAAAGTTGATATACAGCAATATATCACACGGATTTACGGCAGCCTTACCACCTTTAACGTGCTATTCGCCGATAAGGAAGATTATTTTGTCGGGGAAAAGAGTTAGCGCGCTGTTAGCGCGCGTCTGTGACGCGTGATTAATAGGCACGCGATATAATCGCGCGCCAACTCTATACCGAAACCTGGTAATCCCTCAACGCCTCATTCAGCGAAGTTTTCTTGTCTGTTGAAGCCGTCCTTTTACCGATGATCAGGGCACAAGGCACCTGGTATTCGCCGGCAGCAAAGCTTTTCGGTATGGTTCCCGGTATTACGACACATCGGGCAGGTACAAATCCCTTATATTCAACCGTTTTTTCAGAAGTAACATCAATGATCCGGGTTGAAGCAGTGAGTATTACACCAGCACCCAGCACCGCTTCCTTTTCTACCCTCACTCCTTCCACCACAACACACCTAGAACCAATAAAACAATCATCCTCAATGATAACGGGTGAGGCCTGCACCGGCTCCAGCACCCCTCCTATCCCCACTCCCCCGCTCAGGTGGACATTCTTGCCGATCTGGGCGCAGGATCCGACGGTTGCCCAGGTATCTACCATCGTCCCCTGGTCAATATAAGCCCCGATGTTGACATACGAGGGCATGAGGATCACGCCGGGGGAAATATAAGCGCCATAGCGGGCTACAGCATGAGGCACAACACGGATATCTTTTGACTTATACCCCCTTTTAAGGGGGATTTTATCGTAAAATTCAAGCGGCCCGGCTTCGGTTACTTCCATCTCCCGTATGGGGAAATAAAGAATAACAGCCTTTTTTATCCATTCATTCACAATCCATTTACCTTCAACCACTTCCGCAACCCGCAATTTCCCTTCATCCAATAACCTAATTACTTCGTATATCGAATATCGTGTATCTTCTTTCGCCAATCTTCCCCGGTCTTCCCAGGCCGCTTCTATCGTCCGTCTGATCTGAATGTCCATATCGTGCTGTTTATCATTCAAAAGTAATCAACTTCTTTGTACTTTTGCAGCCGCTGAAAAAGCAAAATCACACATGGGACGGATCATGGCCATCGATTACGGAAGGAAAAGGACCGGCATTGCCGTTACCGATGAACTGCAGCTCATCGCGAACGGGTTGACCACTGTGGCAACCCATGAGATTTTCAACTTTATCAGGAATTATGTTCAGCATGAAAAGGTCGATGCATTCGTGGTCGGTGAACCCCGGCAAATGAACAATCAGCCTTCCGAATCGTTACAGTTCATCATACCGTTTGTCAACAGGTTAAAGAAGGAATATCCTGATAAAACCGTAGAAATGGTGGATGAACGCTTTACTTCAAAAATGGCTTTTCAAACCATGATTGACGCCGGCTTAAAGAAGAAGGACAGGCAAAACAAGGAACTCGTGGATACGATCAGTGCCACGATCATCCTTCAGTCGTATATGAGCTGGAAATCAATCCGCAAAACCCAGGAGAATACCTAAATGATATTACCCATTGTCGCATATGGCCATCCGACTTTACGCAAGGTGGCAACAGATATCGGGGCTGAATATCCCGGCCTAAGTGAGTTGATCGACAATATGTTCGAGACTATGTATTATTCTGAAGGTGTTGGCCTGGCTGCACCGCAGGTTAATCATGGCATACGTCTTTTCATTATCGATGCAAGCCCTTATTCAGAAGATAAACCCGAATTGCTCGGTTTTAAAAAGATTTTCATCAACCCGCATATCATCGAAGAATCAGGTGAGGATGTTGCCTTTAATGAAGGTTGCCTGAGCATTCCACAGATAAGGGAAGATGTGATCCGGAAATCCAGGATCAGGATACAGTACCAGGACCGGGAATTCAACAGTTTCGAAGAAGAGTATGAAGGAATCCCGGCACGGATCATTCAGCATGAATATGACCACCTTGAGGCTAAATTATTTGTCGACAGGATCAGTCCATTGAAAAAAATGCTTTTAAAGAAAAAGCTGAATGATATTACCAACGGGAATATTGAAGTCAGTTACAAAATGATTTTTCCTGGTAAAAAGAAAAAAGTCAAAGTTTAATAAAACCCCAAACCATGAAGATTGTAAGGTATTTCATTCTTTTAACGGTTCTTTCAGCAATCCTGGTCCAGTGTAAACCCGATCCCAAAGCCAGGATCACCGAACTGGAAGCAAAGATCGCCTCCGAAAACTTCTCACTGAATGAGAAAGGTATGCAAACAGCGAATGAACTGACGACGGCATATGTTAAGTATGCGGAAAAATTCAAGGACAGCCCCGAAGCGCCTGAATATCTTTACAAAGCCGCCGATATTTCATTGAATACCAGCAAGAGCAAGGAAGCGCTGGATCTTTACAACCGGATCATTTACCAGTACCCTGAATATAAGAAAGTGCCGGAATGCCTGTTCCTGGTGGCATATATATATGAGAACAACATGCAGAACTTTGGCAAGGCAAAAGAAGTGTATGAGATGTTCATCGCAAAATACCCCAACCATGAGTTTGCCGATGATGCGGCAATTTCGATCCAGAACATGGGGAAAAGCCCGGAAGAGCTGATCCGGATGTTTGAGGAGAAGAACAGGGTGCAGCAGGATAGCATAAACCTATAATTGCAACATCTTATTCGTGACAATTCGTTTTATTCGCGTTATTCGTGTTCAAATGGAACACGGATGACACGAATCCGGACGAATGACCACGAATTTACACCTATCCTGATCTGCGGAATCTGCGCCCAAATCTGCGAAAATCTGCGAGAAACATAAAAAATCACCTGATAAGTTCCAGCCCGATCCTGCACTCCAGGCATTTTTTCTGATCGCAATAATTGGTTTTTAGCTCCAGCAATGCCTGCGATTGCCCGGCATTGCCCGGTATGATGCCGAATTCCCCGAATTTCCTGACTATCGAATTTGATTCCGCTGCGATCGAATTCAGCAAGGCAAAAGCTTTTTCCTGGTATGCCGGCTGCCCTTTCAGTTTCCCGTAAACAAAAAGGAACGGGATCACATTATTGATCATGATCAGCTCGACAGTAGATGAAGAAATAGATTTGCCAAGCGCTTTCGATTCACGGTCAAAATAATAGTGATCTTTCCAGTAATCGCTCACCCTGACGGAAAAGAAATCCAGCAGGTGATCATAATCCGGTTTTTCGATGATCTCACTGAAAAAATGTGACCGTAGATGAAGCATCATCGCCAGCTGGGCCAGCCGGATCGTTGGGAAATTATTGGGCCTTAGCCGCATAAATTTCCAGAGGTGGCCTGAAACAGGCTTGAGTGAAAATTTATTCTTCAGGTGTTGGTATTCTTTCTTCAGCTTTTTGGGATAATCGCCGCGGTATTTTCCATCCAGCAAACCCGCCTGGCCAAACAGCATCGCTTCGACCTGGAAAAGCTGGTCTTTATGCTTTTCAAGGCATTGTACCGGGGTATGCCGCGCCAATAGCTCCATAGGTTGCTTGTTGATCCGGAAGCCCAGGGTGGATGCCAGCGCTTCGAAAAAAGCCTGGTTCCAGTCGTTGCCGGAATAGTGCAGCATTCCTTCGATCTCATCCGATTTCCGTTCCAGTCTCTCCACGGAAAGCGCTGTCAGCCAGTCGCTGATCACAACCTCCCTGATCTCATTCAATCGCAGGGCGCAGGGGATCCAGAGATGGTTGTTAAGGAAATAGTTATACGTTTCGTACGCTCCTGGCGGCAGGATATCCTTCAGCACCAGGGTCGGCATCGGCTCGCCATTGCGGCGCCGAACCGGCAGGTCATCCTCATAAACCACATGCAGGATAATATTGTCGTAGGCTTCATCATGCTGGTGCTTATGCCTTATCCAGTCCGATGAGCGGATATGGATCTCGACATTCCCGGCCCAAAGGGTGTTGCCGACTTTAACCTGGGCATTCAGAAAATCAGGCCCTGAATCATGGTTATGTTCCCCGGCCCTGACAATGTGCAGCTCCTCGCCTGCTGTGGTATGGAAACGAAATCCGGCCAGCCGGAATTTCCAGTTAAAATGTAAAAAATCTTCGGTCATAACATGTCTTTTCCTGTTTATCCGGAAAAAGGCACATTTATACCCGGTCGGTTGAAAAAATTTTTCCTTTGGACGATTTCGGTCAGCGGTCGTCGGTCGGCGGTCGGCGGTCGGCGGTCGGCGGTCGGCGGCGCGGGTTGGCCGGCAGATTCCCGCTTTCGCGGGAATGACGGCATTGATGGTTAAATACCAGAGCGGCGCGGCAACCACGAAAAGTGCTATTCGCAAATACCTTGCATGCCGCGCCGCTCCTCTATATCTGTTCGCGCCCCCGTCATTCCGACGAAGGAGGAATCTGTTTGCCTGTCGCACCGCCGTCATTCCGATCCGCCAGCTGGCGGAAGGAATCTGTCAGCCTGCCGCACCGCCGTCATTCCGACGAAGGAGGAATCTGCGAAACCAAACAATTTAACAATTGAACAATGGAACAATGGAACAATAGAACAATTGAACAATTGAACAATTGAACAGTCGGACAGTTATTTTTAATCTTTATGTCAATAATAAAGGAATTTTGATATTTTTGTAGAGAATGAACTAAAACCCGGCAGGCTGATTTATGGATCTTGTAGCTGAACATCTTCAGAAACTTGAAGAAAAAATAAAGCAACTTGCTGAGGATCACAAAAAAAATGTTACTGAGAAAGATCTTTTGATCACACAATCGGTCATTCAAAAAAGAACTATTGAAGAGCAAAATATTGAAATTGACAATTTAAAAAAACAGGTCCAGGCCCTCAAAATCGCTAAATCCGTCGAATCCGTCCAATCAAACGAAGAGACAGGTAAGGTGAAAGATAAGATCCAGGACCTTGTGCGGGAAATTGACCGGTGTATTGAACTGTTAAACAAATAATTGCAACTGGAACTTAGTTAAGGACATGGAAGAGCTTACCATCACGGTAAATATAGCCGACAGGCCTTACAGGTTAAAAATCAAACGGGAAGAAGAGGAAATCATCCGGAAAGCAGTCAAAGATATCGAACTGAGAATAAGGGAATATTCCGAACACTTCGCCTTTAATGATAAACAAGACCTGATGGCCATGGTATTGCTGCACTACGCTTCCACCGCCCAGAAACTTGAAAGCGACCTTGCATCAGGTGAAAATATGGTGCTGACACGTCTTCAGAAACTGGAGGAACTAATAACACACCATCTTGATTGACAGTCCGATCCCATTCGTTCTTTGAAAAAAAAACTAAAAAAAATTACCCGCAATTATCCAATTCAGGTTTGATAAATCAACATTATCAAGATCAGGGTTCGACTTACCAGAGCTAGAACAGGCCTCATCCTCATGCAAGTGGGGATCCGCCAATTGGCGGACAGTGGAAGCTCGAACTGCCGGGGCAACCCTAACCCTTACATTTGGGTTTATCCCAAACTCTTGGATAAATTGCGGGTATTTTATTATCATTAGTCAACTGAATCATATACTACCAAACATCACTGAACCATGAACCAAATATTTATTTACCTTTTGGATGGATTGGCAGGACTGGTACTTGGCGTAGTGATCGGCTCCTTTATCCTTCGGAAGCTTAATGCGAAAAAGATGGAAATCCTGATGCGCGAGGCGGAAGAAAAAGCAGAAGTGGTAAAGAAAGAGAAGATCCTGCAAGCCAAAGAGAGGTTCCTTGAAATGAAAGCGGAACATGAAAAAGCCGTTAACGAAAGGAACAATGCCGTCCAGATCAACGAAAACAGGCTGAAGCAGAAAGAATCACAGATCTCCCAACGTTATGAGGAAATTCAGAGGAAACAAAATGAACTGAACACCATCAAAGAAAATCTGAACAATCAACTTGAAATTGTAACGAAAAAACAGTCGGACTTAGACAGGGTCATTAAAGAACAGGTTGAAAAACTTGAAAAAATCGCCGGTTTATCGGCATCCGAGGCAAAGTCCCAGATCATTGAAACACTGAGGGAAGAAGCAAAAACCGATGCCCTTGTTTATATCAAGGATACCATCGAAGAATCCAAGATCACCGCACAGCGGGAAGCCAAGAAGATCGTTATCGAAACGATCCAGCGCACCGCCGCCGAACATGCCATCGAAAACACCGTATCGGTTTTCCCATTGGAAAACGACGATATCAAGGGCCGCATCATCGGTCGCGAAGGCCGTAATATCAGGGCGCTCGAAGCCCTAACCGGCGTCGAGATCATCATCGACGATTCCCCCGAAGCCATCATCCTCTCGGGTTTTGACCCGGTCAGAAGGGAAATTGCCCGGCTTTCACTGCATAAACTGGTGACCGACGGCAGGATCCATCCTGCCCGTATCGAAGAAGTGGTTGCCAAAACCACCAAGCAGATCGAACAGGAAGTGATCGAGATCGGTAAAAGGACTTGCATTGACCTGGGAATCCATAATCTGCACAACGAACTCGTAAGGATGATCGGAAGAATGAAGTACCGTTCCTCTTACGGCCAGAACCTCCTCGCCCACTCCATCGAAGTGGCCAAGCTTAGCGCCACGATGGCCGCCGAACTCGGGCTGAACCCAAAGATGGCAAAAAGGGCAGGCCTGCTGCACGACATTGGCAAAGTGCCCGACAATGAGCCGGAACTGCCACACGCCATCCTCGGTATGAAGCTCGCTGAAAAGTTCAAGGAGCACCCTGAAATTTGCAATGCCATCGGCGCCCACCACGACGAAGTGGAGATGGAATCGCTGATCGCGCCCATAGTGCAGGTTTGCGACGCCATTTCAGGCGCCAGGCCGGGTGCCCGCCGCGAAGTTGCCGAAGCCTACATCCAGCGTCTCAATAAGCTCGAAGACCTTGCCCTCTCCTACCCCGGCGTGGTGAAAACCTATGCTATCCAGGCTGGAAGGGAACTCAGGGTTATCGTCGGCGCTGAAAAAGTTTCCGATAACGAAGCCAGCAAAATTTCCTATGAATTATCAAGAAAGATCCAGGATGAAATGACCTATCCCGGACAGATAAAAATAACCGTGATCAGGGAAACTAGAGCCGTTAATTTCGCGAAATAATCTTGCGAATTTCTTCAATTGCAGAGCCGGTGCCGAACAGTGTAAACACGTCACCGGCTTTTAAATAGGTATCCCCGTGCGGGACAAATTTCTCACCTCCCCGCGTAACAAGCATGATCATGGCATCTTTGTGTAATGGAAGGTCCTTGATGCTTTTCCCTTCCAGGTCGTAATTAAGCATCACAACATCTTCCACAGTAAAATTCTCAAAGGTACCTATCAGTGAATTGGATGCCCCCGGGCTTAGGATAATGTTTTCAATCGTCGAGGCAACTACCCTCCTGGCATCCAGGATCTGCACCCCAAGTCCACGCATCTGCTTTTCAATCTGTGAATTGCCGGGGATAGATATGATACGCTCGTGCTGCAGCTCCTTTCGGAGCATCTCGCAAATCAGGATGTCATTTTCCATTAAACCGGTTATCACGACAACATGGTTGCCCGGCTGAAGGTTTAAATTCCGATAGATCGCCGGATCTCTGCCATCGCCCTGGATAATATCAAGCCCATTGGACTTAATTTCTTTAAAGCGTTCAGGATCGATTTCGATGATTATCGAAGATTTGTCCAGCATTTTAAGCCTTCGCGACAATAAAACGCCCACACTGCTGCCACCGATAATAAACGTATGATCATCCGCAACAGATCTTTTCTTATTAAACTGGCTGTAAAGTAAAGGCGAGGCAAATGCCGTCACAGCTACCATGATGATAAAGCTGGCATTGGCACCCGGGGAAATGGCGCCAAGCTCAAGCCCGACAGAAGAAGCGGCGATAACGAGCCCAAGGTGGGCGGCAAGCAGGAATCCCGCTGCCAGCGACAATCTTTTCCCAAACCTCCTGATCCAGATAGCAGAGGGGATTACTTTAACAGCGTAAAACAGGATAACCAGCAAAATGAGGAATAAATAAAGCGAATTGTCATATTCCAGCAGGCTACCGGGATTGAATTTCGCCCCAACCATGATAAAGAAGACAGGTATAAAAAATCCGAACCCCATCCCTTCCAGCTTTATGATCAGTATCGAACGCTCTTTGCTCATGAAGAACGACATCAGCAGGCCGCTGAGAAAGGCACCCAGGATCACTACTTCACCCCCTACGAATTGTGCGATTACCACGAATAACAGTACCAGTGCGATCGAGCCCCTCATGCTGAGCTGGGTTGCGGCATGTGCTTTCTGAAAGGTTATCTTTTTAAATATCCCGGGGGCGAATTTTTTTCCCAATACATAAAAAATGATAAAAAACAGGAAAAAGATGATAACCAGGAACAACTCGTAATGAAATCCGAATTTGAGGTATAAGGCTGAAATGGTAACAAGGGTAATGGAAAAAATATCGGCCACGGCAGCTGTTGTAATCAATGTCTGCCCATAATAAGTTTTCGTTTCCCCCCTGTTTTTCAATACAGGATAAACAATCCCCATAAACGTGGTAGTAGGGATAAGCGAGAAAAACCAGACATTCGGGATATTAACATACAACGAAAGAAGGAAGGTCCCGGCAAAAGATATGACCAGGCACGCGAGGTAGTGGACAATTCCGCCGAGTAATGGGTTTGATGAGAAACTGCCCGCTGTAATTTTTTTTGGAAATGAATTGATGATATTATTGATGTCGATCTCGATCCCGCTCAGGAACATGATAAATACCAACCCGGAAAGCGCCAGGAAATCCAGCACAAGCAAGCTGTCCTGATCAGCATATTTTATCAGGAACATCCCGGCAATATACCCGGCAAGCATTTCCAGCAAAACAGAGGGTACTTTATCGGTCTTTAGTAATGTAAGCACCATTGGAATTGCCCAGGCAATGAATATGACAAACAGAAGGGGGATGAAATTGAAATCGAGTATTATGCCGGTAATATAGAGGTTCACCATATCCAGACTTTGCGATAAAATTACGGAGAATCCGGCAAGCGGGATTGATTTTTTTTACTTTAGCCAATCTTTAGCATCAGTCAATCCGATAAGTCACACTTAATCCAATACTTGATGGCGACCGAAGGCCACTTCAAAAAATCGTTGAACCTGTTCGATTCTGCAGCAATTACCATGGGATCGATGATTGGTTCCGGAATTTTCATAGTGAGCGCCGACATTGCCCGGAATGTCGGTTCACCCGGCTGGCTGCTGGTGGTCTGGGGCATCACGACCGTCATGACCGTGCTAGCCGCCGTCAGCTACGGTGAACTGGCAAGTATGCTTCCTCACGCAGGCGGGATCTATGTCTATCTGCGGGAAGCCTATTCGCCACTCTTTGGCTTCCTCTACGGCTGGACCTTCTTCCTCGTCATCCAGTGCGGCACGATAGCGGCCGTTGCCATGGCTTTCGCAAAATTCACCGGGGTGCTCCTGCCAATAATTTCAGAGCAAAATACCGTGCTGGACCTGGGATTCTTCCAGTTCAACTCCACACAGTTGCTTGCCATCATGATGATCCTTTTGCTCACCTGGATCAATACACGGGGAATAAAGGAAGGCAAGCGCGTACAGAACATCTTCACTTATTCCAAAGTCCTGATCCTGCTGGTTTTCATTGTCCTGGGCATTTTTGTGGCCAAAGCAACACAGCTTAATGTATTCAGTTCGCCCGGATTCTGGGATGCCACCAAGGTTGTAGACGGCGTCCAGGTGCCGGTAACGGGGATTTCATTGCTGATTGCGGTGGGAATGGCCATGGTCGGCTCCATATTCGCCGCCGATGCCTGGTATAACATCACGTATACTTCTGATGAAGTCATCAACCCAAAAAAAACCATTGCACGCAGCCTTTTCCTGGGAACTCTAACCGTCTGCCTGATCTATTTCCTGGTGAATGTCGTTTACATATTGGCCTTGCCGGTCAGGGGTATAGCAGAAGGTGCGACGGTCATGGAAAGAGGGATACAATTCGCCAGCGAGGACCGGGTAGCTACGGCTGCCATTTACGGCATTTTTGGAAAAAATTCGGAGCTCCTTATGGCGGCTGTTGTGGTCATCTCCACTTTCGGCTGTAATAACGGGATTATCCTTTCCGGCGCCCGGGTTACGTTTGCTATGGCCAAAGACAAACTTTTCTTCAAAAGGACCGGTGAGCTCAGCGCTAAGGGCGTCCCTGCCTTTGCCCTCTGGATCCAGGCCGGATGGTCGACAATCCTTTGCCTTACAGGAAGTTACAGTCAATTACTAGATTACGTGGTATTCGCGGCACTGCTCTTTTATGCCCTGGTGATCTTTGCGGTTTTTATGCTCAGGAAAAAGCACCCGGAATGGGAAAGGCCATATAAAGCATTCGGTTTCCCGGTTTTTCCGATTATCTATATTGCAGCCTGCCTGTTGATCATCGTCATTTTACTGGTTTATAAGCCGCTGTTCACCTGGCCGGGACTCGGGATCGTTCTGTCGGGGGTACCCGTCTATTACCTCTGGAAGAAATACCAGGCTAAAGCCCGGGATAATTCACCAGGCTAAAGCCTGGGGAAAGTCACTAATCCGATACCATTTCGTGTACGCGTTCCTGGACGATGCTAGTCAGTTCATCTGTGGTGTGCCCTTCAGGGTATATTGGTTGGAAGAAACTGACCGTGATCTTGCTGAATGGCTTTAAGAAGAGCGACCTGTGCGGCATGGCTTTGTATGCACCATTGATGGCTACGGGCACAACGGGGATATTCAGCTCGGTACTTAAAATCGCAAAAGTCTTTTTAAATTCTCCCGGCTTCCCTGTTTTTGTACGGGTACCTTCCGGAAATATGACAATGTTCTTTCCTTTTTTAAGCACTTCCGCCAGTTTCTGGATCGATTCCTTCAGGTCTTTGTTCATATCCATCACGATGACGTTATTGGTACGGGCAAGGAAACGAAGGAACGGATTATTCACATGCTTTTTCTTTGCATAGAAATAGCTGTTTTTCAACGTTTTCATTTTCAGGGCCGCAACTATGATCAGGCCGTCAATGAAGCTCTGGTGATTGGGTGCAATGATGCACGGACCTTCTGGAACATTATCAAGGCCTTCACTTCTCATCCGGGAATAGATTGAGAAGAATCCCCGTGCTGAATTTTTGATCATTCCCAGCGTAGGCCAGGTTTTCGGCAGCTTAACATGGACTTTCTCTTTCAGTGCAGCCGCCCAGTTGGTCACATCTTCCTTGTTCCAGCGTTTGTGCTGCTTTATATGTTCAACCAGCGATTTCACGTATGGTAATTTCGGAAGATGCTCCTCCTCAATCTTTACCCCGAACTTCTGCTCGATAAAATCGATCAGGCTCAGCTTGCCCAGGGAGTCGAGTGCAATATCAAATTCAAGATGGTCGTCAGGGCCAATGGTCATATCAACCTGGCTTTCCAGAAAGGACTTAACGGCGAGATATTCTTCCGAGCCTGCTTCCGCATAAGGTTTACCTTCTTTTTTAGCCTTGCCCGCGATCAACTCTTCGAGCTTAAACCTCTGGATCTTCCCCAGCCTTGTACGGGGCAATTCATCATTGACAAGTGAAAACTGGACGATCCTTTTATAAGATGTCAGTTCCTGGTTAAATTCCGGCATGATCTTATCACGGAAATAAAGATCGGCATCCAGAATCCCATCATCTGCAAGCTTGCTTAAATCGGGTAAAATAAGGGCATAGAGGTTATCATTGTATAAAAATACCCCCGCCTCCTTAATATAAGGGATGGTTTTCTCGAGTTTGGATTCGAGCTCTGCCGGGTTGATATTCTTTCCGTTCGGTAAGACGATGATCTCCTTTTTCCTGCCCGTGATCCGTAAATAGCCTTTGCTGTCAATTTCTCCAAGATCGCCTGTATAGAGCCAGCCATCTTTTAAAACTTCGGCTGTTTCCTCCGGGCGGTTATAATAACCCTGCATGATATTCGGGCCTTTGGCAACGATCTCCCCGTCACGGATCTCCATTTTAAGTCCCGGCAACGCCTGGCCGGCAGTGCCGATGATGGCATGGCCAGGCCTGGGAAAGGTTATCATTGGTGCGGCTTCCGTCATTCCATATCCTTCCAGCACTTCAAAACCAAGGATTTTAAAAAAGTTACCTGCATCTTTATTGAGTGCTGCCCCGCCCGAAACCATGATCTCCAGTTTGCCACCAAGACCCATGTGGACTTTTTTGAAGATCTTTTTTGCAAGCCAATGGCTATGCGACAGCTTAACGATCCGGAAAAACAGCCTTCCGATGGCCTTCGCATCGATCTTGGCTTTTATCCCTTTGTAAAGAAGCTCATACAGCCTCGGTACTCCGATCATGATCTTAACCGGGTGGTTTTTAAGCGTTTCGATGATATCTGAGGATAGCATGGAAGGTGACATGACCACGCTGCCGCCTGTTTTTAGTGGTGCAACCATCGATCCGACCAGCGGGAAAATATGATGTAATGGCAATAACATTAACACCGGCCGGTCTGCATTAAATATTTTCACATCTTCGGTAACAGCCCGGATATTGGCATTGAGGTTTGCGAACGAAAGCATGACACCTTTAGGGCTCCCTGTAGTACCGGATGTATAGATGATCACTGCAGTTTTTTCTTCCGGGGGTTGTATTTCCAGGGAATTTACCTCTGCCGGTTCAGTGAAGACTAAATCTTCAAAAAAAATAACCCGGGGTGAATAATTCAGCCTGCTACCCATCTTTTCCCATGTGTTGCCGACGCCCAGGCTTGCAAACACCAGCTCCGGACGGCAGTCATTCAGGATGTAAGACGCATCATCTGCAGACGAAAGAAAATCAATAGGAACAACCACCGATCCGTTCCGCCAGCCGGCATAAAAAGCATAGATCCATTCAGGCCGGTTTTCAGAGAAAATGGCGATCTTTTCATACCCCTCTTTATTGAAAAGCAGCGAAAATGCCTGGATTTTCGAAAGAAGGTTTTTGAATGTATCAACTTGATCTTTAATGATCAGGGCAGGCTTGTCGGGATAGTTGGTACTGATCATCAGGGGATCAATTAGGTGAACGATTGATACAAAAGTAATTTAATTTTGAATTCCAGGTTCCAGGCTTCGAATTCCGTATTACAGAAGTCAGAAGTCAGAAGATAGAAGACAGAAGTCAGAAGACAATTTATTTAGGACTTGAATTAGGTACTTATGCGATTTTCCATATCTTTAAACGCGTTTTTATTAATAATTCCAATGATTTAAAAACTTAACCAGGACAAATGAGTACTAATAAGGAAGCTTGGGGGTCTAGGATCGGCCTTATTCTTGCCATGTCGGGAAATGCAGTGGGTTTAGGTAACTTTCTGCGCTTTCCGGTTCAGGCTGTTCAAAATGGAGGTGGAGCGTTCATCATCCCTTATCTGGTTTGTTTCCTGCTGATGGGAATCCCGTTACTATTTGTGGAATGGTCGATCGGTAGGTATGGTGGACGGTTTGGACATCATACCACACCATTCACCCTTGAAAAAATGGGGGGTAATAGACTCTGGCGTTATGTCGGGGTGTTTGGTATTTTTTCAAATATAGCCATAGCCGCCTATTATTGTTACATTGAAAGTTGGACCCTCTCTTATACTATGCATTCAGCGATGGGATCTTTTCAAGGGCTTGACCAGCATGGTGTAGCTAACTTTTTCTCTGATTACCTTGACTTGTCGACCACTACTACCGGAATACCTTATGAGGCAGTTGTTTTTTTCCTAATCTGCCTCGCGCTCAATACCTGGATTCTAAGCCGCGGAATTGCAGGAGGCGTGGAAAAAATGGCTAAAATAGGCATGCCTCTGCTCATATTTTTCGCTATATTTCTGGCAATCAAAGCCATCACATTAAAAGCCGGCCAGGAAAATGCCATCAATGACGGTTGGGTAGGACTCAATTTCCTTTGGACGCCTCACTTTGACTCGCTGAATAACCCAAAGGTCTGGCTGGCAGCGGCCGGACAAATATTTTTCACACTCTCACTTGGACAGGGATCTGTGCAATGTTTTGCGTCGTACGTTAAAAAGAAAGATGACATTGCCTTGAACGCCATGTCAGCTGGTTGGATGAACGAATGGGTGGAAGTGGTGCTGGGAGCTTCGATCATCATCCCTATCTCCATCGGTTACCTGGGTATCGACAGGGTTATAGAACTCACAAATATGGGAGGTCTCGGGCTGGGCTTCAGAACAATGCCTTTCCTTTTCCAGCAATGGGGGCCCATCTTTGCCGCCATTGCAGGTATTGCCTTCTTCGGGTTATTGTTCTTTGCCGGCATTACCAGCTCCCTGGCTATGGGTACGCCCATCCTGTCGTTTATGCAGGATGAGTTTAACTGGTCGCGGAATAATTCTGCACTTGTTTTCGGTATCGCTGTGGCAGCGTTGGGACTTCCAACAGTATTTTTCTTCCAGCAAGGTGTTCTCGATGAATACGATTATTGGGCAGGGACGGTCTCACTGGTTGTCTTCGCCATGTTAGAGATCATCCTCTTCTCCTGGGTCTTTGGTATTAAAAACGGATGGAAAGAGATCACGACAGGCGCTGATATACGCATACCAAAAATCTACAAATTCATTATCAAATGGATTACCCCTTTCATCCTTATCATCGTGTTCTTTGGATCACTGGTAAGGCCTGTCAACGACGAATGGACTAAGGTCTCTCTGAATCATTGGCCGCTTCATAAGGAAAGTATCATCGGCCAGCTGATCCATAAGGATATCGGGCCCAACAATGCTTATATAACCAATAAGTACTTCGCGGAATTCGATGGTGTTGTTGATTCTGTTTACAAAGTCAGCCAGAATACCATCATGAAGGTTTCTTCGCCTGATAGTTCCAGAACGGAGACTTATGTGCTTAGTAATAAGCATGAACCAAAAGTAAATATTGGCGATCAGGTCAGCATCGGCGATATTTTGTATACGGGTAATGTTGTAAATCGGGTCCTTTATACCGATCTGGCGCGACTCCTTCTGTTGATGCTATTTCTTTTTTCGACAGCATTGGTTTACATAGCTGCCAGAAAACGTAAAAAACAAGCCTCTCATCACAAATCAACAAATTAATATATGAATACCTCAGCAATTATATTCATGTTACTGGCACAGGTGATCATTACTTTGATCACATTCTCGTTCTTATACATGGCGATGAAAACTAAAAAACGCCCTGAGCCTGATTCGTATTTGGACAATGATGATGATGAAACAAATCACAACAGCAAGTCTTAAAATTCACATTTTATCATCCTGCATAAACTGGCATCAGTAAATTATTTATAAATATTTTCTGCCCTACCGGGTATTTTTCCCGATTTTCCGGATCAATCAGTATGAAAGACCGGATCAAAAACTATTTTACATACAATAAAAAAGAGCAGCGGGGCCTTATCGTCCTGCTGGGGCTGATGCTATTGTCTGTTGCCGCCAGTTTATTCCTGCCTGTGTTAATACCTGCAAAGCAGTTCGATATCCAGCCCTTCCAGCTTAAGGTAGAGCAGTTCCTCGCATCGGTAAAAAAAGCGGATTCGGCCTCTGCTTTGAAAAAACCGAAATATTATGAAGATGATAAGGGCCCGGTTGGACCTTTGCTGGCCACGTTTATAGCATCTCCCTTTTATTTCGATCCGAATAAGCTTAATGAAGAGGATTGGAATAAAATGGGAATGGATCCGAAAGTTACCCGGAATCTTCTACGATACCGTGAAAAGGGTGGGAAATTAAGGGATTCGGACGGTTTCAGAAAAATTTACGGGATGAATGATGAAATCTTTTCAATCCTGGAACCCTACCTTCAATTTGATAAACAGGGTGAAATTTCACAAAAGGAATATAAAAAAGGAAAGCACTATAATGATTCAGCCTGGATAGATAAAAATGCCAAAAAGTTTGAGCCGGAAAAAGTGATGGTCGGGATCAATTCCGCAGATTCTGCAGCACTTCTTTCTTTAAGCGGAATCGGACCCACTTATGCCGGAAAAATTATTAAATACCGTAACCGGCTTGGTGGATTTTACAAAAAGGAACAGCTTCTTGAGATCAATGGCATGGATAGCCTTCGGTACAGCCAGTTCAGCAGCCAGGTAAGCATCGATTCGGGAATTTTTAGGAAAATCGATATAAATACCGTGACATTCAAGGAATTAATGAAGCATCCATACTTTGAATACTACCTGGTCAAAGCTATTTTCAATAAAAAAGATGAAATAAAAAAATATGATTCTGTTGGACAACTAAGGTACCTGCCGGTGATGTACGAGGAACTGTATGATAAGATCTCCCTGTATCTTGAGGTGAAATGAATTCCAGGTTCCATCCAGAGACTGCCAAATTGGCCTGTCAGGTTCGTTTTTTGTAAACCTGCTTTATTTCCCTGATCTCCTCATCCGTAATTGTCACCTTCCAATATTCATCTCCCAATTCCCCAGTCCCCCCTTCTCCTTGTCCCCCAGTCCCCTCTTCTCCCTTTCCCCTTGTCCCCTCTTCCTCTTCATCCTCTTCCTCCTCATCTTCCCATTCAAATTTTCTTCGCTGCGGGCCTTCTTTCCGGTAATAAAAGGCAAGGACCACTCCGGCAATAAGTCCGAAAAGATGGGCTTCCCATGAAATTCTTTCTTCAGGAAAAAACTCCGGGAATATTCCCCAGATCAGGCTTCCGTATAGAAAAACCACTACCAGCGCCATTGCCAGCAGGCCGCTGTGCCGCCTGATCAGCCCGCTGACCAGGATGAAGGCTGCCAGTCCGTAGACAATCCCGCTGGCCCCGATATGCCATGCCTCCCTGGCCCCAATCCAGACCCATATCCCTGTGAAGATCCATATCAGGGCGAGGATACGAAAAGCTATATCGCGGTAAAAATAAAATAAGGCCGCCCCCAATACCAGCATCGGGACTGTATTGGCAATAAGATGCGAGAAATCTGCATGGACAAATGGTGTAGTAATAATGCCAGGTAAGCCTTTCCATTCCAATGGATATATTCCAAGGAAATAAAAGTCGTAACCGCCGACCGTCTGGATAATCCTTACCGCCCACATCAATAATATGATAAGTGACGGGATCACCAGGCTGCGGAGGATTCTTCTTTCGTCTTCTCTCATGAGGGCAATGGATAGATGAGTGTGAAATTACAGGATAAATTAAACCAGCTGTTAATTTTAGTTAAAATTCGACTGCCCATACAACAAGAATTTCTCCACATCCGTTATCTGACAAAAGTTCTTATTATGCTGGAATACACTAAGACTATACTACAGAAAGTAAGTTTCAGCCCTGCATTATTTGGGAAGGAACTGAGAAAATCGCTGCAATGGCTGCAGAAAGATGAAATATACGTACTTCGCTCATGGTGCGTACTGACCTTTGGCGATCTTTATTTCGAAATAATTTCCGAATCCTTCAAAGGGATCTGAATTATGGAATTTATTCATTTTTGCTGATCAGGATGCTGACAGGCAAATGATCGCTGAATCCATCCCTCCAGGCCGGTCCTGCATAAGTCCGGTATGGCTTCATACCCGTATAGGTCAAGTCATCTTCAAGTAAAAAAGCCTCCAGGAAAACTACCGTTTCTATACTTATCACCCGGAAACC
>CAYJNJ010000050.1:0-34130 GCA_964371595.1 uncultured Bacteroidales bacterium | reverse complement strand
GTTTAATTGTGTGCCTGCCCTCCCCTATTTCCCCTCCCATGCCGGTTTCACTAATAACAATAATATGATCTGGGGAGGGGATTATTAATGAAAATTCGACTCTACTACCAATATTTATGTCCTAACGGAGAAGGTGCAAATTAATATCAGATTGCTTCTTTCACCCTTGATTCGCAATATAAATTATTATCTATAGTTCATCATTTCACCCAACCTTCAAAATTTAGATAATAAATCCGTGTTCATTCGTATAAATTCGTGTCATTCGTGTGCTTTTAATAGAACACGAATAAACACGAATGCAACGAATTTACACGAATTCTTGTGGAAATAATATTTAGTACTATTAAGTTGGTTGGAATATTCGAATACGAATTGATTCTTGACTTTAGAAGATCAAAGATAAAATAGGGTTCTTTCGTTGAGATTTCAACTAATTTAGACTGCTCGGCCCTTTTTTGCAAAGAAAAAAGAAAAAGCAGTTGATGTTAACTTTTCTGGATTGCAGGAGCATCAGCATTATAATTCCTGATAAAAATGGTTTCCCTGAATCGAAAAATTACTGGTCCGTTATTAAAAAGTGCAGGTTTCCATTTTACTTTTTGAAACGATTCCACTATATCATCATAGATATTTATATTACAATCCTCATTAATTAACTCTATTTTTTCAGAGCTTCCAGTAGAATCAACCGTAACCCAAAAAGAAAGTAGGCCTTCGCTCATATTTTCTTTAACAATATTTGTAAGCGAATCTAAAATTTTGTAATAATTCTCTTCATCTATAATTTTTGCACATGTTCCACCAATCGGACTTGCATTTAAGAGATGACCATACGCCCCATCAAAATATTAAAGGTTTTCAATTTCCGGTTTCCTAGTTAGTTCCTCAGTTTCCAAGATAATAGTGTTGACCACTTTTTCCCCTTTATTTTCACCAATAATTAGCTTCATTGCTTCATAATAACATGAATCTTCTCTGGTCATTTCAATCTTTCTATCCACTAACACGCCATATTTCTTCCAAATAAAATATACATCAACTTCCGAAATCATGTATTTTGACTGAACATTTAAAGTAAGGATATTACATGAAGTTTGCTCTAGTACTTTTTTTTCAGCTATGACAACATTCTCCATTCTCTCTTTTACTGTAGTATTACAAGCCACCACAAGAAATCCTACACAAAAAACAAATACATTTAATTTCATTGTTTTATTCGAATTTAGGTGCACTTTTTTCAACGGTTTTAGATTGTCTTTTTTTCCCATAAAGGCTTTCTAAATATTTAAAATTTCCTTTAAATGCATTTATTCCATAGGCTTTTTACCTCAAACAAATGCGAAGAGTCAGTCTCAACCGTAAATATAATTTATAAATGATTATCTGCAGTACAACATTTCACACAGCCTTCAAAATTCAGATAATAAATTCGTGTTCATTCGTTTCATTCGTGTCATTCGTATGCCTTTATAAGAACACGAATAAAGACGAATCCAACGAATTTACACGAATTCCTACAGCGTTTTCCTGAGAGCTTCATGTCAGGCTGACAGAACAGGAAACGGATTTTATGGTATCGCAAAATGCGATACCTTCCAGGCCGAATACCTCCGCCAGCTTGAACAATCCCGGCAGCAACATGACGACCAGGCAAACCGAAAAAGGATCGGATTCAGGCCGAATGAATAATTTATCCCGGAAATAAAACTGATTTTAATATGCCAGTCAAGATATAGCTGGCCGGAGGGTTACGATAAAAGAACAAATCGAATCAATCGAAATCGTCATGCCAATACCTAATAAGAAGGAAAGCTATGACAGGAAGTAACAACGGGAGGCCAGGTGCCGGTCAAGGGCCGTAATAAAAGGACTAATTTCACACCTGAAACATGATCACAGGATGCTCAGAAATTACCTGAAAGGCAGGCCGGAGACAAAATCAACACTTTATTGGCAGCTTCAGCTTACAACATGATGAAATGGATGCGAATGAAGCGAGAAGAAATTTTATTTTTCCTTTTTCGCTGGCTATATCAGGCAAAGTTTTTTGCCACAAAAAATATCCCGCACATTTGAATGAGGGAAAAAGTGAATTAATAAGGATCAACTAGTTAAATTAAAAAGTATCAATCAATGTTTATATTGAGACTATTAGGATACTTAATATAAAGTTACATTCTTTGTTTTAACTTTTTTATGGTCGAAAACATTTTCTAAAATGTCTAAGGCTATTGTTTCTGTTTTGTTAATATCATTTTCACAATCGAGAATATAATTATCGTTTCCATCTTTCACAACCATTGTAAATAAATCAAAGTATTTATTTGACTTAAATCTTGAAAAGTACAATTCATTATTATCCTTGTTTTTATTGAAAAACAAAAATACTACAAAGCCAAATTTATTATCATATTCTAAACTAAAGTGATTAATTATATGTCTTGACATTATTTGTATATCAACTGAGGTATTGCCGTATATAATAAATGTAAAAGGTGTATTTCCCTCTTTTCTAGTTTTTTCTATATTTCGTAAAAAATAGATTAGTTTATCGGACCGCTTAAAAATATTAATCATTGGCTATTATTTAGTTTATTCAAGTGCTATCATTGGTCCATGCCATTCTTTTGTGTTTTCTGTTACTACGGCTTTTGAATTATCTTGAATTTCTTTCATATCATTTAGATAGTTAAGCCCCGAAAATATTGAACCAACCGAAAATGCAGAAGGGCCGGATTATTTCTACCCGGCATAAGCAACCCGAAAGGATTATAATCCTGGCTGGATTGAATGTCGGCGGTATAACCTATGATACTGGGAGGCCGGCTGCTAGGATCATCGTATGAATAAACCAGATTGTCCATATTCTCATTTGCAGTTAGGCCGCGTAGTAGCATAGTATCAACAATTCCGTTATACAAATTTATTTAATTAACGACATAACTACCAGGACATTTACGAAATTTAAAGTAGTAAAAAGTAAACTTAGAAAATTCGTGTTCATTCGTATCATTCTTGGCATTCGTGTGCCATTAACAGAACACGAATAAAGACGCCGCGCCTGACTGACGTCAGTCGGGCAGGAATCCAACTAATTTACACGAATTATTGTCAAAATTATATATAGTACAATATCTTTGTTTTAACGAACAATGATTGCATTTAACCTGATCCTGAATATGCGAGCTAAAACAATATTGATCCTCGTTCTAACCATCGTCAGCCAAGTAGCATTTTCGCAGACGAAAACAATAAAAGGAAAAGTAATTTCCGCAGAAGACATGCAAAGTATCCCCGGGGCAACCGTACTGGTCAAAGGAACCGCAAAGGGGACCGTTACTGATGTTTCCGGGAATTACACCCTGGATGATGTCACCTCGAAAGACACCTTGAAATTCAGCTATATTGGGTTTGAAAGTTATGAAATAGCTGTCGGGAACCAGGTGACCATCGATATTGAACTATCGGTTTCGGCCGAGGTGCTTGATGAAGTAGTGGTGACGGCGCTCGGCATCAAACGCCAGCAGCGCGAGATCGGCTATTCCACTGAGAGAATTGAATCCGATATGGTTGTGAGGACAAATTCGCCGAATATCCTGAATGCAATTATCGGCCGCGTTGCCGGTGTGCAGGTTTCGCAGGGCGATGGCGTGGAAGGCGGTTCCACACGCATCGTGATCAGGGGAAATAACACGTTGAGCGGTCGTAACCAGCCCCTTATCGTGGTAGATAATGTGCCTCTGGAGAATGTCCCCGGCCTTGATAACATTGGCCGTGGGGTTGACTGGGGCAATTCCGTCTCGGATATCAACCCGCTGGATATAGAAACCTATACCGTGCTGAAAGGCGGCGCAGCTTCGGCGCTCTATGGTTCCAAAGGGGCTAACGGTGTCATCCTGATCACGACAAAACGAGGAAAAAAGCAGGAAGGGCTCGGCGTTTCCTACAGCTACAGCTACAAGATGAACCACCCCTACCGGTTCAGGGAAATGCAAAACACCTATGGCCATGGCGGGCCAATTTCTTTTACCCCGCCTTCTTTCCCGATGAGTGGCGATACACTGCTTTACCCTGGGATTTATGGGACCGACAACCTGATCCTTAACCAGGAGGGTGAGAAAGGGTCGACTACCGAAGAGTTTGGATATTACGGATCTGCGGTTTCGTGGGGACCAAAAATGGAAGGCCAGATGGTGAAGTGGTGGGATGGCCAGATGCGGTCGTACTCCCCCCAGCCGGATAATTACGAATCGGTCTTCCAGAATGGCTACACACAAACCCATAACATATCGGTTTCAGGCGGCAATGAAATAGGCGGGCTGCGGGTTTCCATCACCCGGCAGGATAACAAGTCCATCGTGGATAACAGCGATTTCGACCGTACAACGATTAACCTGGGCGCCAATCTTAAGATATCCAAAAGGGTTACAGCGGATGTCAGTATGTCATATATCAATTACAACCGGCTGAACAGCCCGATGCTGGGAGAATCTGAAGATTCGTTCAGTAAAGGCTTTCTGTATTCATGGCCAAGGAGTTACCAGGGGATCGACAGGGAATTTTACGCCAATCCCGATGGTTCGCAAAATCCGCAGGAAGGCTATCCTTTTTTATACATCAACCCCACTTTATGGTGGGATATGTACAACAACAACACGACCCTGCACCGCGACAAATACCTGGGGGCGATCAGCCTGAATTATGAAGTGACATCCTGGCTGACCATGACAGGTCGTGCCGGCAGGGATTTTAATCTCGACCAGTACACAACCAAAAATAAGCCCATCGATGTGATCGGTATCACGGATGGTTATTACGCCAACAGCCTGAACAGGACCTATTCCGATATTTTTGAAGGCATGCTTACGGCCTATAAAAATGGCATCTTTAAATCCAAAATTGATGTCAGGTTTACAATGGGTGCCAGCCGCTGGGATTATAACCTGGAAGAGATCAGGGGACATTCCGGCACCTGGTATTTCCCTAACCGCTACACCTTTGATAATTATACCGCTCCAACTTACATAACCGATGAAAACGGGGAAGTTATCCTGGAAAACCCGGGCGACACACCCGAGGGAATGGCACCTGGTGAATCCGTGATGCGTGAGCGCAACAATTCGGTCTATTCCTTCCTGAACCTGGGTTACAACAATTATATCTTCCTTGAAATAACCGGGAGAAATGACTGGTCGTCGACTCTGCCAAGTGAAAGCAATTCCTATTTCTACCCCAGTGTATCTTTAAGTTTTATTGCATCGGAAGCTTTCAAAATCCAGGAAAAGATCAAATGGCTGAATTTTGTCAAATTAAGGGGTGGATTAGCGCACACGGCAACCGATACGGATCCTTATATGCTTGATTTTAATTATAATTCAGGCATTTACGGTGGCGATCAGACCACTTCTTTTCCTGACACCATCCCTCCTATCGGGCTGGTCCCGCAAAGGGTCAATGCCTGGGAAGCAGCGATTGTGCTGGGATTTTTCGAAAACCGCATTGATTTCGACTTTACCTATTATAATAAATATTGCTATTCGCAAATATTGGGTGGTTTACCGATACCGGTTTCGTCAGGGGCGCCGCAAATCACTATAAATGAAGGGGTTCTTACAAATCACGGCTATGAAATCACGTTAAATGGCGTACCGGTGCAGACCAAAGATCTTCTGATCAGGACCGGTATTAACTACTCGAGGAACCGGAATTATGTTGAAAGCCTTGGAGATTATGCCGATGTTTACCCACTGGCAGATATCTGGGGCTTGAATGGGCCGGCCATGGCGTTGAGGGAAGGCGATGAATACGGGACGATATACGGCTATGATTATGTTTATCATGAAAACGGGCAGCCCATCGTAAACGACGAAGGCACCAAATACCTGATCACCGATACCAGGGTCCCGATAGGCAATGCATCCCCCGATTTTATTGGCGGCTGGCAGGCTGAAGTAAGTTATAAAGGCTTTACCCTGGTTACTTCAATCGATACCAAATGGGGCGGCGACATCTATTGCGGCTCTTACGTCATCTCTTTACAAACAGGCCAGAGTCCTGAAACTTTGCTGGAACGTGAAGGCGGAGGGCTTCCCTACACCGATCCTGACGGCAACACCTCAAATATCGGGATTATCCTGGATGGGGTTTATGAAGACGGGACGCCCAATGAAAAAGTGGTGCATTACTATTATAAATACCTGCCAAATGCCGGAGGTTGGGGAAAATTTCTTTCAACCCCGGGGATACTTGAAAACTCCTGGGTGAAGATGCGGGAAATCTCCCTTTCCTATGCACTTCCTTATGAAGTTATTAAGAAAACAAAGGTGTTCCAGGGACTGACATTATCCATTGCAGGAAGGGACCTGTTTTATCTTTACTCTTCCCTTCCTGATAATATCAACCCTGAAGGCATCATGGGATCGGGCAATGCGCAGGGCTTTGAATGGGGTTCCATGCCGAGTACATTGTCTGTCACCTTTGGAATTGCCGCATCATTTTAATCCGTTGAACAGAAAAAAATTGAATCAATGAAATCGTCGATCATGATAGGGAAATACAAATCAGCCGGGCTTTTTCTGATATTGTTGTTGATCCTGGGTTCCTGCAAAAAAGACTTTGAAGAGATAAACACCGATCCTAACAGCTTCACAACTGCCAGCGACGGTGCGTTGTTTAACGAGGTGGTCTCTACTTTGCAGCTGGGATGGAACGAACAGTTTTATATCAACAATGAGATCCTTTATCAGCAAACCCAGCTGGCAGCGCTAACCAAAGAAGCCTGGGGTAATTTTTCAATAGGGACCGATGAGATTTGGGGAAAATACTACCAATCGCTCCCGGAAATAAGGGAACTTGAAAAGAGGTTCAGCTTGTATCCGGATTCAGCCGGAATTAATAACATGAGGGCGATGCTGAAGATCATCCTGGCATTAAAAACCTTTAAGGTTACCGATTTATTCGGAAATATGCCTTTCACGGAAGCCGGCTACGGTTTTCAAAACCTGGAGATGTTGCGTCCGAAATTTGATCAGCAGAGGGATATCTACCTGTTCCTTTTGGAAGAATTAAAATGGGCGGAAGAGAAAATTGATGAAAATGCAACGCTGGTAGAGCCTTATACGACTTTCACAGGTTTCGACAAGCTTTTCAAAGGCGATATGTTAAAATGGAGAAAGCTGGCTAACTCTCTCCGATTGCGCCATGCCATGCGGATGGTCGAAAAAGAGCCTGCGCTTGCCGGGGAAATCATCAAAGACATTATTGAAAATGACCTTCCCGTCTTCATGGGCTATGACTTTACGACGCCGGTACTTGAAAGCGCCTGCATATGGCCGGCGGCTTCCGGTTTCCGAAATGAAAGCGTAACCTGGTCGTTCAGGGAGCACAAGAATCTCAGGATGGGAAGCAACGTCTGGCATCAGCTCTCTTATCATGACAGCCTTGATGGTAGCGGGATCTTTGACCCGAGGGCTTATATCTTTTTCGAAACAAATAATGCAAATGAATGGAAGCCTTTTCCACAGCATCCTGAAACAGGCACCCCTTCGGAAGGCGGCATTCCATATGATTCTCATCGTGACCAGGCTGGCGCATATTCTATCAAAGGCGAAACTTGCATTTACTCACCTTTCGACTATTTCATCGTCAGTGACCAGGATTATATGCCGATCATCATTTTTACAGGCGCAGAGGTTCATTTCATCAAGGCTGAAGCGTATTTCAGGGGTATTGGGGTTGAAATGAACAAGGAAAGGGCCGATGAAGAGTACATGAACGGGATCAATGCCTCGGTCGAATGGTGGATTGACGTGGCAGGGAATTCCAAGCTCCCGGTCTCCCGCCTGACCTTCCCCGAAATGGTGGAAATTCCGGGTGATTTGGATGCATCTTCGGTACTGATGCGCTTTGGTAGCTGGAATGCTGCAACAGAAGAAGAAAAACTTCAGTATATTTATACCCAGTGGTGGCTCGATGCTTTCCGCCAGCCCTGGGAAGCTTACGCATTAGCACGCAGAACAGGTATGACCCCGCGGGAAGGCGCACCGATCGCTCATTACCGGCTCCCCTACCCGGCTTCCGAAGCTGAATACAATTCGGATAACTGGGCCGAAGCCGTGGCTGAACAGGGTGGTGAAACACCTGATGTTAAGATCTGGTGGGTTCCTTAATAATGTTGTCCGCCGGCTGGCGGATGAATGTTGAATGTTGAATGAAAGTGGTTGTATATCGAAAATCTAAATCATAAATCGTAAATTGTAAACCGTAAACCGTAAACCGAAAATATATGAAAATGCTTTACTCCAAAATCAGGTTCCTGCTGCTGGCCTTTATCCTGGTGCAGCCAATTTTAATGATGTCACAGACCAATCAGTACCTGCATTTTGACAGGGTTGATGATTTCGTCCAGTTGCCTAATGGTTCCCAGTATGTTTCGGGAACAACTGAACTCTCGCTGACAGGCTGGTTTTATTGCGATGAACTGGAATACGGGCAGGGTTATATGGGATTCCGCTCTGGTTCAGGGACAGCGGAATTTTACCTGATCCAGTTGAATAACGGTGTAATGGAATGCAGGATAGTTACAACAGTAGGCTTTTTTGAGTATGTTGCTCCTGCAAACACTATCATTCCCCAGGTCTGGCAACATATTGCCTGGATTTACGACGGGACTGCAATCAAACTTTATGTTAATGGCACCCTGAAAGGGAGCAGCGCTGCTTCCGGCACTTTTCTCGGCGAAAATGTGACCTTTGGGATCGGCAAGAGCATTTTAGGCGGATTTAATTTTGTGTACGGAGGACGCATTGATGAAGTATCCGTATGGAAAAAAGCCCTCACCCAAAGCGAAATCCAGGATATGATGGAAAATGAGCTGACAGGCACTGAGACAGACCTTGAGATGTATTATAAATTCAACCAGGGAGTGCCGGGAGGCGATAATACCTCGATCACGCATTTGATCTGTGAAATCGGTGAAGGCGAAAGGGATGCCGAACTGATGAATTTTGCCCTGATTGGAGAGACTTCCAATTTCAACGGGGAGCTCGATCCGGGATACCAGGCAATCTCCTTCCCTCAAATCCCGAACCACCTGACTTCCGATGAGCCATTTGCCATTGAAGCCTCATCAACTTCCGGCCTGGAAGTGGTCCTGACAATACTCTCCGGTCCGGCAACCATTGATGGCAACACCATTACGCTAACCGGCGCCCCCGGAGAAGTGGCCGTGGAAGCTACGCAGCCTGGCAACGGGCAGTATGATCCGGCCGATCCGGTCGTAAACACTTTTATGGTCCTCGATCCGATGACCCATGTCCCCGATATTGATGCCAGGCACCCGCTGGCCGGGGATGTTTTCGTCCCCTCGCTTTCCCAGATCATGCTTTCGACCGTTTCAACCATTGAATACCCCGAACTATTCAGTATACAGGACGTAAAGTTTGATATCGACGGCGAGACCATTCCTGCCGCTGAATTTACCGATGGGCATTATATTGCATGGTGGACCCCGCCGGCTTATGGCAATTACACCCTTACCATAATTTCTACCAATAATTTCGGGGCCGCAGCAAACAAGACAGTTAATATCAATATTGTGGCTTCGGCTGCTGATATGGAAGTGCTTGCAGCCGACAGCGTCCTTTTAAACACCGCGATGTACACCCAGACCGTCGAGGCGGAGCTACCCTCCTTTCTTGGCGCTTTCAACAACGTTATTGGCACGCTGGAAGTTAAATGCCCTGATGGCGGCTGCGGTGAATGGGACCGCGTAGCGAGCGTCGATGCCAGAAGCCACGACGGACAATGGTTTGAGATCATCCGCTATATTACGCCATATGGAAAAGCCTGTTCGCATAATATTGACCTGACCGATTATATTTCGATGCTGATGGGAAAGGTCGAATTCCGCTTTAATTGCAGCACACTTGATAATGGATATTACTACAGCCTGACGTTGAATTACACCCAGGGTGAACCCGAATACCTGTATAGCTCAATTTATGAGGTGTGGAATGAAGTATATTCATTTGGCGATTATGCTGACTTGCAGCCTGTTGAGAACCGGACTATGGAATTCCCGGACGAAGCCGTCGCAGCAAAGCTGAAGCTGGTTTCTACCGGCCATGGCTGGGGCGACCTGAACACCGGCAATGCAGCTGAGTTTTATGAAGCAACGCATCATATCTGGGTAAACGGGGAAGAAACTTTTGAACAGCATAACTGGTACGATTGTAATCCAAACCCTGATGCTTGCCAGCCACAGAACGGCACCTGGTACTATAACAGGGCCGGTTGGTGCCCGGGCTCTATTGCCCAGTGGTTCGATTACAACTTGACCCCCTATCTTTCCGGGCCTGATATAGATTTAGGATATGTTTTTTATGAAGATTATGTCGACCTCTGCCACCCCAACCACCCGGATTGCGTTACCGGCACTACCTGCGATGATTGCAACGATGGTTTCAACCCGATGCTCGATGTTGCCTGCAACCTGGTTGTCTTCTCTCACGAGCCCCTGATCACAGCTATACCCAAATTATCTGCACCGCAAACTAATTTCGAAGTAAAGCCTAATCCAACTTCCGGCCAGGTTGAAGTTTCAGGTAGCGGTTCTGCTGCCGGCGAATCTTCTACGATCAGTTTGATGACACTTACCGGTATTATGGTTGACCGGTTCAACTGGGACGGGGTATCTGCCCGCTTAGACCTTTCTTCGCATCCCCGGGGAGTTTACATTCTCGTGATAAGAACCCCTGGTGAAACGGAAATGAAGAAGATCATCCTTCAGTAAAGGAAAACACGCCAAACTCGCTGATGCAGGGCGAAGCTGCAGACCGGACGATACGCAGCCTGACTTTTTCGGAGGTTTGAGTTTCCGGGAACCTGATGATTCTCATAGCACCAATACTTGATGCCCTGGCAATTTCCTGCCAGGCATCTTTTTTATAAATATCAATGGCAAGTACATCAACCCTTTGCCCTAACCGGATGTTTTCCCGTATGGTTATGATATTGAAAGATACCGGCTTTTCAAATTCAAGTATCAGTTCAGGATTTGTAACCGAATCGTCTGTGGCCCAGTACGAATAACGGTCGTCGTCGGTTAAATTTTGTGTTCCGAAAAACTTATCATCGTTCCCCCTGGTGTTTGAAACGGTAATTTCTCCTTTCCTGGCAAGATTTTCTGAAAAGGCCTTCTCCAGTATCACTCCCAGTCCGGCGAGAGCAGCGACGTCGTTTTCATGAAGCATTCCTCTTGTGTCAGGGCAAAGGCCAAGGTCAAGGCACTGCCCTCTGCCCACAGATTTACAATACAGGTCGAATAACTCTTCCGGGGATTTTACCTGCAAATCCTGTTCGGGATGATAAAACCAGCCAGGCCTCAGCGGTACATCGCACTCGGCCGGCATCCAGTATTTTCCGTCACGATGGCCATTCACGGCTTCCCAGTACCGCAGATTGCCAATAGCAGGAATGTTTTCATGCTCAACACCTTTGGGCGTATAAGTAGCCCAGCAGGTATCCCCTGCATAGCCGCTCTCATTCCCGACCCAGCGGATATCCGGGCCCATATCGCTGAAAATGCAGGCCCCGGGCTGCAATTCGCGTGTGATCGCCCAGGTGCTGTCCCAGCCGTAATAGGTTGCCCGGTCGATATAACGTTTTTCGTTAGCACCGCCGTAATAGCCATCGCCTCCATTCGCCCCGTCATGCCACGAGATGAACAGGTCGCCGTAATTTGTATAAATCTCGCGAAGCTGTTCGCGGTAAACTTCGACATATTCCGCAGTGCTATAAGCCGGATGGTTCCGGTCCCAGGGTGACACATAAGCGCCAAACTTCAGCCCGGCCCTTTCACAGGCATCCCGCATTTCACGGACCATATCACCTTTTCCATCCCTCCAGGGGCTTTTTGAGATGTTATAATCCGTGGTTTTTGTCGGCCAAAGGCAGAAGCCGTCATGGTGCTTGCAAACCATCACGATCCCTTTCATGCCTGCCGATCTGGCAGCTTCTACAATCTGGTCTGCATCAAACGATGAAGGATTGAATATCTCAGGGTCAGCATCGCCATAGCCCCATTCCTTATTCTCAAAAGTGGTCGGGGTGAAATGGATGATGGCATAAAACCCGGTTTCGTGCCAGGCCAGTTGCCTTTCGGAAGGCAATAGCCCATATGCCAAGGGTGAACTGACACCCTGGGCGTATCCGCTAATACAATTGGCAAACAAAAGAAGACTCAAAAATGCACGTTTCATTGGATATAGTTTACAGGTTGTTTTTGCCTGCCTGTCTCATTATTACCTGCTACATTTCACGCAAAGGGTTATTTCTCCACTCTTTTCAAATTAAAGAAAGCCAAAGCCAGGAGGTACATTGCGCAAACAACCAGTACAAACATCCCTGCAGTTAAACTAATACTATCGGTAAGGTACCCGATCAGCGGAGGAATGACTGCGCCGCCTGAAATAGCCATGACCATCAGGCCGGAAATTTCATTGGCCCGCAGCGGGAATTTATCAATGGTTAATGAGAAGATCAGCGGAAAAATATTGGCGACGCCCAGGCCGATGATGAAAATGACAGCCATGGCAAACATCCCGGTTGGAACGGCAAGCAGGGCCAGGATCGAAACCAGGCCCAGCGCCGAGCTCCAGAGTAAAAACTTCCGGGAGGAAAGAATGGTCAGCATCAGGGCGCCGGCGAAAGTACCCAGCATTTTCCCGAAGAAATAAACACTCCTGCCCTTTTCCGCAAATTCCTGGGCGGCATTGAACTTATGCAGCAGGAACTGGCCGGAAACGGCATTGATCCCGACGTCTATGCCCACCACAAGGAAAATGCCCAGGACCATCAGGGCAATGTACCTGTTCCCAAGCAAGCCAAGCGATGAACCAATCGTAGCGCGCTTTTCCGTGTTCCTGGTCTCATCGATCTTAGTTAAGCCAAGCCATAGCACAGCCAGGACGGAAACGATCCCGAAAGCCAGGAACATCAGTTTCCAATCGCCGAACTGGTCGGCAAACATCGCGGCTACAAAAGGGGCGATCATGGAGCCGATAGCCTTGATAAATTGTGAAAAGCTCAGGAAACTGGATTTCTTATCCGAGGGGACAACATCCACCAGCAGCGGGTTGGCTGAGACCTGGACGATCGTGTTCCCAATTCCAAGAAGCGCAAAGCCAATAAAAACGGATACTTTGGAAAAGAAAAAATACGGAAATAATAAACCGATCGCCGTGATGATCATCCCCAGGTTCAGGACATTTCTTTTTCCCAGCCTGTCTTGCAAAACCCCCATGGGGACCGATAAAATAAAAAACCAGATAAATACTGCGGAAGGGATTAGCTGGGCCATGGTATTGCTCAGTCCGAATTCCAGCTTAATGCGGTCAACGCCGATCCCGACCAGGTCGCAGAAGCTCATTACGAAAAACGACATGAGCACCGGCATTACAAAAGAGAGTTTGATTTTCTTCGTCATAATTTATTTTCGGTTTATTGGTGTTTACGGGCTTTGTATTTTTGATTTGATTCATCAATTTATACCGGGACTTAAAGCGGGCGAATCATAAATCGCAAAGTTTTAATTTCTCGCAAATTTTCTCTGATTGTTTCGCAGATTTCGCTGATTTTAACCATTTGATATTTACTAAGCTTCATAAATTCCATCTGACTTAAATAGTAATAAAAAATATTTTGAAAATAATCCGCGAAAATCCGTTGCATCCGTATCATCCGTGTTCTATTTTAGCAAACGGTTCATACGAATGAACACAAGCCGCCCCGATAGTATTGAGCAGGCTGTAAATTTAAACAATTATAAAAGGAAGCAAGGAAATTGGCTTAATTTTGAAACGATATCCGCAAATGATATCCGATTGGACATTTCACATTTCTTCGAATATCGAATATCTAATATCGTTCTTTCGATATTTCAAAAAAAAGAGGACGATCCATCGGATCTCCTCTTTTCAAGCTGTGGGGTGCACGAGGGGGCTCGAACCCCCGACCTTCGGAACCACAATCCGACGCTCTAACCAACTGAGCTACGCGCACCGTTTTAAGCGGCTGCAAAGATATAAAAAAAACAAAAAGTTAGAAAGACAGTCTTATATTTGTTTCAGGGATCACTTCTCCCTCAATTATAAAGGCTGAAGAATGAGATTTTTCTTCCGGAAAAAGACTGAATACACAGCCGGCTCACTGACCGGTGAAGCATGGATGAAATTTTCCCGGAATAAGCTGTCGGTGACCGCGTTGCTGTTCATAATCATTGTCATTCTTATTTCCATTGCAGGTTATCTCATCACCCCCGATCCTACGCCGATGGCCAACCGCCAGATGCTGGAAATTACGACTAAAAAGCCCGGCTTCAATGTCTTGATCCTGAAAGTCCCTAAAGAAGAAACCATTGAGCAAAGAGGCCTCTTCAGTCGCATGCTCTACGGGCAGCGGAGCCGGTTTCAATATATTCCGGTTCAAAGCTATACGTTTGAAAAAGGCACACTGACCATCAGGGAATATACCGGTGAAGACGGCGTTCCGGGGCCGGAAAGCAGCTATAAAGTGAGTGAGGAGGAATTAAAGGAGGTGCTGGTTAAGAAAAGGTTCCTGCTTGGTACCGACCAGTTTGGACGGGATATGCTCAGCAGGCTGATCATCGGCTCGAGGGTTAGCCTGGCTGTCGGGTTGATCTCCGTTCTGATTTCGCTGCTGTTAGGTATCACCATCGGCACACTGGGCGGGTATTTCAGGGGAGCTGTCGATAAAGCCGTCATGTGGCTGATCAATGTGATCTGGTCCATCCCTACCCTGCTGCTGGTCATCGCTATCACCTTCGCGCTGGGAAAAGGGTTCTGGCAGATCTTCATCGCCGTCGGCTTTACGATGTGGATTGAGGTTGCCCGGGTCACCCGCGGCCAGATCCTCTCCATCAGGGAAAAGGAATATGTCGAGGCAGCCAGGGCGCTGGGCTTCTCCGGTTTCCGGATCATCTTCAGGCATATCCTGCCCAACATTTCCGGGCCCATCATCGTCATTTCAGCAGCAAATTTCGCATCAGCCATCCTCATCGAGGCGGGACTGAGTTTCCTTGGCATCGGCGTCCAGCCTCCCATGCCTTCCTGGGGAAGTATGATCCGTGAAAACTATGCCTATCTTATCCTGGATGCAACCCACCTGGCTATACTGCCGGGGCTTGCAATCATGATGATTGTGCTGGCTTTTATGATAACGGGAAATGGACTGAGGGATGCGATGGATGTGAAAATGCAGGAAACCGGGAGGAATTAGAACACATTTTTGGTGATCCTCCTGATGTCGTTACGCCAGTTATTGTAACAGGCACCTCTTGAAGAATAAGGATTTTTACCTTCGTTCCTTAACATCACCCGGTAGGAAACATAAATATCAGCGCCGGTAAAATCAGAAGTGGCCGTAAAGCATTTCAGGTTATCGGTACCAATGGTAAAACCATCGAACCTGACCGAGAAACCTACCCTCGGGTATTTAAAATCATAAAGCACAAGGGGGATATTAATTTCCAGGAACCGGCTTTCAAACCTCGGCGTAAGGGAAATAACCGTCGGCCTTTCGATCATGGGTGAAGCATAGATTGCCGGAATCACGACCGTACTGTTGATGTACCAGTAGTCAATCAAATGATAATCGAACTGGGCGCTGACAGTTGCCGGAAGGTACATACGGAAGCTGGTTGCCTGCAAAGAAGCATCCGGGTCGCCATAAAATAACTCGCTTGCATCTCTTAACGCTTCGTTGATATTGGTATAATCGAGCTGGTTGACATCGATCCAGTTATTATGGACATTATTATAAACATGCTTTTCAGCATTTTCGGAAAACCTTATCCAACCTATATCAATTAAAGAAATCCCTAATTTGAACTTATATTCTTCAAATCTCTTTTTATAACAATTCCTCGGCATCCTCTTCTGGTAAGGCTTTTCACGGTATTGCCATGAAAATCCGATATCCATCCCCCATCCGGAGCCCCTTGATACCGGGTTAAGGTAATCAATTTTATCGGTTTGATAATCAACCGGCAGCGACATCCCGAATTCCCCATCGAGTTGTTCGACATTAAGAATATCATCATTATAAACAATATACCTTGTATCTCCTCCGGTCATATACACCCCGGCATATCCAAACATCGGCCCGACAGAAACACCGCCGGTAAACAGGTTATTCTTGCTTCGCATGATCACCGTCGAATAGCTGAACATCAATTCCCACCAGGCCATTGTTGCCATATCATAATTATCACGCACAAAATAGGTATTGTGCTGGGGCTTGAAATCCATGGTATAATAAGAAAAATTGGCCATGTCGTAGGGTAGCCTCCGGGTCGATGACATCATCCTGAATCCTGTTCTTATTCCGAATGTGTGATCCTGGGAGGTAATCATCACTGAAGGTCCCATGATCCTCTGGTTGACAAATAAATTCTTTAACGACTTATCATCATAATAGCTGTAGGCGTACCTGTTGCCCGTCCCGTAAGGCTTGGGCATGAGCTGGTAATCATAAGAGCCTGTGGTTAAATTGATCAGGGATGATTTTGCAGATGGGAAATAAAGGTAATTATTCTCAACAAATCCGTGGACTGAAAGGATATTGATCTCAGCCCTTAATTTGGAATTAGCTAAAAAAGCTGGATTGATAAGGGAGCCCGACATGCCGGAGTAGTTACTGTTAACAAGTCCCAGAGATAATTGCGAGAAACCCGCTTGAGAAAAAACTAACAAAACACCTAACCAAAAAGCCCTTTTCATTCCTGTGCTGATAATTAATTTTTCTTTTACCCCTATTCATCCATTTAAATGAAAGAGGTAATATTATTTATACAGGAATTTAAGAATTGAAGTTTCAAAAATCAGGAAGAAAATTATTGCGAAACACCTTGCAATTCAAGGCATTTATCGCCTGCGGATACCGTATTCATCATTTTCACAGGGCACATTCCGGTTAAACCGGCCGCAATTGCCCTTGCTGAAATTAATCTTTATCCCCACATAAAAATCCAGGCCGGTAAAATTGGTCATTCCTGCAAGGCCAAGCAGATCATCAGTACCAATAGTTAGAAAATGATATCTCACAGAAGCGCCTATCCGTGGGTATATGTAATCATATAATGAAAGAGGGAATGAAAATTCAAATTTAGCTGATTCGTAGCGGGGAATCAGCACCATCTGTGCAGGCCGCCTGATGTATGCTTTGCCCAGCCTGAGGGGTTGAATAATTACCGCACCGGCATACCAGTGCTTTGTGATCTTATAATCACCCTGAAGGCTCAGGGCTGTCGGTAAAAACACCCTCACTTTATCACCCCGGTAAGAAGAATCGGGATCCCCGTAAAAAACATCACTTAGGGTACGGGCAAGCTGGTTAATATTGTAATAGTTAAGTGTATCGATGTTGATCCAGTACTCACTTACATTATTATAATCGTGAACCTGGGCGTTAGTTTTGAAATTTACATAACCTACATCAATGAGTGAAACCCCAATCCTGTATATATAATTAATATACCGCTGGCGGCAGAGCTTACTGATCCTTTTCTTCTGGTAACTGAGCTCTCTGTTCTGATAAGTAAACCCGATATCGACTCCAAAGCCCCCGCCCTTGATCCTCGGACCGTCATCCGGGAAATCATTGTTGTCATAATCTAAAGGTATAGAATACCCGACTTCGGCATCGAGGTTTACGATATTGATTGTGGTATCGTTAAGTACAATGTATTTGATATCACGGGCCTGCAAATACCCCCCTCCCACCGAAAAGTAACGTTTAAGCGTAATGCCGGCCGACCAGTCTTCCATGCCTGACTTACGGAATGAGTAAGCATACGTAAGACCAATCTCACCCATTGCCAGCTCACCGGAACCAAAATTTTTACTCTGGTAAAAAACATTGTGCTGTTCGGTGTAATCAAGTCCATAATAGCCAAAATTGGCAATATCATAAGGGATGCCGTATAAAGAGGTAAGGACCCTCGCCCCGGTGTGGATCGCAAAAGCATGCCTGCCAATGGCTATCATGGCTGACGGGCCTTTCAGAAGTTCACTTGCATAAACATATTTATCATTCTTGCCGGTATAATGGTCAAAAGGCAATGCATCAGGGCCATACTCCGGAAAGCCCTTCCCTCTGATAAAGTGAAAAAGTGAATAATCCTCCTTATGGATGAAGGCATAATTATTTTCAAAGAAAATATCAGCCGTCGCAAGGTTAATATCCATATAAAGCTTGGAAGTAATAATAGAGGTAGGATTAATTAATGTTCCCGTTGAACCGGCATAATTGCTCGTGGTAATGCCCCACATTTCCTGCGCCTTAATCCCGTATGGGAGCGATATGGAAATAATAAGCCATAAACACAGCTTTATTACCTGCCTGGAATGATGCATCATTATTAATTAATCCCGTATATTTTAGTTATTCCAGAAAGAATAAACGACAAAAATATGCTTTTCAGTTTATTAAACCTTTTTTTAACCAATCTTTATTTCTTAATCGTCATAATGGCAGAAGGACATCTCAAAGTATTATCTTTTCAATCGACCAAAATTCGTATATTTGCAGCCCGGCAAAATTGCCTGAAAAGCGGATGTGGCGTAATTGGTAGCCGCGCCAGACTTAGGATCTGGTGCCGTGAGGCGTGGGGGTTCGAGTCCCTTCATCCGCACAGAAAATCCAGGATCTTGGATTGAGGATATAGGATCTTGGAACCGAAATGATAAAAATCCCAGAACCTCAATCCCATGTCCTGGATCAAACCGCTTCTGCATCCCCAGACACTTCATCCAAATACTTAACGAGTAGGTTTTTCAAGCAATATTATTGTATATTTACCGGATAACAATGATTACCTTACCTCATTATAAGTCTGTTTTTCAATCACTATTGGATTTCTTTAGGAGTATTTTGCATTTTCGACCCGCCCTATTTATTAAAGTTTTGTCAGGAATCATGCCTGTTCTTTTATGTATTGACTATTCAACAGCTCAGGATAATAAATATGAATGCCTAAAGATCAAACAAATAACCAAAATCATCAAGCAATACCATGTGGAGCCAGATTCGATTGACCAGATTTTTACAGGGCAGGTAAATACAACCTTTATTAACTCCATCGATCCCTTCGGTCAGTACCTTACAATTTCCGATGTAGAGGAAATTAAAAGATACTGCCCGGATTTGCCCGAACTGGATTGCGAATCACAGAAGATGAATTTTGATAAAGTTTGTAAAAAATTGGAAAATAGCTTTTTGCGAACAGATTCACTCATAAAAGCGATACTTAATAATACCATTGATTTTGGTTTAAACGATTCCATTATACTTAACAATCCTCCTCATCCAATTTATTTAAGTAACCTGGAGGATATGCAGATGTTCTGGCAAAAGCTGCTGAAATTCAAAATTCTGTCTTATTATTTCTCGGGATATCGGGCTGATGACACTGCATTAATAAGAAACAAGGAAAATTTCATTAAAAGTCTTGATACGATAAAATCATATATAATTCAGAGAGAGGAGTGCAGGATTTCACACAAACTGGATCACCCATCAGGTTTCAGCACCTATATTTTCAACCTCTATTTAAAGTCCCTGGCTGAAAATTTTGATCCACACACCACTTTTTTCTCCTATACCGATAAGGAATTATTTATGTCCTCGCTTTCAAAAAGCAAATATTCATTTGGCGCCGACCTGTCTATTAATGAAAACGGGGAAATTTTCATCAACAGGATTATTCCGGGAGGACCCGCCTGGAGGTCAAAAGAACTTGAAGAAAGGGATATTCTGTTGAAGATACAGTTTCCAAATAATGAAGCTATCGATTTACGTTGCTTTGATCTGATGGAAATTGAGGAAATTCTCTATAAATCAAAATCAAATAAAATCGTAATTACTGCAATTTCCTCATTAGGAAAAATTAAAACCACTTCATTAAACCTGGAATTCATTGAATCTTACGACAACTTAATACAAAGTTTTATTCTGGATGGAGAAACAAAGATCGGTTATATTTTTCTTCCAGACTTTTATCTTGATCCGGATGCCGGTAGTACAGGTTGTACAAGCGACCTTGTCAGAAACATAATTAAACTTCAACAGGATAACATTCAGGGACTTATTATTGATCTGAGAAATAATGGAGGGGGATCGGTAATTGAAGCCATTGACCTCACAGGTGTGTTTATAGATTCTGGACCACTGTTTATCAGCAAAGAAAGAAACTCGAAACCGATTGTTATTAAAGATTTGAACAGGGGTACGGTTTATGATGGCCCATTACTAATCCTTGTAAACGGTGCCAGTGCATCTGCATCTGAATTGTTTTCAGCAGCCCTTCAGGATTATGACCGGGCCATCATAGCCGGATCTCCGACGTTTGGCAAAGCAACCAGCCAGAATATCGTAACTATGGAAAATGCAGTGCATACATCCTGGAAGGTGACAGGAAATTCTTCATTACAAGATTTTGTAAAAGTCACGATATCAAAGTTTTACAGGCTCGATGGCTCAAGCTACCAGGGAAAAGGCGTAATACCGGATATTCAATTACCAGATTTGTTTTTTTTTAGCAAAATTAATGAATCGTCTTATCAAGCGGCGATCCAAAATGATAGTATTGTGAAAGATGTTTCATACAATCCCTTTCCTGCATTAACCTTGGATAAGCTTCAGATAGCCAGTAAGGAAAGGATCGGTAACAGCAATGCATTTAGATCGTTCGATACGCTGAACAATCAAATAAAAAGCCATTTTGATGGCCAGGTTACTTTCCCAATTGAATTTGGGGCTTATCAACAAAATTACCGGCAAAGTTTTTCCGGCATTATCAGTTTAGACAGCATAAAGGCTAAAGCTGATGTATTTTACACGATCAGGAATACCACATTTGACCTCGATATCTTAAACAATGACAATTACCGAAAGGAAATCAACGAAGAGTTTATAAAGAACCTTAAGGATGATTTTCACCTGGAAGAAGCTTATTTCATACTGCGTGATTTGATCAATTATCAAGAAAATCAAAATTGACATTATGAGAAGAATTATTATTGCCTTAATCAAGCCGGTTGCTGTAATCATTCTGATCCACTTCAGCAATACTTCGATGGCGCAACGGTTTTCCAGCCCGTTGGATTACATGAACTACATCAGTGAAAAGTATCAGACTATCAATGAAGATCTTTGGAATTACATTAAAACTGCTTCCCACAGCAGAAATGCAGGTAAAGTTGAAGTAAAAAGAAAAGAACTGCTTAGCACATTAAATCTGGCCAAGCTGCATATAAAAAAGTTACCGGGCTATGAAGGAGACCTTGCTTTACGGGATTCGACAGTGGTTTACCTGGAAATATCCTACCTGGTATTAAAAGAGGATTATGGAAAAATCGTGGATATGGAAGCGATCGCCGAACAATCATATGATCTGATGGAGGCCTATATGATGGCAAAAAAACTGGCAAATGAGAAACTTAATCGTGCTGCAGATATTGTAAGAAACGAACAGAAAATTTTTGCAGAACATTTTGGAATTACCCTCGTGGAATCTCAAAATAAAATTGAGCTGAAGCTTAAAGAGGCTGGAAAAGTATATGATTATTACGATGTGCTTTACCTTGCTTTCTTTAAAAGCTATAAACAGGAAACATACTATCTCAATGCTTTATCAAAAAAAGATTTAAGTGGAATGGAACAAAACCGAAAGGCGCTCATCAGTTATTCAAATGAAGGCATGAAAATATTGGATTCACTCAAATCATTCAAAGGTGATTATTCATTAAACCAGCGATGCAGGGAAGCTATTAAATTTTTTAAAAACGAAGCTGAAAATGAATTTTTATTTTTTTCCGATTTTTTGTTGAAAGAAGAAAACCTGAAATCTTTGCAAAAAGCAATTGAAAATAAGTCACCTTCTAAAAGAACAAAGGAAGAAACAGATGCATACAACAAATCGGTCAATGAGTATAACGCCATGGTCAAAGACTTTAATACAAAAGGGGAATTGCTTAATAAGCAGAGATCCGGAATTTATAATGGCTGGGATAATGAAGCAACGAGATTTGTTGACAAACACGTTCCTTAAAGAGATTATGGTCACAATTCTGCAGGTTGGAAGATGGGGAAAGAGCTGGGAGCTGGGATCTGGATATAGCCGGCATAAGGATTAGTGCTAAAAACTTTAAGAAAACAACCCCTTTCAATCTCCTTTTTGGTTAATTTTGCCCAAAGCTTATAAAAAACGAAAAAGGCATTTTTGCCTTATCTGTTCCCGAATTTAATCTTTATAAGATAATGATTTAATAATTAATATGTTATACATTTAAATTACTTCTACTTCATGCAAATAACTAAGGAAGAAACCGGGGCACTTACCGCTTCTATCAGAATGCAGATCGGCAATGATGATTACGAAGATAAAGTGGTTAAAACGCTGAAAGAATACCAGCGTAAAGCCAATGTTCCGGGTTTTCGACCCGGCAAAGTCCCCTTCGGGATGATCTCTAAAATGTACCGGAAAGGCGTTCTGCTGGATGAAATTAATCACCTGATCGCCGAAAACCTCCAGAAATATATCGAAGAAAGCCAGTTGAAACTAATCGGGAACCCGATTGCCAACCAGGAAAAAGCGGCTATGCTGGATATTGAAAACAGCTCGGAATTTGATTTTTATTTTGATATCGGCCTTACACCCGAATTTGAAGTCGACCTTACTGGCAAGCTTGCAATTGATCTGCTTACGATCAAAGCGACAGATAAAATGATCGATGAGCACGTTGAAGAACTTCGCCATCGTTTTCATACTCATGCACATGATGAAGATCATGACCACGATCATGACCACGACCATGATCATGATCACGAAGAGGATCATCACGAAGAGCTTGCTGAACTGAATGAGGAGTTCTTCAACAAAGTATTTCCCGGACAGGATATTAAGGATATTGACGGGTTCAGGGAAAAGATAAGAGAAGCAGTTGAACATTCACTGATCAAGGAAAGCGACAGGTTCTTCCTGAATTCCGTTATCGAAAAGCTGGTTAAGGAAACAAAGCTGGAACTTCCGGATGAGTTTTTAAGAAAAATGCTCAGGGAGAATGAGGAAAATCATCTCAGCGACGAGGAATTTGAAAAGCAGTACCCGAATTTTTCCAACTCGGTAAAATGGCAGTTGATTGAAGGAAAGATCATCCGCGACAATGACCTCAGGGTACAGGAAAGTGAGATGAGAAACGTGGTGAAGAGCTATTTCACCGGTTCAATGCCTGGTTCCGAAGAAAACCCGGAACAGGATGAAAGGTTGAACAAGATCGTCGATTCAGTGTTAAGTAACAAGGAAGAAGCGAACCGTTTACACGACCAGCTTTTCGACCAGAAACTCCTGGCATTTTTCAAGGACAAGGTAAATCCGGCCGCCAGGGAAGTGAATTATGACGAATTTGTTGAAATGATCAATCAAAAGAAAGTATAATATGAAAGGCAATGAATTTCGTAAATATGCAGTGATGCACCGCGGATTGAGCGGGTTGGCAGTTGACCAGTACAGTTCGATGATTGGCAACTATATCTCCCCTACCATCATTGAGGAACGGCAGTTGAATATTGCCACGATGGACGTCTTTTCAAGACTTATGATGGACAGGATCATCTTCCTGGGCGTTCCCATCGACGACTATGTGGCCAACATCATCCAGGCCCAGCTTTTATTTCTCGAATCCACCGATCCTGTGAAGGATATCCAGATCTATCTCAATACACCCGGCGGCATGGTCTATGCCGGGCTTGGCATCTACGACACCATGCAGTATATCAACCCTGATGTGGCTACTATCTGCACGGGTATGGCCGCGTCAATGGGCGCGATCATCCTTTGTGCAGGGGCTAAAGGAAAAAGGACTGCCCTGAAACACTCGCGTATTCTCATCCACCAGCCTATGGGCGGGGCTTCCGGCCAGGCTTCCGATATCGAGATCTCGGCCAAGGAAATCCAGAAGATAAAGAAAGAACTCTATGAGATCATCAGCCTGCATTCAGGCCAGGACTATAAAAAGATCTGGAGAGATGCCGACAGGGATTACTGGATGATGGCAGAAGAAGCCAGGGATTACGGGATGATCGACGAGGTGCTGCTCAAAACTAAGCAAAAATCTTAATAAAATGCCCAGGGACTCGCAAAAATGCTCTTTCTGCGGTCGGGAGCGATCGGAAGTGAATGTGCTGATTGCAGGAATTGACGCTCACATCTGTGACACCTGTATCACGCAGGCACAGACTATCCTGAGTGAAGAATTCGTTCACCAGAAAGACAGCAAGACGCCTGAAATCGAGTTAAAGCCACCGGCTGAGATCAAGAAATACCTTGACCAGTATGTCATTGGCCAGGAACAAGCCAAGCGGGTGCTGTCGGTAGCCGTGTACAATCATTATAAAAGGATCATGCAGACTGATGACGATGATGAAGTTGAGATTGAGAAATCAAACATTATCATTGCCGGTGAAACGGGTACAGGAAAAACCCTCCTGGCAAGGACCATCGCAAGGATGCTGAAGGTGCCGTTTGCTATTGCCGATGCGACAGTGCTGACGGAAGCCGGATATGTCGGAGAGGATGTGGAAAGTATCCTGGCCCGCCTGCTCCAGGCTGCCGATTATGATGTAGCCGCCGCAGAAAGAGGGATCGTATTTATTGATGAAATCGATAAGATAGCCCGCAAAGGCGACAATCCTTCGATAACCCGCGACGTATCAGGTGAAGGTGTACAACAGGCCCTGCTCAAACTGCTGGAAGGCGCTGTAATTAATGTCCCGCCACAAGGTGGCAGAAAGCATCCCGAACAAAAATTCATCCAGGTCAATACCCAGAACATTCTTTTCATATCAGGCGGGGCTTTCAATTCGATTGAAAAGATCATCGCTTCGAGGTTGCGCACCAATGTGATCGGGTACCAGTCGAAAGAACAGGAATCCTTTGACAAAGAAAACCTGCTGCAATACATTTCCCCTTCCGATATAAAGAAATTCGGGATGATCCCTGAGATTGTCGGGCGTTTCCCGGTGCTCACCTTCCTGGTGCCGCTGGATGAAGCCGCCCTCCGCAAAATTCTCACCGATCCGAAAAATGCACTCATCAAGCAATTCACCAAATTATTCAAAATGGATGGAATCGTGCTTGAATTCGAAGAAGAAGCACTGGGATTTATCGTTGAAAAAGCAACAGAACATAAACTAGGCGCACGGGGCCTGCGATCCATCCTGGAAGCTATTCTTACCGATGCTATGTTTGAGCTTCCCTCCAAAGGTAAGACCAAACATCTGAAAATCAGCCGCTCCTATGCGGATCAGAAATTCAGTAAATCAAACATCTCCCGCCTGAAAGTGGCCTGATCCGGGAACTGGCATAATTATTGGATACTTTTTACCATTACTATGCTTAGATTATTCCTTATATCCATATGCCTCCTTGTTTTTAATTCTGCCTTTTCCCAGGATAATAATCCTATTGTAGTTTACGGGACGATATTGGAGAATGGCGACACGATCCCGGTAATACAGCTGAAAGAAATCACCGTTTTCACCTGGCGGGCCACCAGCCGGAGTGAAGAGCGCCGACTTACAAAGCTGATGAAGAATGTGAAGATCGTTTATCCATATGCCAGGCTTGCCGGGATCAAGCTGGAGGAATACTCCGGGGTCCTTGCCCAGGCTCCTGATGACAGGTCCAGGCGGCAGATCATGAAACAGGTGGAAGATGAACTCGACGCAGAATATGGGGCAGAACTCCGGGAACTCACGGTTTCACAGGGTAAAATCCTGTTGAAGCTCGTTGACCGTGAAACCGGGAATTCGAGCTATGATCTTGTCGCTGACCTGAGGGGCGAATTCAGGGCCGTATTTTACCAGACTTTCGCCCGCTTTTTCGGCCTGAATATGAAATTGCGGTATGATCCTGAAGGAGAAGACAGCGAAATTGAAGCGATAGTGAGAATGATTGAGAATGGCCAGCTCTGAAAAGTACCGATTTTTACTTACCCCTGCCCTGTAAAACTATAAGTACAGTATAGATAAGGATCTTGAAGTCCATAGCCAGCGACATATTTTCAATATACAACAGGTCATACTTCAATCTTTCTACCATCTGTTCGACATTTTCCGCATAGCCGTATTTAACCTGTCCCCAGGAAGTGATACCGGGTTTGATTTTAAAAAGCAGCCTGTATTCCGGCGCTTTTGCCACAATCCTGTCGATGTAGTATTGTCTTTCCGGCCTGTAACCCACCAGCGACATATCCCCTATCAATACTGAATAGAACTGCGGGATTTCATCCAGCCTGACTTTACGTAAAAATTTCCCGGTGCGTGTAATCCTGGAATCATCCTTTTTTGCTAACTGCGGACCATATTTCTCCGCATCGGAATACATCGACCTGAATTTATGCATCTTAAATGGTTGTCCATGTAGCCCTACCCGCTCCTGGGAATAGATCACAGGTCCGCGTGAACCGATTTTCACGGAGATAGCAATAAACAGGAATACCGGGAATAACAGCGTCAGAGCAAAAAGTGCCGCAACAATATCGATAAGGCGCTTCATCGATTGCTGCCAGGGTGGCATAAGGTCCTGGGATACCTGGATCAGCGGATAATGCCAGATTGATGACATCTTCACCATCCCCATTAAGTAGTCCTGCATATCAGGAATGATTTTGATGACCACTTCGGTTTCTTCGAGCGTTGTCAGGATGTTTCTAATGGTTTCGCGTTCTGACCTTTCAATAGCCAGGATCACTTCTTCCACATTATTTTCCTGGATTATTCTTTTCAGATCATGAAATTTACCAAGGTGAGGCAGGTACTTCGCTATTTTAAATTTATCATAGTCTTCAACATTGACAAAGCCGGTAAAAATATTACCTGAAGGTACTTCCTGCCTTCCGATTTCTTCATAGATTTTTACGGCATTACCATTACTTCCAACGATTATCGTATTGAATCCCAATTCTTTCCTGTGTATCTTCCTTACCGTCCGTGTCGTCAGGATCAGCCTGAACAAATAGGTAATGCAGAAATGAAAAAGAAAAAGAATGATAAATAACTGGTAATATGATTTATAAGTTACAATAACATCATCCAGGATCAGGGCAAAGAATATAATAATAACCCCCACAAGGCTTATGAAAGAAGTCTGGCTCAGTTCACGCAATCTCGATTTCCGGTATATCTTATTCAGGTTATAGGTACCGAGGATATAATACAGGATCAACCAGAATGCCGGGACGATCATGATCCCCAGGAAAAAGTTCCTGTCCTGGAATATTTCCGTTAAATGCTCCAGGACAGTAGGCTCAATAGAATATTTCCGGTAGATAAAAAATAATGACCATGCGAGCATGGCTGAAAGCAAGTCCGCAATAATATATTTTACAACCTGTAATTTTTTATTCATTAAAGATTCGGTCTGGTTACTAGTTTAAGATTATCAAGCATGATGTATTCAGCTTCATTTTCTTCAGAATGATAAGCTTCAAAATAGATTTTATAATTAACAGCATCCGTTGTTTCATTCACAATCGGTGTAAAGTTAACATAGATTTTTTTCCATGCATCCGTTGGGCTTACAATCAGGAATGACCTTTGCTCTACAGTGTTATCCATCAGTTTGATATAAAGCCCGACGACAATTGGGATATTATTCCTGCAGTTCATTTCAAGAAAGATGAAATCACCACGGTCAAAAACAAATCCGCCACCGCTCCCATCGTCTGAAACAAGCTGTACAAAAGGCCGTGTTTCATCAAGGTAGCTGATCCCGGAATACTGTGAATGATCATCCAAAAATGCCCCGGGTGCATTGGCCGGTTCAGTTATATATACAGCAGTGTCGCTGTTTACCGATTCCTGGATTGCAAGGCTTGGATCCTCAAAATCTTCCATCCATACGAACTCTGTATTTTCATAGTAAGTACTGGTTCCGTAAGCAATGGCCGCGCTATCGGGATAGAGATCAAACTCATTGATAATAATAGGCTTGATACAGGGATAAGGGGCGCGGGTATCGGGAATCCCGTTAAGAATGATACCCGGACGGATTTCAAGTTTATGGGTACCGCTTTTTAAAACCGGGATAGTAGTTGGAAGTTCAAATCCCCCGATAAGGTCATCATCAACATAGACCCAGGCGTCGATGATCTTTTGGTTGCTTGTCCCCTGGATATCATTTTCAGAATAAAATCCCAGGGAATCAATCCTCAGGTAAGCCGGAATGGTCTGGTCCCCTTCAAACTTGTCACAACCTGAAAAGATCAGGCCTGCAATCATGCACGGGATCCAGGCTTTGGTCAAGCTTTTCAGAAAGTTGGTATGGCGGTGAGAATTCATCGGTAAAATCAATAATAATAAACGGCCAGGTAGATTAAATATTGCTGTCACTGCCGGGACCGGATTAATGATAACCGACCGGTGATTCCTGTAATTTCCCGAGGATCTGGTAAGCAACGCTCAGGGCATCATAACCATCATTGATCGTTACCGGTGGTGTTGAATTATTCGCAATAGCATGGTAGAAACTTTCCAGCTCGGCTTTAATGGCATTAAGGTTCTGGATCTCAGGTTTTTCAACGGATATTTGTTTTTTACCCCTCTTTTCCCCCAGGTCGATGATCATGGCCATAGGATCAGTATTAGGTTCGGGCGGCTCGCTGATCCTGATGATCTCGACTTCTTTTTTATAAAAATCAACAGAAACATAGGCATCACGCTGGAAAAACCTGGCTTTTCTCATGTTTTTCATCGAGATACGGCTGGCAGTGAGATTGGCTACGCAGCCATTATCAAATTCTATCCTTGCATTGGCAATATCAGGGGTATCACTGACAACCGCAACACCGCTTGCATTGATTTTTCGGATGCTGGACCTGACAACACTCAGTACAATATCAATATCATGGATCATCAGGTCGAGGATAACCGGCACATCGGTGCCCCTCGGGTTGAACTGGGCAAGACGGTGGGCTTCTATGAACATCGGTTTGTTGATATAAGGCTGGGCCGCAAGAAAAGCGGGATTGAACCTTTCGACATGCCCCACCTGTACCTTCACATTGGCTTCCTCAGCAAATACCATTAACTGGCGTGCTTCTTCCGGGGTGGTTACCACAGGCTTTTCGATAAAGACGTGCCGGGCTTTTTTTAAAGCACGGGAAGCACAATCAAAATGAGAAACAGTCGGCGTTACGATATCCACTACATCCACAGAATCAATCAGTTCATCAATACTGGGGAAGTGAACCACGCCAAATTCCTGTTCCACCTGGGCGGCCGTTTTAGCATCTGCATCATAAAATCCTACAAGTTCATAATCTGGAATTTCACGAATACACTTAATATGGATTTTACCTAAATGCCCGGCGCCAAGTACCCCTATCTTTATCATTTTATCAGATTTTGTGCAAAAGTAATTTTTTTGGCTGATAACATCCATCTTTCCGGCTTCTTCTTTGACATGTAATTCTTATTTTCGCGGAGATAAAATATTGAAAAGGTAAAACAAAGGGACAGTTATGTTACAGGATTCATATCGGCATAAAGGGTTAAGAAAAAAGCTGGTCGAACAGATCCGTGAAAAGGGTATTGCCGATGAAAATGTCCTCCATGCTATCGACCGTGTACCCAGGCACCTGTTCATGGATTCTTCCTTCCTTGAATTTGCATACCAGGATAAACCTTTCCCCATCGGTTCCGGGCAGACTATTTCACAGCCTTATACGGTTGCCTATCAATCTCAGCTACTTCGGGTTTCACCGGGTGATAAAGTCCTGGAGATCGGTACGGGCTCTGGTTACCAGGCCAGTGTCCTCATTGAAATGGGCGCAAAAGTTTATACCATAGAAAGGCAGAAAAAGCTCTTCGATAAAACAAAGGTTTTACTCCCTCAAATTGGTTATAACCCCAAAATGTTTTATGGGGATGGATATAAGGGACTGCCACCCCATGCACCTTTCGACAGGATCATCATTACAGCTGCCGCACCCGAAATCCCGGCAGAACTGCTAAAACAATTGAAAACAGGGGGGATATTGGTTTGCCCGGTAGGGCCACAGGATGTCCAGGTTATGGTTACTATTATCAAAAAGAGCGAAACCGAATTCGAAAGAACCGAGCATGATTATTTCCGTTTTGTACCCCTTCTGGGTAATAAAGCAAAAGACTAAACGGGAAATGTTGAATTTTGAATGTTGAATTTTTAATTACGAAATAGCTAATTTATACTGATTTTAATTAACTTTGCAGTACTTTATACTTTGATGATAATAAATCCGTTTAGTTTAGTCTTAATGGATACAATAATTAACAAGTTACTATTAACTAATACCTTTATTAAAATGAAAAGAATATTTTTATTTTTATCAGCGATACTGCTGACTTCAGTTACCTTATTAACTTCCTGTACTGAAGAAACAACCGAAAGCTTTCCGCCTTCAATCGAATTTGTTGCCGGTGCCGGTTTTGTTTCTGATGATGCAACACTCAATGTAGGCACTGCCTTTACAATCAAGATCCTCGCCGAAGAAAACGCCACTTCAGGTTCTAACCTTAAATCACTCAAGATTACCCGCGTATTCGATCTGAATACCTGGGATACTACATTAACTTTCAATGAATCCACTTATACAATGGAAGCAGGATTTATTGCCCAGGCTACAGCAGGTGTTGAAAGAATTGAATTCAAAGTTACCGATAATGACGGTGAAACGGATATGGTTGATCTCCAAATCACGACCCAGGAAGTCGGCAGTACTATCGACAGCTGGACTGAAAGGATTCTCGGGTCATGGAGTAATCCTACCGGAAGCTCATTTGCCTCCATTAACGGAAATGTTTATACGATCGACCAGGCATTTGCCAACCAGGCATTGATCGATTACATGTATTGGTGGGGAGCTACTACCTCTGCCACTATCGGTGCACCTGATGATGCAAATGCAGCGCTGGTATTTAACGAAGGACAATACCAACTTGCAAACTGGACTATCAAGAATTCCACGAGATTCAAAACAACTACGGTGACATCTGCAGCATTTGATAATATTGCCACAGCGGCTGAGATCATCGACGTTGCTACCGGAGCTGACCAGACCCGTATCGGTGCCCTTGCTACCGACCAGGTTATTGCCTTTATCACCGTAACCGGTAAAAGAGGCCTTATAAGGGTTAATAGCTTTGTGGCAGGTTCAGACGGAACTATGACAATTGATGTTAAGGTTGAAAAATAGAAAACTTTAAACCTATACAGGTTTTTTTAGCCGGGTGGATACTTCCATCCGGCTTTTTATTTTCTTCTTATTCGTTAATTTTTAGTTAATTGATTTTATGATTCATCTTTTAACAAAGAAAAATCATATTTTTGAAAAGTCATGGAAATGAACCCGATACTGGAAAAATTGCCCTATCACCTGATGCAACTGGTGATCGATCAGCCTTATAACAATTACACGGCCCAGGATCATGCGGTATGGCGTTATGTAATGCGGCAGAATGTACGTTATCTCAGCAGGGTCGCTCATGGTTCTTACCTGGATGGGCTGTCAAAAACCGGTATTTCAATTGACCGGATCCCCCACATGTACGGCATGAACCGTATTTTACAGGAAATCGGATGGGCCGCCGTTGCCGTCGACGGATTTATTCCCCCGGCAGCATTCATGGAATTCCAGGCCTATAATGTGCTCGTCATTGCAGCCGATATCCGTCCCATCGACCAGATCGAATATACCCCGGCACCTGATATTATTCATGAAGCGGCAGGCCATGCCCCCATTATTGCCGACCCGGTTTATTCCGAATATTTGCGGCAGTTCGGATGGATCGGCGCCAGGGCTTTTTCTTCGGCAAGGGATTACGAAATCTATGAAGCTGTGCGTCATCTCTCCATTTTAAAAGCAGATCCATATACTTCGGCTGAGCTTATTTTAAAAGCTGAAAAAGAGCTTGCCGAAGCCGAAGGCATCATAGAAGCGCCTTCTGAAATGGCACATATCCGCAACCTGCACTGGTGGACCGTAGAATATGGACTTATCGGCGACCTTAAAAGCCCTAAAATATACGGAGCAGGACTTCTTTCTTCGATCGGTGAAAGCTTTTCCTCCCTTCAACCGGAAGTGAAGAAGCTGCCATATTCACTAGATGCTGTAAATTACAATTTCGATATAACGACCAGGCAGCCCCAGCTCTTCGTGACTCCTGATTTTGAGCACCTTACTAAGGTCCTTGATGAATTTGCAGATACGATGGCGCTGCGCACCGGTGGGATCGACGCCGTGATGAAAGCTATCGAATCAGGTTATACAGGCACGGTAGTTTACAGCTCAGGGCTGCAAGTTTCGGGCACCTTCCAGGAAATGATCATCAACCGCGAGTTTCCGGTTTACATCAGGACGGAAGGCCCTACCCAACTTTGCTTTGAAGACAGGCAACTGCCCGGGCAGGGTAAGGATTATCATCGCCACGGATTCGGATCACCGGTCGGTAAACTGAAAAACAGCAGCATACCGATTGAATTATTGTCAGATGGGGAACTTGAAAGCCTGGGAATCAGATCCGGCAGCAATTGCAGCATGGAATTGGAAACCGGTGTAAAGATCGAAGGCCATCTCGAAACTATTACCCGGCAAAAAGGCAAAATCCTGGTAATGACTTTTTCTACATGCAGTGTCACTTTCAGGGACAGGGTGTTGTTCAATCCCGCCTGGGGCCCTTATGACATGGCCGTCGGTGAAAGGATCATCTCTGCATTTTCCGGCCCTGCCGATCCATTTGCTTTTAAGCTTGAATACCCCGTCCCTAAAGAAAAAACACATAAGATCATCCATACAGAAAAGGCATTGCGGCTTCATTATCTTTACCAGTCTGTCAGGGATTTCAGGGAGAAGGTAAGCAACGGGCTTGACCTGGCGGAAACCTGGAAAGAGATTGCCATGGAATATCCGGATGAATGGCTGCTTCCGCTCGAAATCCTGGAGCTTCTTAAAGATAATGCGGATTTTGAATCTATCGGCGCTGAGATCAGGGCTTACCTGCTGCATGTAAAAAATAGCGATAAGGAGCTAAACAGGCTGGTAGAAAACGGGCTGGTTTTAATCTAGATCTTTTTGAGCAACATCAGAACTTTAAGCGCCTCATAAGCATGGCCGGCTTCGAGGTAAGATTTGGCAAGCCTGATAAGCTCTTCGTGTGCATTACAGGTTGTCTCAGTTATTTCACTTATTTCATGGGTTCCCCGGAATTGCAGTAATTCTTCTTCATCCGGTAGTTTTTCAACATTGCCAAGCTGTCCAAGTTCATTGCCAGTAAGAAGCGGGCTAAGACGAATGTGCTCCGGCAGGGCATCGATGCCAATTCCCAGTGTCTGAAGCGGCTTTACCACTTCAAAAAGTGAATCGCCGAATGCTTTCACATAAAAATTCTTGCCAAGCCTGCCTACCAGTTTTATCTTATGCTGATCGATCATGCCATCATCACCCAGGACAGCTTCATCGATATGGACAAGCAGTATATCGCAGATCACCAGGTTTGCGGCACCTCCCCCACTGCCGGTCTCAATGATGTCGCGTACCCGGCATTCCATCTGGACAGGGGATTCTTTTACGCGGAAAGGGCGGATCATTTCCGAAGGTAATTTAGTGAACCCGGCTTTAATGAACTCATCTACCCCAGCAGGAAATTCCGTACTGGCCAGGCTTGCCTGCATGACTATATCGTAGGTCACCACATTGATCACCACTTCAGGTACAAGCGTCAGATTTTCCAGGGTATTCTTGGTCGATCCGTCCCTCGCCCTTCGTGAAGGTGAGAAAATAAGAGTCGTTGGATTTACCCCGAAAACATTAAAAAAGCTGAAGGGCGACAGGTTAGGGTTTCCTTCGGCGTCGACAGTGCTGGCAAAGGCGATAGGGCGTGGAGCTACACTGCCAAGGAGGTACTGATGCAGCCGGGGATGGGGTATTTCGTTGGGTTGTATTCTTAGCATTATTCCAAATTCCAAATTCCAAATTCCAAATTCCAAATTCCAAATTCCAAATTCCAAATTC
>CAYJNJ010000049.1:0-34222 GCA_964371595.1 uncultured Bacteroidales bacterium | reverse complement strand
CCCTTATACAGCACCATCGGGAGCGTATTCGATCACCTTACTGGATGGAACCACACAGGACTTTTTTACGGTTACCTCAAAAAATGCCTTGCGCCTGCCGGATTACCACAGGGCCGACATCTCCGTGAATTACAAGCTATTGATGGGCTATAAAGGAGAGAAAAAAAGACGGGATATCGGCTATATCGGCATCTCTCTTTTCAACCTGTATAACCGCCAGAACGTGTGGTACAAGGAATATTCAATTGAAGAAGGAGTGATCATCGAAACCAGTGTGAATTATATGGGCCTGACCCCCAACATAGTCCTGTCACTAAAATTACGATGATGAAAAATGTGCTGTTTAAGTTTTCATTTGTTTTTGCGCTTATTCTTTCCCTGAACCAGGGATGCAACAATAAGGAAACAATGGAATTTACCGACTGGCCAATCATCGAGGCCTATTTAACGCCGGGGAATTCATTTGCTGTAAATATATCCCGCCAGGTGCCGTTTTCAGAAGATGTGGAGTATTCATCCGATAACATCGACAGCATGGTTGTAACAGTCATTTACAATGATTCTGTTTATCAGCTTGATCCTTGTGGTGATGGAGTATATACCAGTGATGCCTTGCCGGTGGAACCGGGCTGTGAATATACCCTATCATTGGTGTTTAATACGAAAGATGTGAGCGCTTACACCTATATCCCGGCCAAACCGGCAAATTTCGTCCAGTCAGCGACCAGCATGTCCATTGAACGAATAGATTCCACCTCGACCGGCTGGCCGCCTTCGGGTGGTTCAATGCCTGACCCGGTGAGCCTTACCTGGGATAATGACGACCAATCCTATTACCTGTTAGTAGTGGAAAATATTGAAGATACCCTTGACCCGGTCAGGGACTTCGGGGATGAAGATGCGCCGGATTTTATATTCAGGAAATCACCGAATACCTCTACTTCGGAGGAGTTAAGGCCGAATGACTTTCAGTATTATGGCACGCACCGGGTGATCCTTTTTCATGTATTGCCCGATTACGCCAAATTGTATGAAGATTCCGGTAACAGCTCCCAAAATCTCGAAAATCCATCTACAAGCATTGTAAATGGTTATGGTATTTTTACAGGAATGGATTCTGATACAATGTATGTAGAAGTGATCGAAGCAAAATGATTTATTGCTTGCCTGTCACTTCCCTGCAACAGAAAATTTGATTCCTACAGTTGCATTATTGATTTTTAATACAAGAAGGTAAAGCCCTGGATTCAAGCTATGCGGGATGATATTTTCCGATTTCTTTTCCAGGTTAAAACTTCCAGTATTCTGCCCGGCCATGTTGATGATCTCTGCCTGATCAGGCAGCAGTTCCGGCTGGCTGCAGCGGATATGCAGCCGGCGGTTTTCCTCGAAAAGGCTGATCACAGGCTGAACAGGCAGAGGATCATCTGTCCCTGCCGCCGATAGCGGGCTGCTGGTGATGTCAAGCCAGTAATTTATTTCCTTTTCATTAATTGTGACGGAGAGATTTTCAAACGATGCGGCATTCCCGTCGAGCGTTAGCTGGCATTCTGATGCACCAAGATATAAGACGTTCAGGATATTGATCCCGGGGGCATTATTTAAGGTGAAATGATCCTTTTTCAGCACCGGGTCGGCAAAATAATCGTTGTATAAAACCACATTGATCTTATTATCCGTAGCAGAAAGACCGGCTGAAGGGATCAGGATATTCCCGGTAAAATGCCCATCCATCCAGGCAAGCCGGTTAAAAAGAAAATCTTCGAAATAATCCACTTCATCCTCATAATCGTTGCCCTGCCAGTCGTAATTCGGCCAGATCCACTGCCCTAAAATGGGCCAGCGGTCGTAGTTCCTGTCTTTGGCTTCATCAATATGGGCAGTGACCGAATCGATCATGGCATGGACGCTTTCGTCACTAAGCCTGTCCGCGCGCAGGTATTCCCAGCGCATCATGGCCATATCCTTGAAATACTGGTCTTCCATCAGTCTTTTCCACCAGAACATGATCCCCCAGTCGACGGGCTCAACCATCTGGTACATCCAGCCGGTATGGTCCAGTCCCGGGTCCCAGTAGTCCACATTGCCGTAACCAAGGTCAAAATCCCATGCCGGACCGGCGAACAGCTTGCCGCCATCGCTGTCTTTATCTTTGTAAAAATACGTGCTGTACCTGTACTTATCCACCTCCTTCGCAATCTCGCTCAGCAACATGGCATCGATGAACGAAAGCACATCGAAGTACTGCTGGTACCCGAGATAGGGATTTGCGAAATAATATAGAGTCAGGTTGTTTTCAGCGGTGGTGATAAAGTCCCTTATGTAGGACCGTTGCTCAGGCACAATTTCTTCCGGGTCAGGGGAATAATACTGGAAGGTGATATCCATCGCGTTTGGATAGGCAGGATAAGGGTTTGACTTCCAACCGTCAGTATTATATTCAAAGTCAAGGTCAATTTTATCGACTTTAATGATATATCCGCCGGTCAGGTCATCGCCGAGGATTTCGTCAGGTTTCAGGTTCGCGATATCAACCCTGTTTTCATCCTGCTTGATCTTCTCCATCAGGGTATAAACACCCTTGTAATCATCATTGATAACCACTTCACAAAAAACCGAACGAGAGCAGTAACGATCCATTTTCCGGCCCAGTTCAAAAGAAACGATATTTCGCAGCATGGATTTATCGGAATATGGAGCGTAGAGCACCCAATCGTTTTCTTCGGGCAGCCCAAGCAATGTAACATTGGTATCCAGACCGGTGCTGTCGCGGGTTTCGACGGCAAAAGAAGTTTTAGGAAACATCTGCGACGATTGCCCCCGTTTTTCAATGCCGATAAACCCGTCGTAATTGGTGAACGGATCCAACAGGTTATTCCTCTCCCCGGGCCCGTTATCGATGATGCCCATATGAGCGGTAATTTTTGGCTCATCGGGGATCGGCTCGCCATAAGTGTTGATGACAATGATGGGAAGGTTTGAATCAAGCTCCAGCGGCCCGGGATCCTCTCCTTCTTCCTGCAACACATCATCGATATACCAGGCATTTCCCGGCTCTGTGCCTTCGATATCGGGGAAAATGACCAGCCTCATGAATTCATTGAATGGAAGGCCGGTAAAATCGTATTCCAGGTCGGTCCACTGGCCCGGAACAGGCGTCAGCATGATCTCCTGCGAGAAGCTGTTGTTGTAGTTTTCGAACTTCAGCGTAATATTCCCCCCCGAAGCCGGTGCAAGGACCTTTAACTTGTATCGCGGATTGATATCAAAATTGACCTGTTCCTCAAGTTCGGTGTACATATAGTCCCACGGACCGGTGCCGGTTATAAACTTATAGCAGTGCCCCGAAGCATTGACTGTATCCGGTGCCGGGTTAACAACCACCGCAGCTCCTCCGGTGGAAGCATACCAAACAGGAGCGATGCCGTCCCAGTTGGAGATCGTGTCGTAGGTCTGTCCTCCTGCCGGGAACGTGGTAATCAACAGAAAGCAAGGAACCAGGAAAATTGATGACCAGAACGGCTGAAAGAACGATTTCATCAGAAATTTGATACAAGTGATTTTATTTCTTTGTAAAATTACTTAAAATCCCCGTATCCTGGGCATTGAACCTTTCTTATTGCTGATTGTTAAGCTTATCATAATTCTAAATCATTTATGACATGAAATTGAAATACTTCTTTACATTTTTGATCGTTTTATCCGGTTTTATGGTTACTGCCCAGGACATCAGCAGGGAGAATCCTCCCGTTATAATAGAAAACCAGAGCAAGTTGAGTTTTGCCGCTACTGTTGACTCATTGTCGAAGGCTGCTATCAAAAATGGGTGGAAGGTCACGATCATCCATGACATGCAAGAAACCATGAAGAAGAACGGCAAAGAAGTATTGCCGGTAAAAGTCATGGAGATTTGTAATCCCGGCCTTGCATACCAGATCCTTTCAAAGGACGATTTACGCGACGTATCGGCAATGCTCCCCTGCCGTATATCGGTTTATGAGAAATCGGACGGGAAAACCTATGTTTCACGAATGAATGCCCCTGCATTCGCCGGTATGATCGGTGGCGATGCATCCAGGACGATCGTCCAGGCTTTTAGTGAATCTGAAGGATTTATCAGTTTGGTTACCCAATAAAACATTGACAGTATCCGGCGCCGGGTTAGCAACCACCGCCGCTCCTCCGGTAGAAGCATACCATAAAGGAGCGATGCCGTCCCAGTTTGAGATCGTGTCGTAGGTCTGGGAGTACGCGCCGGAAGCCGTAAGCAGCAAGCTGCAGGCAAATATGATGCGGATAGACGATGAAAAGAAATGTTTTGCTAATGTCTGCATAATCAGCCAACAAAATTACTCCAATTAACGATTACATCGAATATCGAATATCGCCTGATCGTTCTTTCGTTCTATCAAATGCTCAATCGTCCATCGTCCATGCTCAATCGTCCATGAATTTGACTTTTTCATCCAATTGCACTATATTTATCCCAACCAAAAGCCCCCCGAATTATTAGCCTTTAAATCATTGATTATGAAAACGTTCGCCCCCCCCTGCGGGATTTTAGCCATTCTTTTTCTGGCAGTTAGTTGTTTGTTTTTAACACAAATGAAAGCACAGACCATCGAAATCGACAGTATTTTTACCTTCGATGGAGAAATTTTTCCTTTTTCACCTAACGACACCATTTACGGTTTATCTATTTCCGGATCGGTTACTTTGCTTAGCGACACAAGCCTTGTACGGGTCATTTTAACAGATGATACCGGCAATGAATGGATGGTGTATGAGGCGTATCCGATGATTGTGACAGATACAGCATTTGATATTGAAGAGGCATGTGATGAGACGTGCTATCTGAATGGGATTAAGGCCTATTCAATTATGATTCAATTAAGCAATGCTCGTCTTTCTTTATTTTCAATTAATATGATTGAAGAAGAAATTGAAAATATTGAGCTCTTAATCATCGAAAATGCGCACTACCAGCATGATATAAAGCTTAATGCGATCAATCAATATATAGATCAAAATAAAATGCTATGGCGAGCAGGGGCAAATAATATCAGCGCATTGACTCATTTCGAAAAGCGAAAATTATTTGGTAATAAATATAAACTTTATGGATTTGAATTTTATATCGGTGGAATATATGATGCAACACCTTTTATTACACCATCCCGTGATGAATCTCCTTTGGTTAAAGAAATAGACTGGAGAAAAAAGCACAATGCTCATATCCCAAATACTTTTTATCATGATTTAGATCCTGATTATCCACATTTATGCACTCAAACCTTTCATGAAACTGGTAATGGCTGGATGACTATGATAAAAGACCAGGATCCACTAGATCTACCAGATTGTCAAAATACTTGTGATAAATGTTGTTAATTTTTAGTTCGCTTGGTGTGATGGAAGCAATCACTAATCTTTATTATAATTATCATTATAATTTAGATCTTTCTGAACAATATGCCCTTGATTGTGACGGACAAGAGTCTGGTTGTGGTGGAGGAGATTCCGATTTTATTTTTGACCTGGCTTTGACTGGAAATGGTATAATTGATGAAAATTCACTTCCATGGCAAGACGGCCAGCATGATTGCGAATCGAATCTTCCCTTTGAATATAAATTAACCATTTCAGGCTCAACTAATGATGCATCTGGTCCATTATCAAGCGAAGAAATAAAAGAAATGGTATTGGCTCATGGGCCATTAAAAGCAAGGCTAAAAATAGGGTCTGATCTGCATGATATTATTATACTCGGTTATGGGATATTGAAGGAGAACGACATTTATCATGATAGGTATGGTAATCCTATTCTGGTTCCTGTTGGAAGCGATTATATTGGTAGTTTATATTGGATTTGCAAGAATAGTTATGGATTCCTGTGGGGTGATAATGGATATTATTATTTGATTAGTAATAGCCTATGTCCCGATTATTATAGAGTTACTGGTTACACATACATCAATACACCTATTAATATTATAGAAGATAATCCGTTCATGGATTATCGACGACACTGTTATGATTATGATAATGATGGATATTATAATTGGGGGCTTGGAGATTTTGATCAGGAATTATGCAGTTCTCCTTGTCAAAATTATGGTGAAGACAGCAATGATGACGATTACAGGATTGGACCATATGAAGAAGATTATTCAGGCCAATCTGTTAACCCAGAAATGTTTGTTTCGGTTCAATTGCCAACTACAACTCCTATATCAAACCATGGATTTTGCTTTTTTAACGAGAATCCCAAAGATTTTACTTTTCGAATAGAAAATCCCGGCTCTGCCATGCTTCATTTGGATCCAAACTCATCACAGGATGGAGTTGTGTCAATTATATATGAAGACGGAGACTATTTTGGAATTACTCATCAACCCGGTAAAAACGAGCTTTGTATGTTTGGTGATGAAACTGATTTTGGGATCCATTTTTCTACAGGAGAACCCGGAATCATGCATATTGCTTATATCAAAATTGGCGTGTTGAATATTGATGAAGATGTTTTGGAAGATTTTGAGTTTGCGTTGGTATTTAACGGCTGTGATCAAACCGGAGAAGATATTTTTATAAACGGATATACTCAAAAGTCAGAGTATGAGATAATTCCGGGGGATATTTATATTGAGAGGAATGGAGTATTGGAAGTAACGGGTAGCCTGGCTATGTTTGAAGAATCTGATATTTTCGTGGAGCCTGGTGGACAATTGGTCGTTGATGGGGGAGTTATTACCGGGATTACAGGCGATTGCACAGGAACTTGGCATGGCATTGATATTTGGGGAAATTCGGGACAACCTCAAACACTTCAATATCAGGGAAAAGTGAGCTTAAGAAATGGCGGACGTATTGAATATGCAATAAAAGGAATTGAAACCGGAAGTCTTCCCGACCCAAGAAGATACCCGTCTGGAGGGATAGTTTCCTGTGTTGATGCAGTTTTCAAAGATAATGTTACCGATATCATTCTTTATCCCTTCAGGAATCTTCACCCGGATGGCCATGAAATTCCAAATATGAGCAGGTTTTGCAGAACTCAGTTTATTACAACCGATGATTTTTATTCTCTGTTCGATTTGGAATTGAATACTCACATCTTGTTCGATGGAGTCGGAGGTATCAATGTGATGGGTTGCACATTTGAAAACAATTCTGCCCGTACAAGTGTTAATCGTGGCAAAGGGATTGAAAGCTATGGAGCAGGTTATTTTATTTTCAAGGCTTGTATAGAGGATAATCTGCCGGAATGCCCTGGCGTGGTGCCTGGCCGGTTTGAAAATCTTGATTATGGCATACGGGCATTCAATACTAACAGTTATGCCACCATTAAAGTTGATTCTGTCGATTTCATTCACAATCGCCGTGGAATCCATATGATTTTAGTGGATAATCCGACTATTATTAAAAGCGCTTTTGAAGTTTCTGACCCGGAAGGATTTTGGCCAGGGGAAGAGTTTGCTGGCCTTTACCTTGATCAGTTTACAACCGGTTTTATAGTAGAAGAAAATACATTTAATGGACCTTCTGCCATTTCTACTTCGGTTGGTATTCAACTGTTGAATACAGGAACGGATCAAAATGAAATATATAACAATAGTTTCACATCACTTTACTACGGGATTTCAGCAGTTGGGGTGAATAGGCTATCCGATAAAGAAAGTGAAGGAGTGGGCCTGTGCGTAAAATGCAACGATTTTCAGCAATGCCGCAATGATATTTATGTTACCTGTGAAACGGACGATCAGGGTAATGAGATTTGTACCGTAAATAGCGGTATTGCACAAAAACAAGGGGTAATGAATGAAAGTGAACCCCCTTATTATAATACCCTTGCGGCTGGAAATACATTCTCCGATGTTAATAGCGCTAATTATTTTAATAATGACCATTGTGGTCATATCGATTACATATACCATGGTGATGAGAATCCTTCAAATGCAAAAATATTTCCTGAGCCTGTGTATGGTGATATAGAGCCCGAAGCAGATCCACATGCAGATTATACTAAACTTAGTTCATGTCCATCACACTTGGGAGGTAGTATTACCCTCTCTGTCGAGAAAAGTATTTTGAATATCGAAACAGGTTTAATATCGGCCTATGAAGACACATTACTCATGGAAATTGATGGAGGGAACACAGAAGGGCTGAACTTTGAAGTATTGACGAGTTATCCGGAAGAAGCGCTGGCAATCAGACAGGAATTAATCGGGCAATCCCCATTTCTTTCTGATACCGTTATGATCTCCGCAATTGAAAAAGAAGATGTCCTGCCGGGAGCTATGATCAGGGATGTGCTGGTTCAAAATCCCCAGGCCCCAAAATCCAAAAAGGTTATGGACGCATTGGATCAACGACAGGACTCTATCCCGGATTATATGATGGAAGAGATCATGCAGGGAATGAATACTTACGGAGCTAAAGAATTACTGGAACAGGAACTTGGCAATCATATTGCCAGGAGAGACCAGGCATGGAAAAACCTGAACCAGTATTACAAAAACGATACAATGAACTTAGAAGGCTCCATCGATAGCTTAATGGCCCTGCAGGAAGCTGACAACAGACTATCTACCAGGTATGATCTTGCTTTCATGCATCTCAGCCTTTCTGATTCAATGAATGCATTTGGTGTCCTGGATGAAATTCCATCTGAATTCGATCTTTCTTCAGAGGAATTATCAACACATAGCCAGTACCTGGAACTTTTCTATATTCTATGGGATGTTAAAAATGATACAACCGGATTGGACAGTCTTCAAATACAGGCACTATTTGACCTTTCCTCTTCCTATTATACCATTCCAGGGTTGTATGCATCGAATGTATTGATAAGAGAAAGATTATTGAATTATAATGAACCGGTGTATTTTGCTGATCCTGTTAAAAACACCCCTGTTCTGAATAAAATATTGGTGACCACAACAAAGGATCATTATCTGAGTCTGTTTCCCAATCCGGCTGGTAATTATTTCATCGCCTATTATTATCTCAATGAAGATCAATCCCTCGGAATGTTAACTATTTCTGAAATCAACGGAAGAGAGTTAAAGGCATTTTATTTGAAGGATAAACAAAATCAGTTAGTTATTCCTACCCAGGGACTGTCTGTTGGAGCTTACATTGTAAGCCTCATTTGCAAAAATCATCTGATTGATTCTCAGAAGTTAACCATAATAAAGTAGTTTCATGTACAAAATTGTATTCCTGTTATTAATAACAGCAGTATTGATATTACATTGCTCTTTTTCAATTGGACAAAACAGGTGGTCAAAATCTTATTTCGGAGATAAGGATACACCGGTACATTCAATAGTCGAATCATATGATAAAGGTTACTTGATGATTGGAAAGTATGGAGCAAATTATTCAAAGTATAACTGGCTTATTAAAACCGATATTAATGGTGAACTTTTATGGGAGAAAACAATTGGTGATGGTACTAATGCTATTGTTTTTATGGATTTGGTACAAAATAATTTAGGAAATGTTTATTTAGCAGGAACTACATTAGCTTATGATCCTGAAGGTTACCCATTAATAATGAAACTTGATTCATGTGGTGAAAAAGAATGGTGCAGGATTTTTTATACGGAAAATCATTACAGTTTTGCAAGTTGCCTTACTTTGATACCAGATGGGGGTATCGCAGCAGCTTTATGCCAAATGAATTCTGAACCCTGGGTAGATAGAATCTGCCTGGCTAAACTTTCGACGGAAGGTGAATTAATTTGGAAACAATGTTACACCTCTGCAGATACAAGTCAGAGAAACGAAGATATTAATGATATCATAGTCACCACTGATCAGGGTTTCCTTCTTACCGGATTCTGCTATTACGAAGATCCGACATTTCCGAATTTATGGTGGCTTCATCCTTATTATCTTAAAGTTGATTCAGTGGGAAATTTTGAATGGGAGACCGTGGTCTATAAAGAAACCAACCTGCACGGTGGTATTGCAGGAAGTACCGTTGTCAATCCGAATATGCAGTACTATTATTCCTCGATCAGCCATTATTATCATGATACCAATCTTGCCTCGCCTGCATTGGTAAAATTGGATATGGAAGGGAATGTCGTGGATGTTTACGATGTAGTCTATGGTTATAAAGAAGGAAAGTTAAGTTATGCCCAGTTCAATAATGATACAACCCTTGCCGCAAGCGCCGGTTGGGGCAATACTAATGATGACCTTTGGTCGAGAGCGGTGATCATAGATACCCTTGGAAACTTATTGAATTCTACTGTTTTAATGCAAGATTTATACACAAGTATTCTCGATGTTGCCTACGACGGAAAGCTGGTATATGCTTCCAATACATACCAAAACAACCAGTTTGATTTTTATCTCACCAAGCTCAACCAGGATCTAGGTCAAGATACTATTTACACCAGGCCTTTCACCTACGACAGCCTTTGTCCGTACCAGATCGTTTCTGACACGATTGTGCAGGATGATTGCGGGCTGATTGTGGGAGTGGAGGAGGCATGGGAGCAGGGAGGCAGGGAGGCTTGGGGGCAGGGAGGCATGGAAATATTTCCTAATCCAGCGAGCGGGGAAATTCATATACGATTGAACATGGACGATGGACGATTTAACAATCATATGACATTAGCCATTTACGATATTTTCGGCCGCACGGCCGCCCCCACCCCAACCCTCCCCCATTCGGGTGAGGGAGTTTGGGTGGTAAAGGTTAAGGAATTACCGCCGGGGATCTATCTTGCCGTTGTTCGTGAAGGAACAACCGTTGTGGCGAGGGGAAAGTTTGTCGTTGCACGCTAGCTCGCCACAAAAACACCAAAACACTAAATATCACAAAAATAATATCAGCAAGTCAATACCTTTTGTGGACTTTGGTGTTTCCGTGCTTTTGTGGCTGAAAAGAGGTTCACTACAGGCTCTGCTGAAGTCAAGCATCAGCCCATCTCTAAATTAAAACGATTTTCCTCGTTATTGAACCAAATTCGGTGGATAAGCATAGAAAATAAATTCCTGGTATTGCACCAGAGAAATCAATGTAATTGCTGAATGAAAGGGTATTGTTGATACAATAATCTCCTATTTTATTTCCATGTATATCATAAATGAAACAAGTTACCGGTGTGATATCACTGAATTCAGCTTCTATAATAAAACAGCCGTCAGTCGGATTCGGAAAGATCCTGAATTGGTTCAAACCGGGAATTTCGTTAACATCGGCCGGCAAACTGATCTCGAACCAGTTGATATTGTACTCGCCGGAAAGTGAATACAGGCGAAGGGTATAATTTCCCTGCGGAAGGGCCGCCGTGAAAGTCTGTGTCATCCACGCCTGCCAGCCGCCGGTCGCAGTGAAATTAACCGACCGGATAGCCGTGAATGTATTGCCATCGCCTAACCTTATGGAAACGCTTCCGTTCGAATAGAGCGACGCCACGCGGAACCGGAAAGTGTAATCACCGGCTTGCGGTACTGTGATATTATAATCAAGGTAATCCCCATTATTGGCAAACCCGGTGTTCAGCCCACCATTCACGTCGGTGCAGGTCTCCAGCTGGAATCCATAATTCACGAGGAAATCCTCCGCCTGGATGGTCGCCGGAAGGATGTACCGGCTGGGAAGATTGTTTTTAACCGGCATGTCTGAAAAGCTTTCCAATACCTGCTCCCCGCTTGACACTTGATTCCCTTCATAGGAAACAGTGACTTCCTGGCCGAATGAAATTGCATTTTCAATGGTGAGAAGGACCTTTACATTGTTACCGGGATAAATCCCGCTATAACTGACCTCCTGTGCTTCCCCGTTTATCCGGACTTCAAAATCACCGGCAGCAGGGTTGAACGTTGTAATGCTTTTATTCAGGGTGATGAGGATGCTTGTACCTTCGGTATTGGTCGAGGCAGAGATAAATGCAAACTGCACCGAGCTTACCGGGACCGGGTTGAGAAACGTAAACAGGTTCACATTCGATCCGCCCTTATCGAAATAAATCCTGAACTTATTCAAGCCTGCCGGGATGATCACATTTTCAACGGCAGAGGAATTCCAGGTCTGCCATCCTCCTGTAACTGGCAACTGATGAGACGGACACACATCGGTGCCGTTAACCGAAAAATGCACAATGGCAGGATTGGATGCACTTGCCGACCTGAAAAGGACCTGGTAAGCCGCAGCCTCACTACTGTAAACCGTATATTGCAGCCATTCGTCAGCATTTGTCCAGCCTACGTCGAGCCCATTGCTGCCGGGATAGTTGTCGTAGCACTTTTCGATATCCACCCCATCATTCCGGTATAGCCATCCCTCGTTCCAGTTTGTGAAAACATTGGTATTCAGCCGGTAATTAGCGGTATCCGCGTCACTGTAGCCATAAGAACATCTGCCTAAATCATAATCTACGAGGTTGACCGGATCGGTGATATAATGCGGTTTAAACGGTTTTGTAGCATTGCTGTGCGGCTGACGGATCATGGCGTCGATAACGTCCCGCTGGACCGTGCAATTTTCAATGCGATGGTTATTGGCCCAGTCGAGCACGGCGTTAAAGGCCTGGGCAGCGGTCATCGACGGCGACCCTGTCTGCCAGTAAGAAAGCAGGTTGTTATACTGCTGGCTTTCATGCACCATCAACACATTATTGATCCCCGCTTTTTTGACCGGCCACCACGACCAGCCTATTTTATTCGTTTCTGCAAGCTCAATGAGATCGGTAAACCAGGAATTGGAGTTTTCACCGGTTTCTCCCAGCCAGATCGGGACATTGTGCGTGTTCCGCAGGTTGATCATCCACAGGATGGATTCCAGCGTATTGAAGTTCCAGTATTTGTGAAAGCTGTATACCATATTGTCGTCCCAGGGCGGGGTCAGGCCGGTATAATCATTGGCAAACCAGTTGCCTTCGATGATGATCATATGGTCCGGGTCAACTTCCCTGATAGCATTGGTAATGTTGACATAGGTTTGTTTCAGCAGCGTTCCGCCGGGCAGGTCCCAGTTGGGTTCATTGATCAGGTCATAGCCGCCCATCCAGGGTTCGCCGGCATAGCGCGCAGCAAGCTTTTTCCATAAGGCCACTGTTTTGCGCCGGTTTTCGGTATTTTCCCACAGGGAAGGAAAATCCGGGTCGTAATCCGAAATATTCCGGTCCTGTCCCTGGCCACCCGGCGCACCGTGCAGGTCAAGGATCAGGTACATTCCGTTATCGCCGCACCAGTCGAGAAGGCTGTCGATACGGACAAAGCCGTCTTCCAGCCAGGTATCCTGCCCTGCAACCGGCTCCGCCTCTATCGGCAAAGTGAACCATTTATAATGCATGGCAACACGGACGCTGTTGAATCCCCATACTTTCATCGAATCGACGTCCCTGCGTGTGAAATGGTTGTCGAGCCAGTGCTGGTAATACACCTCTGTATTTTGTTCGCCGATCGTTTCTGTGAGCAAATCCCGGAATTGGGTATGGGTCCCCGCAAAATCGGCCGTTTTCATCATATATCCTTCATTCAGCAGCCAGTTACCTGTCCCGATGCCTCTCAGCAGCACTTCATTTCCGTTTCCATCATATATATATTTGCCATCGGCATGCAAAAAGCCCTGGGCTTGCAACCCTGACAGGGAGAATAATAATAAACAACCTCTTATTATATTGGTAATCAATTTCTTCATATAATATTACGTTACAAGGTTCAATTCAAAAATGAAAACAAATACTTTCCACTCATCCCTGTTTTTTGTTGTAAAATTATAGATGTTTGTGCTCAGATTGAATTTAAATTATGTGGACTCATCCCCTGGCGAAATAAATGTAAATATTCATTTTCATTCTTATATTTGGTAAATGAATTGTACAGGAATGCGTATAGTTATTTCTTCGATTATTATCAGCCTGTTGCTGCTCTCCTGCTCCACAGGAAAAAAGGCATATGAAAGAGGCGATTATTATACTGCCACGCTGCAGGCTGTGAACCGTCTCAGGGCCAACCCGGATTCCGAAAAAGCCCTGAATGCTGTGAAAGACAGCTATCCTATGGCTTTGAAATACTACCAGGGGAAAATCGATAATGCCTTGCGGTTGAACGGCCGTTTTAAATATTCCGAAATCGTGGATTATTATGAAAGGATGAATTATTTATCCGGGGAGATCAGCCGTTGCCCTGCGGCAATGAAACTTTTCCCGGATGTGAATTTTTATTCTGCCGAGTTGTCGGAAGCACGGACTCTGGCTGCCGAAGAACATTACCTGGCGGCCCAAAGCAGTATGAAGACAAATACACGTAATTCATGGAAAGAAGCGTACTTTCATTTTCAACAGGCTGATTGTTATGTTCCAGGATATAAAGATGTTGAAGAAGGCAAGGAAACTGCAAAATTTTATGCTACATGGAAAGTGATCGTTGAGCAGATCTCTGTTCCGCGAAACTACCAGCTTTCGTCCGATTTCTTTCTGAACCAGGTGATAGAAGCCCTGGACAGCGACAGGCCTAACGAATTCGTTGAGTATTATTCCCCTAAAGCTGCTGAAAATGCCGGCCTCAAGTATCCCGACCAGGTACTGAAGATGAATTTCGATGAATTTGTGATCGGCCAGGTATATGATAAGGAAACAGTTATCGATGTATCCCGCGACAGCGTTGAGGTTGGTACGGTTACCCTTCCCGATGGGACAATACGCAAGGTTTATAATACGGTAAAAGCCAGGTTCTCCACTTACAGGAGGGAGATTATTTCGAACGGCGTGCTTGACGTCACTATTATCGACTTCCAGCTAAACCAGGTTGCCGCTCAGCGCAAATTCCCCGGCCAGTTCATCTGGTTTACCGAGTGGAGCAGCTTTAACGGTGATGAACGCGCACTTAGCAGAGACCAGCTGGCCATGTGCAACAAAAAACCCGTTCCTCCTCCGCGGCCGCAGGACATGTTTATCGAATTTACCCGGCCCATCTATAACCAGGTTACACCATTCCTGAAGAATTATTACAGGAATTATTGATAATATAAATCCTCCCGATAATATATTTTCATTAAAATGTATTGTTAATCAATTTATTACTACCTTTGCCACGTTCAAAATTATATCGGTCCGCAGTTTCTCATTAAGATTTGCCTTCCTAAAGTTTTCTACACTAATTTTTTTTACAAACTCTTTATTTATTTATCATGAACATTTTTGTTGCAAAATTAAGCTCCAACACGACAAGTGAGGACTTAAGAACATTATTTGAAGAATACGGCGAAGTAAGCTCCGCCAATGTGATCACTGACCGGATGACCGGCTATTCGAAAAAATTCGGCTTCGTTGAGATGGCGGATGATGGCCAGGCACAGAAGGCGATCAAGGAACTTGACAGCTGCCAGTACGATAACAGCGAAATCGTTGTTAAGCAGGCCAGGCCAAGGGAAGAATCCTCAAGACAGGATCGTTCCTCAAGGAGCCGCTACTAACAGGAATCGTAAGATCTTCAGTTATAAGAAGAAAGGTGCTGCTGAAAAGCGGCACCTTTTTTTTATTTTAACAATCCATTAACATGCCCTTTGGAATGACCTCCTTAGATTTGCAATTATCTAAGCCAAATCATTCCAAAATCATGAAAAAAACCCTCTTATTTATTTTCACCCTCCTGGTATGTTCTGAATTTATTTACAGCCAGGCCGATACCGTTTTTTACGATGGCTTTTCCGAAAACAAGCCTGGCTGGAATAAGGATACGGAAGAAAATTCCTCCAGGATCGAAAACGGGAATTACATCTGGCAGCGCAAACAGGCAGGTGAATGGAACACCTGGTGGACCATTGAAGGGGTCAACCAGGAGGAATTTATCCTCGAAACCCGCTGTAAGATCGAAGGCCAGGGCTCATTCGGCTTTATCTGGGGATCAAAGGATATTGACAACGCCTGCTACTTTACCATCAATAATTCAGGAATGGCAAAGTCGTATGTCGAAAGCAGGAACAATACTTCTGTCATAAAAGAAAATATCCCTGTATCTGGTTATAAACAGGATTATAACGTGCTGACCATTTCCAAAAAGGACAACAGGGTCTCGTACCTTGTGAATGGCATAGTTATCCATGAAGATTATTTCAGCGGATTTTTCGATGATAATTTCGGCTTTTCATTCCAGGGCATTTCAGTGTATTACATGGATTATATTCTGATAAAGCATAAGATCAACCTCATCCCGGGGATAAAATATAATGGCATGCCCGAAAACCTGGGTTTCAATATCAATACCCGCTCTTCCGAGATTTGCCCGATCGTTACGCCGGATGGGCAGGGGCTTTTCTTTATCCGCGTGGAAGACCCTGAAAATACAGGCGGTACAGGCGATTACTCTGATATTTATTTTGCGAAGTCAGGTGCCGATAAAAAATGGCAAATGGCTGCCAATATGAAAAAGCCGCTTAACAACAATACCGCCAATGCAGTCAATTCAGTTACTCCTGATGGCAACACCTTATTTCTGTTGCATACCTATAATGCCGACGGGACCTTCAAAGCCGGCGGGCTCTCGATTTCCAACCGCAGCGGCAGTTCATGGGAGGTGCCGGCCGACCTGACGATCCTGGATCACTACAACCTGAATGAGTACAACGAATTCTGCATGTCGAACGATAAGAAGACGATCATACTAGCCGTAGAGCGTGAAGGGACATATGGTGAAAAGGATTTGTATGTTTCGTTCAATATCGACGGGCAATTATGGTCGGTGCCGTTGAACCTCGGACCGGTTGTCAATACAAAAAGAGGGGAAATCTCCCCGTTCCTGGCTGCCGACAATGCAACCCTGTATTTTTCTTCCGACGGCCACCCGGGATATGGCAGCAACGACATCTTCCTTACCCGCCGCCTCGACGAAACCTGGACCAACTGGAGCAAGCCTGAAAATATCGGCAGGCCGATCAACACCGACGACTGGGATGCCTATTACAGCGTCCCTGCATCGGGTGAATTCGCATATTTCGTCTCCAGTAAATCAGGCTATGGAAAGTCAGATATTTTCAAGATCAAGCTTCCAGAAATGGCACGGCCCAACCCGGTGGTGCTGGTCAAAGGTAAAGTGCTGAACCAGAAGACGAAGCTGCCATTAAAAGCGATCATCAATTATTTCGACCTGCAGGATTCCAATATTTCCGGAACGGCCATGAGCAATCCTGAAACCGGGTATTACCAGATCACCCTGCCGGCAGGAAGGCTTTACGGCTTCCTGGCTTCCAGTGAAAAGTTCATCTCTGTGAGCGAAAACGTCGACCTGAAAGACCTTGGTGAATACAAGGAGATTGAGCGCGATCTTTACCTTGTTCCGATCGAGATTGGAGAGAAAATCAGGCTGAACAATATATTCTTCGAAACAGGGAAATGGGACCTGCTGCCGGAATCGTTTAACGAACTGGACGAGCTGGTCAAGATCCTAAGCGATAACCCGAATATGGTCATCGAGATCAACGGGCATACGGATAATGTGGGAAATGACGAATCAAACCTGGCGCTTTCACAGAAAAGGGCCGCAGCAGTAGTAACCTACCTGCTCGGAAAAGGGATCGTGAACACGAGGCTCGACTCTGCCGGCTTTGGCGAAACCCAGCCCGTCGCACCCAATGAAACCGAAGAAGGCCGTGCCCTCAACCGGAGGGTGGAGTTTGTGATCGTCAGGATGTAGTGATTTTTTACTGAAAAAAAAGGATGCCCCATTGCAGGGCATCCTCCGACTAATTCAACTTTAGCAATTTTTAATTGGAAACAAAGACTTTCCGGGTTAAGGTTTGATCCTGCCCTGACAATACAAGTGTGTAAATGCCTGCGGATGGGTTCCTCAGATCAATGAATTGCCGGGACTTTCCATCAACATGGAAATTCTGCATCTCAAATACCCTGATACCCATATCATTATAAACGCATATGGTGAAAGTATCTTCTCCCGGGATATCAATAGAAACCGTAAAGCTGCCCTTGTTAGGAACCGGGTAAACATTAATACTACCCTGTGACATTTCACCGAGACCGGTAAAGAATATCTCCAGATGGTTTGATTCATCCGAGCTACAACCGTTAATTGTGATGATAGTCCAATACAGTCCCTCTTCAAGTGCCTGGTAATCCTGGCCGGTAGCACCGGGGATCAGGTTTCCGTTGAAATACCATTGATTCCCCTCCGGTGCGCTGCTGTGGAGCATGTTATTCTCATCCACGGTCACAACCGGTGCCGGCGGGACCGGATTAACGGTAAGAGCATAATCTGGCGATGAAGGACCTGCACCGCAATTATTCGATGCAAAAACGGAGATGTTCCCTGATATGGCATCCATTGCAAAATCAACTTCGATGCTGTTTGTGTACTCCCCTGCCACGATAGTTGCCCCGTATGGCAACACCCAGGAATAATTAGTAGCATTGGGCACAGGCTGAACAGAATAGGTAACATTTTCAGATCCCGCACATAATTCCGGTGTACCGGTGATGTTGCCGGTGGCAGCCGGAACCGGCATGATATTGACGTTCATGCTTGTAGGGTTGGCCGGATAACACCCATTTTCAGTGGAATAGGTGACGGAAATAGTCTGGTTTCCCGAACCAATCCAGTTCACCTCCACCTGGTAGGTGCCCTGTCCGATGATGATCTGGCCTCCGGAGGTGATGGTCCACAGGTAGTTGGTGAAGCCCTGGTCTGTTGTGTAAACAGCATTGGTTGCATTGATGCAGTTCATGTTGTCTCCGATAATAACTGGTGCATCCAGGTTCCCGACTGTAACGGTCAGCATTGCCGGTGCTGCAACTTCACAACCCCAGGTGCTTTCATAAGAAACGCTTACTGTCTGGGTTCCTGTATTATTCCAGGTAACATTGATCATATTGGTGCCGGCACCTCCGGTAATAGTACCCCCGGTGACGGTCCAAACGTAATCAACCATGCCCGCTTCGGTTGTGTAAATATTGCCAAATGAGCCCTGGCAGCCCTCGGATGAACCGGTAATAGTTGCAACGGGCAATTGATGAACCACGACGGGCAGGCTGGAGCTGTTTCCAATGCCGCAGGAATTTGAGCCGAAAACGGTAATGTTGCCACTAACAGCTGAGGGGGTGAAAGCCACGGTAATGCTGTTGGTATTGTTTCCACCGGTGATGGTCACACCTGAAGGAACGCTCCAGTTATAACCCGTAGCAAGGTAAATAGGCTCGACAGAATAAACAACACCGGCAGCATTTACGCAGACATCCTGCAAACCGGTGATTGCACCGGCTGTACCCGGGGTGGGACAATCAGAGATGAACATCATATCTGCCCCGTAAATGGTCCCGCCAGGGCCTGTACCGACGCATCGGAAATGGTATTCTGTAGCCGGGATGAGATCCGTCAGGATAGCAGATACCGATGTCGGCTGGTACCCGGTGACTATGGCCGGACTGGCACTGATGATATTCCCGTAGGAAGTATTGAATCCCCATTCGAATGTGGCATTGGTCGGGGCATAGTTTGCATTGATGGTCCCGTTCAGTGTGGCATTGAACCCGAGGATATCCGTTGCCAGGTTGGTAATAACACTGGCAGGAATTGCTGAAGTGCTGAATTCCATATCATTACCATAGATTGTTCCGCTGGTGTTGGTGGCAACGACACGGAAATGATAGGTAGTGTACGGCGTCAGGTCAGTGATGGCACCTGTAACATTGATGGGAGTAAATCCGTTGATTGTTCCGGGTGTTGCAGAGATGGTAGTTCCATAAGCAGTGGTCAGTCCCCATTCGATATTTACGCCCGTGATCCCTCCATTGGGATTGACAGTACCGTTCAGGCTGGCGGAATAAGCGGTGATATCGGTAGCCGCGGTGGTGATAACGGAAGGAGCCAGAGGAAGTGTGGTAAATATTGAGTCGGCGCCGTAACCTGTCATGCCGTCAGTCCTGATCACCCGCGCCCTGTAATGGTAAGTAGTCCCGTAATCCAATCCTGTAAGGCCGGTCTGGATCGGGGTTGTCGACGATCCTGAAGCAACGGACGGTGAAGCAACCACAGAGTTCCCATAACTGTCGGTTGTACCCCAGTCGAAATAGGTGTAAACTGTCGAGCCTGCCGGATTTGTCGAACCGGTAATTGTTGCACTGCCGGAGGTAATTGAATTAGCAGTCAGGGTCAGAACAAAAGGATCGTTACCAAATTCAAAGGCACCTATATCGGCAGGGTTGCTGCGTGGTGTATTGGTGAAATCGACCGGCACACCGGGCAGGTAAACCCCAAGGTTATTTAAGGCAGAATTGGTGGGCAGCAGGTTGGTGGGCGTAGTGAACATCGGGTCCAGGGTGACAGAGTGTGCTTCCTGTACCGTAACAGCCTGCCAGTCGGAAAGTGCCGGATAGTCTACAACAATCCCGGTTCCATTGGTATATTGCTGGGCAATAAAACCATTTGTCCCATCAATATAAAAATCATTATAGTCGATCTGCGTAAAAAGAGTGGCGGGATTTGTACTTACCATGATTCCGTAAGGATGGCCGTAGGTACTGGGGCCACCGGTGAATGTCATAGAGTTCCTGAGGATATTGTTAACGATCTTGTTATTATTACCCGTGGCCTGGTAGTAGAACCCGATACAGGCAGAAGAAGCAGAATACTCGGTCGACATCTGGCCGGTCAGGTAAATCGAATTATGAAGGATATGAATATTCCCGCCTGACCGCACAAAGATCCCGTAGGTGATGTTTTGCCCGACACCCGGGTTAATACCGGGAGAATGGATATCATAGAGCTGGTTGTTTGAAATTTCCGTCACTGTCGTTGCATCGGAAGCAAACCATATGCCGGATACGCCCCAGCCATCGTCAGCAGTCCTGACAAAGCCATGGATCTTGTTCCGCTGCACTTTTGTGCTTGTTGATAAAGTTCCAATATATACCCCTGTCTGGCCGACATTCAACGATCCTTCAACAGGTCCCATAATATCATTTCCGCGAATGAGGACATTGCTGGTGTACTGCAGGTTAATCCCTGTGCGTGTGACATATTCGGAAGAATTTTCAGAACCGATAATGTTATTGGTGATCTCAACATTATTGATAATATTGGTGGCATTACCGGCCATCGAAATAGCGTCATAGGCCCCTTTGATCGTGTTGTTGTGAATTTTTATATTAGAATACGGTCCGCCAGCGTTTGAGAACCTGATACCAATAATGCTTACGATCGTGCTATGAACAGGGGTACAATTAATAATTGAGTTTTTGATGGTGAAATTTGTTGCCGGGTTTGTACCTCCGAAGCTGGATATCTGGATACCTGTTGCGCCGGAAGTGGTGCTGGTATTCTGTATGGTCAGGTTCTTACTGCCGCTTCCGTCATTCGATCCGTCCAGTGTGAAATAATCGATCCCCTGCAGTTCAATGATACTCTGGTTAAGGCTGCCTGTGATCAGTGCGCTATTGCCGGGATTGGGCTTAACTGTGAGCGTATTGGAGCTACTTGAACCAGGGTTGTTTCTGAAAAAAATCGGGAAAGATTCAGAAGGATAATTGGCATCATCAAGTAATAATGTGAGCGGCCCGGCAATCCATTTTGCGTTGATGTCGGTTGCAGCAGCAGTAAGGGTGGTATAATCCTTACCGACACCAACGTGGAATACCCCGGAAATATTAGGAATGACTAAATAATCATCAGGCGAGTACGGTGCTGTTGAACATGCTGGAGGATTTGCTGAAAAACCGCTTGCACCGAAGTAAGTATAGGTACCAACATTAGGTGTGGGAGCATAATCCTGGGCAGCGATGTAATAAGAAACCAGGTCACCGGCAACTGTCCCCTGTCCAAAAGTAAATGAGTAGATATTCCCGGAAATATATGCAGCCTGAACGGGCTGGTAGGCGCCGCTGTTGATTCGCCAATAAAGCACAGGCAACCCCGTCCCTGATGAAGGGACGCCGGTACCATCAGTTATGGTGGCAGTCAGCGTTCTTGCGATACCGATGTTTGTGTCTGAAAGTGGTGTGTAAACAATGGATGGCGGAGTCAGGTCGTTAGGTAATCCTCCGAATTCATCCGCGCCAATATCCGGGGCATTAGGTGCGAACGAAGCATTGACAGGGTACCCTGCATTTGGGAACCTGGGATTTCCATCAAAATCCTGTACGACAGGGGCAGGGCTTCCGATAATGGAACCACCTGCCTCACACTGTGTTGGGCTAGTATTGCTCAGGTGCAGATTATAGGGCCTGGTCGAAATATTGATAAATGGAGGAAGTTCATTGACGGTTTGTATTTCCCTGGGCGCTAACCTTGCCCTCAGTCCGGCAAGTTCCTGCTCAGTGCTGGTGCCATCATTATACAGGAGATTATTAGGTCCTGGTGTCCCGGAATAAATATTATTATAGTTGGAGGCTGTCAGGTAATTGGAAATGCTGGTAGAAGAAAAATATAAACCGTTGGTTTTACCTGATCCTGCGGGTGTGGAAACATTCACGAAATTGTTGTTGCGCACATCAACTTTTGCTGAAGTATTCATAAATATGGAGGAGCTCCCGAAATTGGCCCCTGTCGAAGCGGCATTCAGGTAAACGGTGTTATTGTATACTGCCGTTGTATTTCCCCCGCCTATATAAAATCCATAAACGGAGTTAAAAGGGGCACTTGCCCTGGTGGCTAAAGGCGCCCTTAAATCAGAAATGTAATTATTATAATAATAAAAAGGTGAATTTGATCCGGATGTATGATAGATCCCGAAAAGGACTGTTGCAGCCAGGTTACCTTCAATATCCCGGATCGTATTCTGGTAGATCCTGCTTATTCCGGTATTGGAAGAACTTCCGCTATGGTAGATCCCATAGCTGGAACCACTGGCACCGGTAATATTGGATACAAGGTTATTGTAAATATTTTTAGAGGCATTTTCAAAGTACACATATATACCGTTTGTAGAGCCGCTGGTCCCGGCGACATTATTTGTGACCGCATTGTTAAAACAGTCAAGGCTCACATTCGTTCCGCTTGATGAAAGGGCAAGGTAATAAATTGTGGAATTTCCCGGGGTGGATTGAATATGGACATTTCCATCTACGAGATTATCATGCATTATGACAGACCCGGGAGTGGTCGAAGACTTATTCACATAAATATACCATACCGGTCCGGTAGCGGTTGTAATTGATGAGCCAACTGTGTTATTGATGACCACATTGTCGTGTAAATTAACATCCACCCCGGGGGATGCAACATAGATGAACCTGGTATTGGATGTGGTGACAGTCGGGAATGTACAGCCCGTAACAGTATTATTATATATGTTAGCAATATTGCTGGTACCGCTTGCGCCCATTTCACTGTAAATAGCATATAAATTGGCTGAAGAGCCAGTTCCTGAAAACTGCATGCTCACGAAGTTGCTATACAAATTATAACTGGCATTCCTGGCAGCGGCCAGGTAAATCCCGTAAGCCGACTGTGTACCTGCCATCGTGCTGGTAATGCGGTTATTGGCTACATTCAGGTTATTCTGGTAAATGGTATATATACCATAACCGGCACTGCTGCCGCCGGCAACGTTGGTGATGATGTTCCCGCCATCTCGACCTATTTCATTATTCTGGTCAAAATACTGGTATGGAACTGTCGGGTCATTAAATCCGGTAACATAAATGCCGGAATATGAATTCGCAACGGTATCATTATAGATTTTAAGATTTGAATTCGCACCTGCAGTGCTGCTTACAACAAGTTGGGTATTATTTCCCGAAACATGGTTATTGGAGTAAATACCGATAGTTGCTATATAAGTTAAAGTAAGGGTAACCTTGCAGTTTCTGATGGTGATGTTTTGTGAACCATCTGCTGGCGATGCTTTTAATATTGCAAAACCCCATTCTGCCTGGGTTGTTGCCGTAATATTTCCAGGATTTTCCTGCAAGTTTATCCCGTCGAATGTCACATAGTCGGTGCCGGCTATGGTGATAATAGCATCATAAGTCCCGATGCCAGGAGCGGCTGTAATGACCGGATTCAGCCCGGTACCGGATTTTGCAAAAGTAACCGGGTTCGTGGATGAACCCGTCAGGCTGGTTATCCTGCCATCAACAGGCGAAACAAAGGTTTCAGTGTAACCGGCAGCAACATTAAAGGTCACCCCTCCTGTCCCAATCCCACTTATATTAAGATCAGCAATTGCTGCCGACAAAGTTGGGTAATCTCCGGGTATAGTTTTAATCCCGGTAAGCTGGGCCAGTAAAGTCACGCTGAATAACAGCGCAAACATCGTAGATAATACAAGTTTTTTCATCGAATTTAATTATTTGGTTGATCGTTTTTTACTTTTATCTTTCAAATCAGGTTGGCTGATCTTTTCCAGTATTCTCTCAAGGATCTGATTCTGAAGCTTCTTTATTTTAATGAATTCATTGATCGAATTTTCCTTTTCAAGCTTATTCAAAACATCACCATCTATTTTCTGCTTCCCTGGTATGGATACTGATTCGGGTTCCTTTTCAGGATTAGTTTTTCGCTTTTTCATTTTATTTCGGGAAACGTTTCTGATATAGGTCTGATAAATTTTCGCTTTGCATTTTCAACTATTGAAATTGCAGTGCAAAGATTCATTGGATAAATACAAGTGACAAATAATCTACCCTGACAAAACCTTGTCAATTACGAAAATCGACCTGTACAATAACTGCACAGGTCGATTCAATAATTTTTAATGAATTGATTATCAGGTAGACGAAGAATTGAGCCTTAAGATTTAGTTATATCCGAAGAGCATAGAATAGATGATCAGCACAACCAGTGTGAGGCCTAAACCGAGCATGGTAAATCCAAAGATCCTGATAGCCCTGTCGTAGGGCCCGTTTTCTTCCTTTTTAACGATTACTTTTTCCAAACGTCCTGATTTCTTTAGTTCTTCGTATTCACGCGGACGGTCATGTTTGTATTCTTCCAGCGGAACAGTACCGGTAAAGATAACCTTGTCGAGAGGGAAGGCATCCGGACGAAGGTGGGTGTTAAAGAAATGAATGGTAAAAATGAACCCTACAGCAAGTAAGGCTTCGTCGCTGTGTATGATCATAGCCACATTGATCAGCCATCCGGGGAAAATCGCGGTGAAGAATTCCGGGAACCAGAGGATCAGGCCGGAAAACCCGATGATGGCAACCCCCCAGAACACCGCGAAGTAGTCGAATTTTTCCCAGTAGGTCCAGCGGCCATAGGAAGGACGAGGCCCCATGCTAAGGAACCACTTTATCGTACCCCAGAAATCTATCAGGTCCTGCTTATTGAACATCAGTGAATCCTTTCCGAATATAAATCTGAACCAGGTGGAACGGAGTTCTTTTTTCGTCCTGACAAGGGATATAATGTGATAAGTGAAGTAACCGAAAGTGATTAAGGCCGCGAACCGGTGGATATTACCAGCCGCATGGACGCCTCCCAGGAATTTTGCCAGGAAGTTTGCCCAGTCCATGTTCGCAAATTTCAGGGTCATGCCCGTAAGTGCCAGCAGGATAAAGCTCAGGATCACAAAGAGGTGTGTAATCCGTTGGCTTTTGGTGAAGCGACGGATATGCTCACTTGATCCCGCCACGGCACGGTGCTTTCTCTTTTGCCGGATCGCCTGGAACGACCTGGGAAGCCATAGTAGCAGGTGAACGCCGAAGAATCCGAATACTCCCACAAGCAGCGAGGTCATCCCCCAGAACGTATAATAAAGGACCGGGTATTTGGTCTTTTCGTGATGGGTTGCATGCGTAAGATAACCGGTAAACCTTATATTGGCGTCCGGGTGGCATTTCTGGCAGGTCGCAACGATATTCTGGCTGTTGACAGCCGAGTTCGTATTGCTGGACTTAAATATGCTGTGAGATCCATGGCAATCGGAGCATTTTGCCGCTTTGTCGGAACCGAGAAGATATGCTTTCCCGTGATAGGTCTCAAAATAAGTATCCGAAAGATCGGAATGGCATTTACCGCATTGGTTGGTGACTTCATTGATGAATTTATCCTGGGAGATGTCGGAAATAACATGCGCCGAATGACAATCAGCACAGGTTGGGTACTTCAGCTTTTTGTCATTTACAGTAATAGCATGGTCACTTTTGACATATTCGTCATAGATCCCCTTATGGCAGGTAGCACAGGTGGCCGGTATATTCTTGGGATTGACCGTTGACCTTTCATCGCTTTCTTTAAGGATATAATGGGTCGTATGGCAATCGGTGCAAATCGCGCTCGGGAGTAGCCCTTTTTCGGTCAAGCCTTTGCCATGCACACTGGAGGAATAATCTGCAAAGGCATTTTGTTCCTTCAAACCTGACATACCCGGTGAGGTATTCCCGGAACGGTGGCATTCCCCGCAAAGGGTCGGGATGCCAGTCCTGTAAGTCGGCGAAGTATCGTCATACCTTGATTTCACAATATGCGTCCCATGACAGGTCGTGCAATACGGGGCATTTGCGTGCTTCTGTTCATAGGCCTGTCCATGCCCGCTGGCTGCATAAACATTGCTGACCTCTGCATGGCAATTGGAACAATCCACTCTCCCGGCGGTTTCGCAGGGCCTTCTGAGCGTAGTGGAAACATCGGAATGGCATTTGACGCAATTGATATTCTTATGGACGGAATTTGCAATATCCTCCTTACCGACTTTCAATGAAACGACTGAATCTCCGACCATCTTATGCACTCCCTCTGCTTCATGGCATTTCATACATGACTGATCGGAAATGGTGTTCACGATATCCTGGGCATTCACTTTGTGGGGCGGATGGCAGTCGGTACAGGCAGGAATGGCTCCCGGCTCCTTTTCCCAGAGTTCCTGCTTGATGATCTTCGTATGTACCTTCTCAATTTCAGCATGGCAGGCCATACAGGTTGCAGCAATGTTATTTGCCGAAATCGTGGAATTCGGGCTGGTATGGGGAAGCACAAGGTGGTTCCCGTGACAGTCGTTGCAGGTGGCGGTTACGATGAGTCCCCTTTTGAACAGGCCTTCTCCGTGGATACTTTCCGAATAATTTTCAAGGATATTATGTTCGCTGATGTTATAGGTCCTTGCTACTGGCGCCCCTTCACGGTGGCATTTCCCGCAAAGGACCGGGATGTTCATTTTATAAGTTCGCGAGTCCGGGTCGGTTCGTGATAACACGTCATGGCTGCCATGGCATTCATAACAAGTCGGCGCATAAAGTGCATTGAGCTTCAGCGCCTGGCCATGGATCCCTTTCTGGAACTGGGCATTGGCTTCATCATGGCAAAATCCGCAATCAACTGGGGGCAGGATCTCAGGGTGCGGAAATTCTTCCACTGCCGCATCGGGATGGCAGGATGCACATTCGACCTCTTTATGTACAGAATGCTGAAGGGTCTGATAATTCACAAACATGGAAACCACCCTTCCTTTCCTCGTGGCAGTAAGGGTGTTATCTTCATGGCAGAAGAGGCAGTCTTCATCGGTTTGTCCAAGCAACACCCGGGGTAAAAGCAAAGTAACCAGTGACACCAGGATTACCAGCCGGAGAAAATATATTGAATATCGCATAGTCATTTTAATATATCTAGACGACGAAAATATTCAAATATCTATGAATGTACAAGTGCAGCATCTAATTTATAAAGAGTCTAATTTGGGGAGAAAAGCCGGGCATGCTCTGATTCATATAATTCGTTAAAATAATACAGTCGTTTCTTTTTTCTTCCATCGATAATACTTATCTTCGCCTGTGTTTCAGCCAATTGATTATTAACCCACAAATCCTAAAAATCATGGCACTTTATCAACCTCAGCAAAACCTGACCTGGAAGTATATAATTAATACAGGTCAATTATACATTGTTTCTAATATCAGTGTGGAGCTTGGGGCCGGTGAACGTGTAAATCATTCCGTCACGTCGGCCCTTAACAACACCTTCCTTGTCAACTTAAATGTAGTATACGGGACTAATAATTCCCCCCTTGTGATTGATATTTCTTATACCACGATCACTTCAGGTCTTACTGATGTTGACCAGGTGAGACAGCTCATTGCAGGGCTGGCGTCGGCCACAGTTCAAGCTACCGTTTATAAAAATGGAATGATAATGGGTCAAGTTGAAAACAAATCCACTAGCCAGACAACAATAGAATTAAATTGATTTCAGCATGACTATGCACCTTAGATCAAAGCATTTTCTGTCTTTACTGGTAATCCAGGCTTTGCTGTCACCTTGCTGCTTACTTGCAGACGGTGATAAAACCGACAGCCTGAGACAGGTAATTTCATCAAATCCCGGTGGCAGGCAGGCGGTCGATAACATGCTGGCACTCTCATCGGCTTTTTTGGATCTTGAACTTGCTGATAGCTCTACCCGCTATGTACAGATGGCATTGGACCTTTCAACAGATCTCGGTTACAAGATTGGAATTGCAGAGAGCAATTATAGGCTTTACCGCATTGAGAAATTTAAAAGCAATTTCCCAAAGGCAGTTGGTTATGTGAAAATTTTTATTGAAATATGTGAAGAAATCAATGATGAAGTCCGGCTTGGTAAGGGTTACTTCAGTTATAGCAGCATTTTGGGAAATCTGGGGAAAGCCGATTCAGCTCTGTATTATATCAGGAAAAGCCTGGTGATCAATTCACAACTGAAAGATACAGTACGTCTTATTGCAACATACAATGAATTGGGTAATATATACCAGAACCAGACAGAGCATGATTCTGCCATATACTATTATCTTAAAAGTGCGCAATTATGTGAATTATCGGGAATTCCTATATATGTCGGAGCTGTGTATTCAAACCTGGGAAATTCCTTTTACATGATGAAGGATTATGAGAAAGCCATATATTACCTGGAACAGGCCCTTAAAATCAATAAGAAGAAAAATAACTCGCGTAATATTGCACTTACACTTGCTGGCCTTGGGAGCGCCTATATTGATTCAGATTCCCTGGATAAAGGATTGCTTTGCTATGACCAGGCATTGGAAATCTACGAATCCATTGGAATGGTCAACGGTATTGCAGACATTTATAATAATTATGCCACGGTCTTCACGGATCAGGGTAATCTTGAAAAAGCACTGGAATATTTCAAAAAGGCATATGGATTGTATAGAAACCAGGATTACACCGAAGGTATTTCGAAGTCATTGAAGAATATTGGAGATACCTATTCACAAATGGGCCAATATCAACTCGCTGCATCAATGTTAGATTCAAGCCTCCGGATAGCCACTGCTGCCGGCTACATGCTTAACAGGCATTCAGCACTCTATCAGATCAGCCGTAATTATTATCGTTCCGGGAATTATAAAAGTGCTTTTGATTACTACGAAAAAGCGAAAAACCTGGACGATTCTTTAATGAGCCTTGAAAAAATAAAGGTTGTGAATGAACTGGAGAAGAAGTACCAGAAAGAAAAGGACCAGTTGCGGATATTAACTCTTGAAAAAGAAAACCTGAAGAAGACATTGCAACGGAATGCCGGCATATACAGTGCAATAGGGATTTTAATGCTTGCTGCTTTTATTGTTATCTATTTTCTTCAGAAGTCTAAAAAAGACAGGATTATATCCAGGCAGAAAATTATTCAGCTCGAAGAAGAGAAAAAGCTGATGACCGCTAAAATCCTCCTTGAAGGCCAGGAAGAAGAGCGGAAAAGGATCGCCCAGGAACTTCACGACGGGCTTGGCGTACTTTTATCGGCCACAAAGATGCATTTCACTTTGCTTAAGGATAAATCGCCCGAAAACAGGCCATTGATCGAGAAAGCCACCCAGATGCTGGAACAGGCCTCCGGTGATGTCAGAAAGATATCACACAACATGATGCCTGGCTTGCTTACTAAACTCGGGTTCTATGAAGCTGTTGAAGATCTGATCGATAATATCAGTGACACTCAAGACATTATAGTGAAGATGGAAATTGAGGGTGACCAGTCGAGGCTGCCGGAAAACAAGGAGATCATGCTTTACAGGGTAATCCAGGAAATGGTTAACAACACCCTCAAACATGCTAATGCAAAAAGTATCTTTCTTAAAATGACACGTTTATCCGATAGTTTGGAAATAATTTTTACAGATGATGGGATAGGATTTGAAACAGAAAAAGCGATGAATGCCGAAACATCATCGCTTGGTCTGAAAAGTATTGAATCAAGGATTGGCTTCCTAAACGGCCAGGTTAAGATTGATTCCTCGCCTGGAAACGGCACCAGGTACACTATCCGGATACCGCTTTAATCCGGATCCGGTTAAGATATTATTTTGTCAGCTCCGGGACGTGGCGGAAAATATAATCGGCGTGAAAACCGGTCATATATTTGTCCATCTTATCAAAGAACTCACCCCTGGCTTTCTCATCCGGCCAATGGTCTTTGGAAAGTTTCTGGTTCTCATCCATCGACAGGGCAAGGTCGCCCAATGATTCTACGGCAAAAGCCTCAATAAAATCACGGCCGTCGGAACCCCAGGCATGAACTGAAGGATAGTATCCTTTTATGTACTGGTTCTTATCAATCACATTTTCTTTGTATTCCTTGCGCAAAGCCAGGATTTCCTCCGGTTTACCATCATCGGGGAATGACCTGTGAGATACCCTTATATAATAAATCAAAGGCTTGGTTGGCTTTTCAGCCATCATTTTAGCCCCTTCAAGGGTAGAACAGATCTCATCGGAATGCATATTGGTATAATAAGCCGATTGTTTCTTGAAGAACCCTTCCCTGGCTTTCTCATCCGGCCAGGCTTCTTTGGCAAGTTCATCACTGCGCTCTGCGGCTTTTTCAATATTTTCCCATGAGCTGAAGCCCGTAACGATTTTGATCTCGGTATTGTCGGCGGTAAAATAATGGATGAGCACCGTTGCCGAAACAATGTATTCGTTTTTCATGGTCACTTTGTCAAAGTACTCCTTTTCCAAAGCTTTCCAGTCGTCCATCGAAAAGTCTTCATAATCCAGGTTCCAGTGAATGGTGGTAATAGTCAGGAATGCTGGCCTTTCCTGCGCTGCAAGCTGACCTGTAAGTATAAATACCATACAGGTAATCATGGTAATCAATGTAATTTTTGTTTTCATAATCTTGGCTATTAGTGAATTAATTTTTAATGATTATTTAAATGTAAATCAATTAGCATCAACATATTGAGTATTTAACATGTATTTAACAAAAGGCAAAAAAAAAGGCTGCCTTTTTCAAGACAGCCTTAAAAGGATCCACTATATTATTAATTCATTCTTCTAAAACGGATTATTGTAAAGATAACAATGAGGCCGATCACTAATACAAATGTCCAGTTGCTGAATGGTACAGCATCCGGAGGGTTAATAACTTCGTCTTCGTTCAAAACATAGATCACTGTGAACGACTCGGAGGCACCCGGGGCAAGTACCGGGAAACGTAGTGCAACTGAAACGCCGACATCATTTACATAAGGAGCTCCAATGGTCGGGGCATTTGTAAAATCAAGTGGTTCGTCAGGACTACCGATAGATAAACCGCCGGTATTAACGTGAGCCTTGGCATACGGGTGGGTAAGCTGAAGTCCCATGGGGATTCCGTAAAATATCCCGTTACCGACAACCTGTGCAAGGTTATTGCTGCCGTCCGGCTGATGTCCGACATAATTTGATGTCGTAAAATTCCCTGTCCAGTCCACTTCCTGGTCAGGGTCAACGGCCCTTGCGTATTCAACGCTTTCGAGCGGCTCTGATCCAGTATTAGTTAGGGTAACATCGATAAAGAACTTGGCATCGCCATCCACAAAATGGAATAGCTGTTCAACTTTCAGTGACTGGGCACCGTTAGTAGCCGTACCGGTCCATAATGCAGAATTTGTAGTGCCTGCACTGGTATTGACCAGCGAAGTCTGCGGTACTTGGAAATAACCTACAGCCTGAGCATTCTGATAGGTATATTCATTTCCGGCATAGGTAAATTCAACCAGCCATCCCTCATAAGGCGAACCGGGAAGAAAATAATCGCCGGAATAAGGTGGTGTGCCGATAGCCCAGCCGTCCAGGTTGAAATCAGCAACAAAACCAAGACCGCCATACCATGCATGGTATCCACCCGGAGCTGAAGAACTCACAGTTCCGCAGGAACCTGATTCACTGATCCCAATTTCCACAAAATTTCCCTGTAAATAAACATCCGGATCAGCCCTGATACCTGACTGATAATCGATCGGGACCCAGTTTAAATTTTCCGGTGATCCAACTTGTGTTTGTGCAAATGAAAATGCAACTGCAACAAATAATAATAATGAAAGTAACGATAATTTTTTCATAATCTCAGTTTTAATAATTTAGGACAAATATATCCTATTCAAAATGTAAAAGTCAAGAAAAGGTTGTACGAATAAATGCTTTTGCACCTATTCGTACATGATTTAATTCGTACATCGCTAAAAAATGATTTTTATATGCCCAAAGAAAAACATTCACAGTCTTTTATTTGTTTATATCTATATTTGTGAATATAATTTTGCCAGGTTTTCTTGTTTAATCCGAAATTTACAATCATTAATGAATTAAATCATTAGTATAATCCATTTTATTATGCCAGGTCCCAAGATCCTTGTTCCGGTTGATTTTACGGAACTTTCCGACAAAGTAATTGAACAGTCAGCTATGATCGCTAAGAAAGCCGGTGCTGATCTTGTTCTGCTTCATATTACCGATAAAGAGTCCGAAATAGCTTCCGATGAGGCAAAACTAAGGGTTAAAGCCGGTTCGTCCACATCAAAATACCATGTAAGCTGTGAAGGAAAGGTCAGAAGAGGAAATATTTATAAAGATATTCATGCTGAAGCCGAAGAAAACGAGTATATCCTGGCAGTTATCGGGACCCATGGGGTGCGGGGCCTGAAGCAAAAACTGCTCGGGTCCGATATCCTGAAGGTAATAACAAAGGTGCCGGTCCCGGTGCTGGTCGTCCAATCGACCTCCCCTTTCCGCACCCAGTTCAATAAAATCATACTCCCTGTTGCAACGCATGCTTCTTATGAAAACATCCTGAAGGCTGTTGCAATGATAGGCAAGCTTTATTCATCCGAAGTCCACATTTATTCTATTGAAAGACCGGGTTTTGAATGGCCAGAAACTTTAAAGAAAAACCTGGAAAAGACAAAATCGATATTCGAAGAAAACGGCGTTTCTTATGTAAGGGTCAACGAGAAGCAGACCGTGCTTTCCGTAGGCTTTGCCTATCAAACGCTGCAATATGCCCGAAAGACCGGCGCCGATATGATCGCAATGATGTCGGTTTCTTCAGAAGAATATCATTATTTTGCCCAGCAGGATAAAGAAAACCTGCTCACTAACGAAGGGGGCATCCCCGTACTCTGCACCTGCAACGAATTAAAAAGGTAACCCTCAAAACCCCAAAACCTCAAAACCTCAAAACCTCGTTACCTCGTAACCTCGACACCTCGCTACCTCGCTACCTCACAACCTCCTCCACCGCTTTCATCGAAATCTGCTTACGGATCAGCGGGAAAAGATCCATATTAAAATCAACTCTGGGATCGATGTTCGTTGCAACAAAATATACCTTGTTTCCTGTTTCAACATAACCGACAAACCAGCCGTTGTTGTTGCCGTTCCTCACCGACCAACCGGTTTTGCCGCTTAGCCTGTAAGAATCATTTCCTTCTATCACCATCAACTGTTTCATAATTCCTTCAGTCCTCTTAGTGATCGGGAGTTCAGAATTATAAAACCTGGCAAGGAACCCGATCTGCTCAAACTGGTTTATTTTCGATTCCCCTTCAAGCCAGAAAAGATCGATGGTTGCTGAATCGACAATCATGTGGCCGTAGTTAAATTTAGCAAGATAATCTTTCATTCTGGAAACCCCTATTTTCCGTGCGATCTCCTGGTAGCATGGCACGCAGGAAACATGAAAAGCGTCCCGAAAATACAGGTCCTTCTCCCAGGAGGCAAACCTCCGCTTTTGACCGTCCCATTTAATCAATGTACTGTCATCTTCCATGACGCCGGTTTCCAGCGCGATAATGGAATTGGGGATTTTAAAGGTCGATGCCGGAAGGTGGCCCCTCTCACATCTTTCAAAATCATTGGAATAATAAATGCCTTTAGCCGGGTTATAAACCAGAATTGAACCGGAAACATTGGCGGAATCGAGGATTTGCTGGAAGGCTGGAACGATGTCCCTTTTATCCTGCTCATTTTTAGCCGTTTGCTTTTTGCTTTCTTCTCCCGCGGAGCAAGCTGTGAGGACGACGAGGGCCAGAATCGTTATTGCTTTGTAG
>CAYJNJ010000048.1:0-34363 GCA_964371595.1 uncultured Bacteroidales bacterium | reverse complement strand
GCTTTGTTAAGGTTTCCACCGCTATCGGTCATTACGACTTTACAATCATATTTATTGGCCAGGATTTCCAGTGATTTTTTCAGTTCGATATCTTCATGCCCGGAAATAATAACATCGTAATTGCGCTCCATCAGGTATTTGACATACGATTCAGGGCTTTTCTCCGAAAGGAGGATGATTACATCTTTACAATGCTCAAACTGGCGGAAAATATGCAAACGACCTTGTAACAGCCCGTTACTGTCAGGAATAACCCAGTATGGCCTTTTATCATCTGCAGTAATCCTTGGTTTAACAAAATCGGCATGGCGTTCATCAGGAATGCTGTCGGAATACATTTCTATGCCGGATTTGGCCGTGGATGAGCCTACCAGCATAGCATCCGGATGAAGACTGCCGGCAACTGCATAATATTTCTCCAGGTCAATAATAAAGCCGGAGATTGAGCCATCAAGACTAATGGCATTATGGGTAATTACTTTAGGAAACATGGGAAATCAGTTCAAAGTTCAACGTTCAAAGTTCAAAGATAGTTTAAAAAAGTCATTGGTGGTTTTGAAAGGTCATTGGTGGTTATTGATGATTTTATTTTTTAACACTCAGGCACTTAGGGCACTTAGAAACACTAAGGATAACTGGCGGAAAGTTAATAAATAAATACTGCTATCTAAGTGACCCTTAGTGTCCTAAGTGCCTGAGTGGTCAATTTTTCAAACAAATTTTAAGTGAAATTAATATAAATAAGGCCTTATTGTTTCTAATAATCCTGGAGCAAACTATATTTGTTATCAAATCCTGTTCAAGATCAATCTCTAATTTCAATCTACCCTTATGAAAAAGATTTACTTAGTTACGTTACTGATGGCAGTTACCGCATGGGTATCGGCCCAGACTTTTCTTTCAGAGGACTTCAGTGCGGGCACCATGCCTCCGGCAGGTTGGACCATCGACGCACATTCGGCTAACTGGTCGGCTGATGCAAGCAGCAATGCCGGTGGCAGCGCACCAGAAGCTGTGATGTTCTACGACCCTGCATTCAACGGCGCCAGCCGTCTGATCTCCCCGGCAATCGACCTCACAGGTCAAACCTCTGTGAAGCTTATGTTCAAGCATTTTCTTGATGATTATTCAGGAACTGCCTATTCCCTTGGTGCAGCCACCCGTTCCGGCGGCGGTGCCTGGACTACGGTGTGGTCCGTCTCTCCTACCGGCGATGTGGGCCCGGAGGAACAAATCGTAGACATTGAAAACTCTGACGTCGGGGCATCCGACTTCCAGTTTTGTATCTTCTTTAATGGTAACTCTTATAATATGGATTACTGGTATATCGATGACATTCAACTCTTTGTACCTTATCCTAACGATGCCTCGCTGGTAAAGGTCACTACCCCGAAATACGTGGGCGGCCCGGTTGCTGTTGAAGGGATGCTGACCAACCTCGGGACTAACCAGATCACCTCGGTCGATGTCACCTGGCAGGTTTCCGGCGACGATCCTTTCACCACTACCTTTTCCGGTCTGACCCTCGATTTTGCCGAATCATTTAATTTCAGCTGCGAAGACCTTTTCCATTTCCCGATCGGGGGCTATGACCTCGAGGTATGGATCTCTGCAGTGAATGGCGGCACCGACGATAATGCTGAAAACAACCTGAAATCAAAGGAGATGAGCGTTTACAGCCATTCCATTTACCGCAAACCGGCCTTTGAAGAATTCACAAGTTCCACCTGCGGCCCCTGCGCCTCATTCAACACCTCTTTCAATCCATGGACAGAAACCCATGCTGATGAGATCACACTGGTAAAATACCAGATGAACTGGCCCGGCAACGGCGACCCGTATTATACCGCAGAAGGGGGCGAAAGGCGCATGTATTATGGAGTTTCATACGTTCCATGGCCGCAGTGCAACGGTGCATATGTCGACTACAACATCAGCGCAGTGCAGGCCGCTTTTGACGATGCTATCCTCCTTCCCGGCATAGCTAAAATCACATCTTCACATACCCTTAACGGCACCGAGATCACCGTGAATGCCAATATCCTCCCCTTCGCCAACTTCTCTGATTTCCGTGCCCACATCATCGTTATTGAAAATATGACGACCGGCAATGTTGCAACTAACGGCGAAACTGAATTCCATCATGTGATGATGAAAATGATGCCCGGTGCTGATGGCACAACCCTTAACCTTAACGACCGCGAAACGGTTACCCTGACCGAAACTTTTGATCTTTCCGGAACCAATGTCGAGGAATTCGACGACCTTTCAGTCGTTGTTCTTTTCCAGGACTACGCTTCCAAAGAGATCTTCCAATCGGAGTACTCTGTTGAAGGCGGTGTATTTGCCACAGAAGCAAGTTGCACCGAACTGACTTACAACGGGATGCAGGTTCCAGGGTTCAGCCCGGATGTATATACTTACGAAATAGAACTTCCTATAGGTACAACTGAAGTGCCGGAGGTCATGGGTACTGCTGCTGATCCGAACGCAACACTGATCGTGGTCCCGGCATGGGAACTGCCCGGAACGACTGTCGTGGATGTTTTCGGAGAAGACCTGATCTCACGTCATACATACAATATTAACTTCTCGGTTGAAGTGGGTATTGGTGAACCTGAAGTGACTGATAATGTGAAGATTTTCCCGAACCCGGCGCAGGACCGCATATATTTCCAGGGTGCTGAACAGGCTGATGTCCGCATTTTCAATATCACCGGGCAAATGGTTTTAGACATAAACGGACTGACTTCTAATTCAATTGATGTTTCTTCACTACAAAAAGGCATTTATACCGTTCAGATCCAAATGGAAAACGGTTCTGTCGTTAATAAAAAGATCACGGTGCTGAGGTAGATTTTTTCACGCAAAGAGCTCAAAATAAAATATAAGGGCGCAAAAGAGTAAAATTATAACTCCTTTGCGCTCTTTTTTTTTCCTTGCATTCCTTTGCGTGAAATATTATAATCAATCTTTCGATTTAGAATAGAATTCCTGTAGGAATTTGTATCGGAAGGAAACCTGGACTTTCAACATATCGGTTTCCCAGCCGTCGCTGTAGTTTTCACGGGTGCAGTACTGGATTTCAATGCCGGCCATGACATTTTTTACCGGGTAATACAGCAGATTGGCAAGCATATATTGCCCGTTTTTAAAGGCAGAAGGGGCCTGGCCATCGGAATTGGTTATCCCTGAAAAGGAATAGCCGGCAGAACTGCTGAATTTTTCGCTCCACTGCATATCCAGGAAAGCCATGTAACCCAGCACAGGCAGGGTTACACCGATGACAGGCTTCACGGGATCTGAGAAATTGTTTTCGATGCCGATATCGACCGGACCGTCATTCATATAATTCTCCATGCCTTTTCCTAAAACAACGCCGAAATGACCTGTAAGTGCTTTCGTAAAATTCACCCTTGAGCTAAGGTTCAAACCCCATCCAACGGCTTCCCCGCTTAAATCAAGGCTGTCATCTTTCATATCTTCCCAGGAAATATACCTAATTAACCCGGCCAGTTCAACATAGCCAAAATTGCCGGCATACCTGTATTCAGAGGTGAGATCGGGAAGCGGGAACCGGGCTTTCACATCCTGCAGTTCGATACGATCGGAATAGACCCCCTGGTCGGCGCTGGCACCCGGACGTTCCAGGGCAAAATACAGATGCGTTTCACCCATGACCGGCATGTATCTCACCTGGATGTTGGGAAAAAGCGCCATTCCATTCGGGCCCCAGTAATCGAGCGAATTAGGGAACAGGTCGAAATCACAAAATACACTCCAGAACAGACCGACGCCAAAGTGTCCCAATTCGGCCCAGGCTTTGCGGAAATGGAACATGGTCTGGCCGGAATTCTTTCCCAGGCCGTAAAGGTCGAATTCGAAGATCGTCTTCAGCTCTCCCAGGCGTGTCGGGGTATAACTTTTTGCGCCAAATGAACTTTGCCTTACGCTGAAAAAAGTATTGCCATCTGTTCCGTATTGCCCTTTATAGGCAGGCAATTGACTGGGACGGACAACATCAAAATAATCGGGATGGATCTGATTGAAGTTATAAATGACGTCCGTCATGACGATGCCGTAAAATTCAAATGTTTTCTTTGGCTCTTCCTCCTGGGCCAGGCATGGGGCAATTGCCAGGAAAAGCGAGGCGACGAATACCCATTTTTTTATCATCATTATTATACTTTTTAAAGACTAAATTACGGAAGTATTTATCAAACCGGAAATTAATAATTGAGTCCACTCAATTCTTTTGTATTTTTATTTTATGAAAAAGCTGATAGTTACTTGTGCCCTCTCAATTGGCATATTTTTTTTCATGGCACAGGCATTTGCCCAGTGCGAGATACAACATCGAATTTATCCGGATGGAAGCATGCTGTATTACATCGAGCCCGTTAATTTCTACTGGACTGAATCCAAAGACCTGAAAGGCGGGGTAGTCACTGATAAGGAAAATTACTACCTGGCATTGCAGCCATCTCCATTCCCTGAAAAACCGGCTGGCAATAAGCTGAAAGATAACCTGGAATTGAAGCTGGCGAACGACAGCATTTATCTACTCCGCCATTTTGATACCCGTTACCTGGAGCACGACTCGGTAATGCAGATGCTATATTTCATCGATCCGCCATATATAGATGATTTGCAGAATTTTGAAGCCATCTCGGTTAGGATTAATATGGAGGGTGAAGAAGGTGTCCGTTCTTATGTTTTTAAGCTGCACAAATCAGCTATCCAGGAACAATTATCCTGTTTCCTGAAAGAAAAAGAAAATAAAAGGAAGGATTAATTACTCGTCCACGGCCGGCACAGCAGGTTTACCGGCGATCATTTTACCCACTTTTCTCATGAGGTTATTGACAGAAAGCGTCACAGACACACCATTATAAATAATATTGCCGTCATCACGCGGCACAAATTCATTCACATATGCCAGTTCAATCTGCAGATCATCTGTAATTAAATAACCAGCCGCAACGGTAAAAAGGTTCCGGTCGAAATGGTTCATGCCGGTTTCTTTTGCTTTCGACCAGAAAATAATTTCCTCAGAGGCGAAAATATAAACGACCCCCTGCCTGAGCATCTGGCTGTTGAGGGGTTTCAGAAATTTCAATTTCTGGCGATACCGGTAAATGTCCTCGAAAACCCCTTCTTCATCAAAAATGAACCTCAGCTCTGCACGCATGTCGGTATTCAGGGTAAATCCGACTTTATGAAAATAGTATCTGCCCTGGATGGCAAGCCTCCATTCCGGCGCCTCATACTGTCCGATTTCAGGAACATCCTTATTCCTATAGTAAGCTAAAAAGGAGGAAAATTTCCATCGGGGAGAAAAGTGATAATGTGCCCAGGCAATAACATTTGCCTGGACCTTTGTTTTGAGTACATTATTTTCCGAAGGGGTGTTGCCAAAAGTATTAGCGATATCAAGTTCAGCCGACCACCTGTCGTTTATAGTGCGTGTCAGATCAACCTCATTGGAAAACTGGGCATATTTTGTTTGGGCATTTATCACTGGGGAAAATGCAATGATAATAAAGGATATTAATGCTGCAAAACGCATTAAAGTCAGGGATAATAGGCAATTGCCGTTTTTTTTCTCATCTCACATATTCTTACAATCCGAACCGGTATTGCAGACCGGCAGTCATTTGGGTCCTGGACGCAAGGAACCCGAACTCAGCCCTTGCCATGAAGTGCTTGTTAAGCTGGAATTGCGTTCCGACAATAAAATTCCATTTATCGGCCGGTCTTTTATCCATGGAGTATTGGACGGTAGAAGTGGCAATTCCGTTCACGGCATTTTCAGCAGAAACCAATATATCGCCTCCTTTTGAAATAGCAGCATTGGCCGCATCGTACCTTGCCTTATTCGAAGGTTTTGCCTGTTCAAGCGTGGTCAGTCCTGACCACCAGGCATCCACCTGTTGCTGTGCATCATCAAGTTTCTGGTAGCCCTGGTCAATTTTCACTCCCAGATCCTCTGCTGGAAAGACCTCCGCGAGATTAATGGACCCATTTGTGCCAGAACTTATGTTTACCCTGAATCCGCCGGCCCATGCAGCGACACTCATGTTTTCTTTTTTAAGCTTGAAGGATTTACCCAGCCTTGGCCCGAAAACAAAAGCTTTAGCCGGCTTATTAAGTTGTGGCACATCGGTCCAGGTAAAGTTCATATCCAGCGCAATAAATAATCCGGCGACCCCAAATGTGGGAGTCATTCCAAAGCCCATTGTCGGCGCGGTGAATTCAACTTTTGATCCGCTTGATAAAATCTCAGTGGGCACATTATTTGAATCTGGCACCCACAAACCAAATCCGACATCCGTTGAAGCAGCGCCATAACCGAATATCCCGTAAACGTTCAGGAAAGGGAACAGCCAGATGTCAGGCCTCATCGTAACTGAATTTACAGTAGCTACTGCCTTATCAAACTTGACCACGTGATCCAGTTCATACATTTCACCATTATTGAATCCTACCATGAGGTTATCAATAATTATATCCGACTGTTGCCCGAAATATTGAACGCTGACACCGGCCGGGTATGGAAGGTCAAAGCCCCTTTGTGTAGCTTTCTTACCCATGATCGGCAGCACATATGGCCATTCGGCTTTTTTAAGGCTGTCAATAAAGGCTTCATTTTTCTTACCGACTTCTTTATTGGTATAAACCTGGCTGAATGCGCCTGTTGCAATGAAAAGAGTGATCAGAAATAAGGTAGATAGCTTTTTCATATGTAAAATTTGAATTGATTATTATTTGTCATAAAGAAAAGCATTTATTTTAAATCAATTTCAAGGAATATTAGATTTTCAAAACAAAAATTGACTGTTATCTCAGGGTATCCTGTTGCGGGTCCCACCCTCCTCCCAGCGCCTGGTACAGCTGAACCATTGAATTGAGCTGGTATTGGAGCGTTTCTGAGGCCTTTAGCTGGGAGGAGAATGATGAACGCTGCAAATCCAGCACCTCCAGGTAGCTGGTAAGTCCACCTTCATACCGCACCCAGGATAATCTTACGGCTTCCATGGCTGCCTGCATCTGTTGATTCCGCAGGTCAAATTCCTTTTCATAAGTTACCACAGCTACCATGGCATCCTCCACTTCACGCAGGGCATTGAGGTATGTGTATTCGTATTGGTTCAGCAACTGAGTAGTCCGGGCTATTTCAACCTCTACACGATGTTTATTCGCTTTACTGTTGAAAAGTGGACCGAGAATTTGCGCCCCCAGTGCGGCAAAACCGTATGTTGGATTTGCAAAGGCTAAACCCATGTCAGCGGATAAGGTTATTGAAGGATATTTCAAGGCTTCGGCTGCTCCAATCCTTGCCGTTTGGGCATGTAACAGGTTTTCAGCCTGTAAAATATCAGGACGCCTGTCAAGCAATTCTGAAGGCAATCCTGCCGGCAGTTCAGGCGAAAAAACCTGCTCCTGCAATTTCAATCCTCTTGGAATCGACTGTGGCAGTTTACCCATCAGGATGCTTATCGCATTTTCCAACTGTGCCCTTAACCGGGTAAAGGACTGGATGGCCGTCTGGGCCTCAAGCAACTGGATTTTCGCCTGGTTCAGGTCCACCTCGCTGACAAATCCACCTTTGTGCCGTGCCTGTACGATCTCCAGGTTCGATTGCCAAGTCTCTGCAGTTTGTTCAGAGATCACCAACCGGTTATCCAGGTCCCTGAGGGTAAGATATGCATTTGCCATGGTCGCAACAAGCATGATGGTCAGTCCCCGGTAAGCCTCTTCAGTAGCCAGGTACTCCTGCAGTGCTGCTTCGTTCAATCGCTTCACCTCTCCCCAGATATCTACAGTGTAGGATACACTAACTGCTCCTGTATAATCATTTGTTACACCCGGGCTTTCCGAATTAACAGATGAGTTTCCGGCAATTGAATAATTTATTCTTGGATAAAGATCTGCCCTGGCAATTCCAACGGCTGCACCGGCTTCATCTATCCGGGCGATAGCTGTCTGCAGATCTTTATTGTTTTCAAGCGTTTCGCGTATCAGATGGACCAGGACCGTATCGCCGAACAAATTCCACCAGGGTGTATTCGCGATTGTGGTATCTGATTGGAAATCCAGCCGGTATGATGGAGGTACTGTTTCTGTTTTCCTGATATAGTCAGGTCCCAGCTTGCAGGAATAAAATGAAAACAGCACCACAAAAACTTTGAAAATTATGCTGTTTGATATGGAAATATAACTATTCTTCATTTCGGATTGGTTAGCTGGTTATGCTTCTTTTTTGAGAAGAAAATTGGTCAACCACACTAAAAGCAATGACAACATAGATTACGACGATCCCGATCTGCAGGATGCGTGTCCAGACTGCCTCACCGGCTTCTCCCCTGAATGAAGTCACGTTCCCCAGGATCAGCAAGTATGTGGAAAAAGCCATCCCAAACAAAGAAGCTGCCTTTTTACTGCTGAAAAGTGAGTTGCCGAAAAGCAATCCACCCAGAAGCACCAGTAATCCAAGAAAATAGAATGAAGGCACGATGGTCAGCAGGTTAAATGCAACAATGGCGGCTACCCCTCCCCCGAGATTTGCCATGATAATGGCTTTGCCTGCTTTTTTGCTCGATGTTGCGGGATTCATTGAGAGAATCACGATGAATATGAGTACCAGCAAGGCATTGGACCAGTTAAACACGAAAAAAAGGACCAATACCGGTAAAACTACCAGGGTCTTTTTCAAGGCTGAATGAAATCGTTGCATCGCTGAATAAGTTTCCGGTGTATTTGCTTTGCTCTCCTCCATTGTTGATTTTGTGGCTGGAAAAATGAAATACACCAGGCCGACCAAAGCGATTGCCACAAAGGCGTTAATCACCAGGTTAACGGCAACCATGTTTCCCAGGCTGGATGATTCCATCGAAACCATCGGGATCAACAGCAAAGCTATGAGCAGCCACATTTTCATTTTTTGGAGGGCGGTGGTGTAATAAATATGAAAAATAGCCAGTACCATCAGGGGAAGGAAAACCAGGGGGAAATCCAGAAAAAACCGTGTGAACATGACACCTGCCAGGCTGGCCCCTGCAATGATTAATAAAAAGGCTGCACTACTTTTCAGGGTAGGCGCTTTAGCGCCGGGTACAAGGAAACCCAAAGCCAGCACCGGTGTGAGGTATGATAGTGTATAATCCGCACCCATTGCCACCAGCATAATAATTGCAGATCCAAAGGCATATCTCAGCACAGGCCGGAATGTATCGGCCTGTATAGAATTGGTTTTAACGGCTATCGAATCATCTGACATAGGATAACCAGGTATTGATCCGGATTCGTAATTTTCCAAAGGCTTTCAACAGGCCTCCCTTTTCAGCTGTGAACACGACCACATCAACCTGCCCACCGTACCGCAGATGGTCTGTCAATCCCGACTCATTCATGGAAATAATGACCGGGAAACGCTGGGGATCTCTTAACCAGCCTGATGAGCCGGAAATATTTGGCAAGTCTCCTTTATTGCCGTTACCTGTACTTACGCCATAACCTATGCTTCGAACCTTGCCGGCAAAAATTTTTCCCGGCAGGACATCGAGGGAGAATTCTACATTATCGCCGGGTTTCATCAGTGAAATATTATTTTCTTTCATGTCTGCCTGGATCCATTTGCCATGATCCGGGACCAGGGTCGCGAGCGCTTGCCCGGCGGCAGCATAATATCCCATGTCGATGCTGAAACTTTCGATATAACCATCTGTGTATGCCAGGATACTGGTAAAGGCCAGATCAAGCTGGGCTTGCTCCAGGGCCTTGACAGCCGCGATGAATTGGGGATTTAATTCCCCGGAAATGCCCAGCGATAATTCAGCCCTTTCAAGGTCTGCTTCTGCGGAAGCAACCTGCTCTGTTGCCTGCGAAAGCGCAGTTTCTGATTGGTCCTTATCCGCCTGCGACAGGGCCCCGGGATTTTCCTTCAGTACGGTCTGAACCCGGTTCCAATCCCGCTGGGCACGATCGAGCTGCGCCATGGCCATTCCTAACCGTCCGGCGGCAGATTTCACGGAAGCGGTTTTTGAAGCAACACTCTGCGCCGTATTATCTACATTAGCTTCAGCGATCTCCACAGCAAGATGAAAAGGCCGCTGATCGATCTGGAAAAGCGTATCGCCGGCTTTTACCCTTGAGTGTAATTGAATGTTTATTGTTGTAAGGTTGCCAGAAACCCTTGGCACAACCGGTACCATCAGCCCGTTTATCCTTGCCTGGTCGGTGTATGGAACATGACGGTCGGAAAGGACATACCAGATGAAGAGCAATACTGATATAACCAGGACAATCAGTGTGATAACCTTAACGGGCGATTTATCCTTTTGATTACTGCTCATCTGTATCTGTGTTAATCCATGCAACAAATAATTTATACCCGATTGACATGATGATCGCTCCGGTGAAAAGACCGATGAACCCGGAGAATATAAATCCCCCGATGACGCCAAGAAAGATGACCAGCATGGGTACAGGTGCGCCTTTGCCCAGTAAAACGGGTTTCAGGATGTTATCGGATAAACCGGCCAGTATCAGGTAAACGGACCATGAGATGGCAGGAAGGGTTTCTTTTTCTCCGAAAAGATAAACTATAACCGGCAGTATAATAAGGATAGGGGGTAATTGGAGGACCGCAAGCATGAAAACCACCAGGGTTAATACTCCGGCAAAGGGAATACCGCTGAGCAGGAACCCGATCCCGATCAACAAAGCCTGGATGAGCGCAACTCCCAGGATACCTTTCACTACATTTCCTACTGTTTTAACTGTCATATCTGCAAATTCATCACCCCGTTCACCGGCCAGTTTTCTGAAAAACTTCCGGATGGATTCACCGGTTCCGCTTACCACAAGTAATATTCCGGCAATGATGATCGAAAGCATCATCTGAAATATACCGCCGGCGGTGCTAAGTAATCCTTTGGCCAGTTTACTTCCAAATCCTGCCAGTTGATCCTTGTGTTTCACGAGAAAATCTTCCAGGTTCACGGAGGCAGAATGCCAGGCTGTATAAAGCTTATCCCCAATGATTGGCCATGACTGCACTTTTTCCGGGGGCAGAGGTATAGTCAGATTCCCTTCTTTATAGCTTGCCTTAAGCTCCTTCACATTTTCAAAGATTGAGTCAAGGAAGAACCAGCCTGGAACAATGATTACTGCGAGGCTGACCAGAACGATGAAGAATGAAGCCAGCTTTGCATTGCCGCCCATCCATCTGACCAGGGAATCATGAAGGGGCTTGAATGCTAATGCAAGAATAAGTCCCCATAACATGATACTGATGAACGGGTAGAGAATGGCCAGGCACCAGGCAATGATCAGAAATATGAAAAACAAACGGATAGTGGTGTTATAAACACCGTTGGAGGATATTTGGTTTGTCATAGCCGGAAGATTATTTGTTTCTAACCAAAGATAAAATATTATATGATATATAGAATTAGAACCAAAATACCAGGCTATGGCCTTCTCGTCTGCTTAATTCTGGTTTTGGATTCCATCAATGAAGACCTTCGCGCCGGTCTGCAATTTGGCTGCGTTGGCTTCATCCGTGTCGATATGCATGGCAAGGGCATAATTCGGGTTTACCCGGATAAGGACATCACCAAAAATAAGTTCACGATCCCCTGTAACCCGGACTTTAACTGTCGACTTATCTTTTAAACCATATCGCATTGCATCCTCAGGCGTCATGTGAATATGCCGGAGTGCGCAAATGACTCCCTGCTCAATATTCACGTTTCCTGAAGGTCCCTCGAGTGTGCAACCGGGAGTGCCCTTAAGGTCACCGGATTCACGGATAGGTGGATGGATGCCGAGCTTGAACTGCTCGGTCATGGAAATCTCCACCTGGGTTTCTTTTCTTGTTGGTCCAAGCACCCGGACCTTTTCAATTCTCCCTTTTGGCCCGATGATATTGAGTTGCTCTTTACTGGCAAACTGGCCGGGTTGCGACAGGTCGCTTTGCCATGTCAACTGGTGGCCTTTGCCAAATAAAGCCTCAACATGATCCTGCGATAAATGGATGTGATGTGCGGAAACTTCCAACAGGAATGGCACAGTCTGCTGTGCTTTTACAATCTCTTTCAGATATGTCCGGCTTAAGGAACGCAGTGTTTCGCGGGCGATCATACGTTCTTCATCTGTAGGAACTACAAGTACCGTGACAGGGGAATCATCGGTGGAGATGCGGCATATCTCAGAAAATCCCCGGGCATCCCGGTTGCGTTGCTCGTCGAGATGGATTCCCATGCACTGTAGTCCTTGCAGCGCAAGCGAGCGAGCGCCTGCACTACCCTGGCCGATGCCACCGGTAAAGATCAGGACCTCCAGTCCGCCCATGGCAGCCAGGTAAGCCCCGATATATTTCCGGACCCGGTAACTGAATGCCTTTAGCGCCACCAGAGCCCTGACATCTCCGCCGGCCGCGGCCAGTTCCACTTCGCGCATATCACCGGAAATCCCGGAAAGGCCAAGTAATCCGCTCTTTTTATTCAGTATCTGATCGATTTGCGGGACCGTAAGGCCTTCTTCCCGTTCCAGGTAGGTAATTACCCCTGCATCGAGGTCACCGCAACGGGTACCCATGATCAGACCTTCAGCAGGAGTGAATCCCATAGATGTATCGACTGACCGGCCGTGGTCGATGGCGCAGAGTGAGGCGCCGTTGCCCAGGTGGCAGCTTATAATCTCAATTTCATTTACACGCTTCTTCAGAAACTGAGCAGCCTTCAAACAAACATAAGAGTGCGAACTCCCGTGAAATCCATAGCGGCGTACACCTTTCTTCTCGTAATACTCATAAGGCAGTCCATACAGATAGGCATAAGATGGCAATGTTGAATGAAATGCCGTGTCGAAAACCGCTACATGCGGAACTGCCGGGAAAAACCGTCGTGCCTCTTTGATACCGGTGACATTCACAGGATTATGCAGCGGGGCCAGGTGACTCAGAGCTTCTATTTCCTCCAGGATCCTGTTGTCAATCACGATTGCATCGCTGAACTTTTCACCGCCATGCACTACCCGGTGGCCAACCACAGTAATTTCAGAAGGATCACGGATGACGCCGCTTTCAGCTGAAGTAAGCTCCAGTAACATTGCGCTAAAAGCATCTTTATAAGTTCCTCCGTCAAGATCACGTTTCACTTCACCTGACGGTCCGCGATGGACCAGGCAAGTACCTGAAATACCGATGCGTTCTACCTGGCCCCGTGCAGTATTAGGCTCATGTTCTGAGTCGAAAAAAGCATATTTAAGTGATGATGAGCCGCAATTGATCACAAGGATTTTCTCCGGGCGTTCCCCTTTCAATTGAAGGCCATATGGATCTTTGCTCTCCCTGAAAGCCGCTGCAGCCTTTTCCGGATCAGCCGATAATTCCTTGATTCGTTCAATAACAGTCCTCGAAACATGCTGCAGTGCATTGGGTTCGGTCATGATGATGGATTGGAAGAGATCAACAGGGATCCGGAGCACCCGGCAGCGCTTTACTGCAATGTAATCATACACAAATTTATCGCCACTTAATAAAGCCATTTCACCGAAAGTGCCCCCGGTTGAAATGTGTGCGATCTCTCTGGGTGTGCCATCGTCTGTCAGGGCTGAAACCGATAATTCCCCTTCCAGCAAAACACCCAGGAAACCGGCTGCTTCACCGAAGTGAACCACCACTTCATTGGGTTCATACGACACTGCTTTCGAGCCTCTTAGAATATCTGCAAGATGTTTATCGGAAAGGTGCTGAAAAAGACCAACATGGGTCTTTAAAAAATCTGTAATATGATCAGTCATTGTAGTATTTTAGATATTATGCAGATGAAGGAAATATAAATCATGGCAAAATTAAGGATTAAAAGTCTGAGCTACCTCTATAACTGTTTACTTACGTTCATCTGTCCAATCAAAAACTTTGTATTATCCTGATTATATTCATCGTATATTTGAATCAGGAATTCAGTCACAAATACATCATATTATCATGAATAGTAAATTATTATCATTATTTGCACTTTTAATGTGCATGTTGAGCCTGCCTGTTTTTTCACAAACTGAAAATGTGACGGAGAGTGATACGACTTTATTAGGCTTACCGGGAGATAACCTTGATCTTTATGCCGTACTGGATCTTTTTCAAAAGTCGAAGACCATAGAGGATTTTGAAAAAACACTGAATCTCGAATCGACCGGAATTAACAACCTTGACCTGGACCTGGACCAAAAGGTTGATTTCATCAAGGTGGTGACAAAGCAGGATGACGATGATTTCACTTTTATACTCCAGGTCGACATAACTGAAAAAGAAATACAGGATGTAGCGGTCATTTTTCTGACAAAAGATAAAGATGGTAAAATGAACCTGCAAATAGTCGGAGACAGGGATTTGTACGGCAAGGACTATATTGTTGAGCCGAAAACCACCACAACCCCATCAGTTACTGCTAATCCCGCATATACCGGCGACGACCCAGTTACTGTGAGTGTTCCTGCAACCACTACAGTTGTGGTTGTAGAATCCGCACCCATCGTGCAGTATGTGTATTCACCAGTCTACGTGCCCTATTATCCGCCTTATTATTATGGATATTATCCGCCATATTTTGCTGCATTTACAGTAATGGCAGTTGGAATCTACCATCATAATCATTATTACTACCACGGTGGTTATGGTTATCATGGCAATACTGTTGTCATTCATAACACTAATAACTATAATAATTACAATAATTCCAGGAATAGTTCCAATACCGTGAACCACAATAAGGCTAGTGGTAATTATAGCGGTAACAGGGCTTCGACACGTCCGTCTACTGGTACTGGAGCCGGCGCTTCGAACCGTCCTTCAGCCGGGACTACTCCCTCGACACGGCCTTCGACAGGGGCTGGTGCAGGAGCTGGGGCGGGAACCGGTGCTTCGACACGGAAATCCAGCCCTTCAGCAACAACGCGTCAGACCAATGGAGCAGGAGCCGGTGCCGGGACACGTCAATCAAGTCCATCTGCATCGACAAGGCAATCAAACCCATCACCATCAACGCGTTCATCCGGCTCATACAGTGGAGGAGGCCGCAGCGGCGGTGGTTACAGCGGCGGTGGCGGAGGCTACAGCGGAGGTGGAGGCCGTAGCGGCGGAGGTTTTAGCGGCGGTGGCGGCGGTCGCGGTGGCGGCGGCGGAAGAAGATAATTGTTAATTTTCTACCGGATGAGATGTAGCCATATCCCTGGTACAGACATATTTACCATTTCTTTTCGCAAAGAAACTGAAATAGTGTCCGTTTTGTAATATTACTCCTGTGGAATCCACCATTCTGTATGCCCCGATTTCAGCCACATTATTGCCATCATCCGTCACATAGATTTCAATAGTTTCATTAATAATTTTTGCGCCTTCCGGAAAATCAATTAATTCATTTTCTATGAATTGGTGTATAGCCTCTTTACCGGCTACAGGCTTTTGTCCTACAAAATAACTGACAGCATCATCAGCATAATACGTCAGGGAATCTGCATTCCGGTGAGTATATATTGCAGCAAACTTATTTTCAATTGCCTGGATTTCTTTTTTAACCTGCTCCTTGTCGATCACTACTGCTACAGGCTCTGTTTTCTTGGGGCTGCAAGCTATTATTAAAGAGAGGATACCTGATAAGCATAATCCTTTAAGTACCTTGTTTTTCATAATTATAATGATTTGAGTTTACGCATTATTGGTTAAATTATTCAGAAGATATTGAAAAATAAATTTCTGTAATTGTGTAAAAATACGAAAAAATCAGGTTATCAGCAGTACCCATAAAATTGCCAGCAATGGTCCGAGGATGCCTACCATGATGCCTCCAATCCTGAAATCCTTTTGCTCTATCAGTCCTGTGCTGTAGGCTATTGCATTCGGCGGCGAAGATACCGGGAGAAACATGGCTGTTGAAGCCGAAAATGCAATGATCAAGGCAATTTCCTTTTCAAATCCGACCAAGATAGCCATGCCAAGAGGTATCATCACCGTGCTTGCAGCCGTATTGCTCATGATATTCGAGACAAGCATTGTAATAAAAGCAAAGACGAACATCAGGGCAATGTTGTTTATTTCAAGGCTGATCAGCTTTTGGGCATAATGACCCAGCAGTCCGGTTTGTTCAAGTGCTATGCCGAGCGATAAGCCACCAGCAACCAGTAATAGGGTATCCCAGGGCAGCTCACGGATATCCTTACCTTCCAGGACACGTGTAAGCGTAAGTAGTACCAGTGGTACGGCGCATACTGCGGCGGTTTTGATCCCGTGCAGGGAGGAAGTCAACCATAATCCCACTGTAATAATTATAACCACAATTACAATCCTTCGTTGCCTGGTAAATTCGGGTATTGTGGTTTTTTCCTGGTTTTTCAGGAAATCCAGGGAAATGGGGGCCTTGTCTTTGATGAACATTCTGATCAACACGAAACAACTGATCGCAGTAAGCGCCAACGTAAGGGGAACCCCATATTTCATCCATTCAATAAAATCGACCGGATGGCCGGCATTTTCAAGTGCACCGGCGGCGATGGCATTTGGCGGGGTCCCGATGATGGTGCCCATTCCGCCGGTGGCAGCCGCAATCGGTATACCGAGTAGCAAAGCTTTCGCGAAACCCGAATTTTTACCCAGTGATGCCAGCAAGGGCATAACCGCTGCAATCACCATGGCGGTCGTGGCGGTGTTCGACATCAGCATAGATGCCACCATGGTGGTTAACATCAAGCCAATTAATAAGTTCCTGGGATTTGAGCCTGAAATTTTAAGTGTTAATTTGAAAAGTTCCTGGTCCAGTTTTGTCTTTGTCATGGCAGCGGCCAGGAAAAAGCCGCCAAGCATAAGCCAGATCACACTGCTGGAAAACGTGTTGACATACGGTGCAATATCTTCAGGCGTCGAATTAAAGTACTTGTTTCCCAGGGTGAATACCAGGAATGCAATGATAAAAAGGCTGACGGCAAATGCAGGGATCGCCTCAGTAAGCCATAAGCCTATCGCAAAAAACAAGAGAAAGAGCACATAAACCTGCGAATCGGTGAATACAGGTTCTTTGATAAGATAAGTTACTCCCAATGCTAAAAACAAAGAAAGCAGGAACATGACGATTTTCTTCACCCGGTTTTTATTAAATTCGTCCATTCCTGCTTTCCTTTAAATGTTTTTAACTACAAATTACCGGATTTAGAAAATCCCCAGGGGCGATACGAAACCAATCGCAAACCTCCCGGTTGTGTAATCCACGGCCCCGAGGCGCTCTTTTGCATAGTCGGAATAGTTATAGATCCTTCCTACCCAGTTGGCATAAAAACGAAGATTGAGGTCTTTGAAAGGGTAATATTCAATTGTGGGGATATAGCCCCAGGCTGTCCTGATAAGATCTTCACCTTCCGGTCTCTGTGGATCGAGATCATCAGTCCATTTTGCGATATCCATCATTCCAACTAAAGCTATGTTAACCTTAGGGCTAACCCTGTAATACAGGTGTAACCAATGGCCGATATAAACGGTGTTTTCAAGGGCGTAAGGGTAGTAAAGATATGATGGAACCATTTCACTGACTATCCCGGTACGATCGAGATCCTCCTTGCTCAATTTAAAGTCATATTCCACGGTAAACTTCCCCAACCTGAGCTGATTCCCTAAAGCTATGTAATTCATAAATGCAGGTTGATCAAGCTCGATGTTCTTCGCATCGTTATGGAGCGCATATGCCCATATCGTATTAAATTTCCCGTTGAAAAAACTCCCCCTCCAGTTTAAAACAAACGCCAGGGGCAATTTTGATTCCACGAAATTGGGTTGATACCCATAAAGTTCGTCAAATGTACTGGTCCTTGAATCGAGTGCCTGGAAGGTAAACTGATGGTTTTCAGCGGCCTGGTAACTCACACCGACACCTGTCAGGAAATTGTCGGCATATTCAATGATGTCGGAGTATTCGTAAATATCTATGGGGTTATAATCGAATTCATAAGCGCCCCAGTCGGCACACATTTTTCCGAGCGAAATGCTGAACTTTTTGGAGACATCCACCCTGATGAAGGCCAGGTCGGTCGAACGGCTGATGCCATCGATCGACTGGGGTTCCTGTGCCCGCGTATAACGGTCACGGAAGCGGAAATATACCTTGTCATGAATTTTACCCTTGATCTCTAATCTGAACTGCTCGACAGTAAAACGGGAACCGGTGTACTCACCATCTGTGAATTCATTCCTTTCAGCAAACCGCATATTGGCGATCATGCTCATATTCTTCAACAGTCCCTGTTTTTCTTCCGGGATGAGTGTCTTGTAATAGGTGGTGTCACCTTCTTGCGGTGCCTTTACCTGTCCTGTTAACCATGCGGGTAGAAAGAGAAGCGCCAGTAGCCATATTATGTTTAAGTTTATTTTCATATTGCTTTCTTTAGCCTGGTATTAATACTCGATAAAAATTCTCTGTAAATCTTCCCTGCTCCTGTCCTTCAGTAAGGCCAGCATTAAAAGCACCCGGGCCTTCTGGGGGTTAAGTTCGTCGGAAGATACGGTGCCGTAATCTGCATCAACAACTTCACCTTTAATCAGCACGGCGCCAATCGGTACACGCGAGGCCCTGACAACCGAAATTCCCTTTGCAGTTGCTCTTTTGGCTGCTTCCAATGTTCCCGCATTCATATTTCCGTCGCCAACACCTGCAATAACGATCCCTTTAGCCCCGGCATTTACCATTAAATCAATCAGGTCAGTTGATACGTCGGCACAGGTATAGACGATGTCGACACGCGGTAACTCCTTGATTCCATCGACAGAGAATTCACTGTTCAGGGTATGGCGGCCGTGAGGTTTATGAAAAAATAATACATCACCAAAAATTACAGTGCCTATCATTCCTTCCTGTGGCGACTGGAATGTCTGAACAGGGGTAGTGATCATCTTTTTGACGTCATGTGCTGCATGGATCTCGTCATTCATGACAACCATCACGCCATATCCTTTAGCATCAGGATGGGCGGCAAGTGCAACGGCATTATACAGGTTCAGCGGGCCTTCGGCGCTTAAAGCCGTTGAAGGGCGCATTGAACCGGTCAGGACAACAGGCTTATCGCTTTTCACCACCAGGTTCAGGAAATATGCTGTCTCTTCCTGTGTATCAGTCCCGTGGGTAATTACAATACCATCAACATCATTGCCTTTAAGCAGTTCGTTGATGCGGTTTGCCAGGTCGAGCCACACTTTCACGCTCATGTCCTGTGAACCTACGTTAGCAGTTTGCTCGCCCTTTAAATTAGCCAGGTTCCGGATATTCGGAACGGCATCGATCATAGCCTCTATTTTAACCTGGCCGGAAGTATAAGCGGATCCTGTAGATGAGGCACCGGCACCGGCAATCGTCCCGCCTGTAGCAAGGATCACAACATTGGGAAGATCTTTGTTTTGCGCTGAAGCAAACATGCCTGCTAAGATTAAAAGAATGGCAAGCAGGTTTCTGATTTGTAGAGTAACTTTTTTCATAATGTGATTGGTTATTAATTAGTTGTTAATAAAGTTTTGAGGTTTTGAGGTTTACTCTTGTCCAGTCATTGCAGCCGGATCCAGGAGCTTTTTGATCTGGTCTTCGGTAAGCAGGTTCTTTTCCCGGATCAGTTCCAGGATGCCTTTATCTGTTTCGAGGGCCTCCTTTGCCAGTTCCGTCGTTTTTTCATACCCAAGTACCGGATTTAGCGCCGTTACGATTCCAACGCTGCGTTCAATATAGTGTTTCAGTACATCTTCATTGGCAGTGATCCCATCTATGCAGTTTTTCCTGAATAAAGGCATTGTTTTAAACAGGATCGCCTGCGATTCCATAATGGCAATAGCAACTACCGGCTCGTAGGCATTTAGCTGCAGAAGCCCGTTGGATGAAGCGATCGTCACAGTAACATCATTGCCCATCACTTTATAGCAAACCTCATTCATCAGTTCCGGCATTACAGGATTCACTTTTCCAGGCATGATGGAAGAACCGGGTTGTAATGCGGGTAAATTGATTTCGAATATACCGGTACGCGGGCCCATGGCGAGGATGATCAGGTCGCTGCTGATCTTTGATAAAGCAACAGCAAGGCTTTTCAACGCTGAGGAATACATAACAAAACCCTGCATGCTGGAGGTTGCGGCAATCAGTTCGGGGTGCAATACCATCGGTTTACCGGTGATTTCGGCAAGATGGACTGCACATTTTTCGGCATAACCTGGTGTCGCTGTAATACCCGTCCCGATTGCCGTAGCGCCCATATTTTCTTCATACAGATACGCTTCACAATACCGGAGGCCTTTTATTTCCGCATCAAGCTGTGCCCCGAAGGCATGGAACTCCTGTCCGAGGGTCATGGGTACGGCATCCTGTCCTTCCGTGCGTCCCATCTTTAACAAATTATTAAACTCCTCCCCTTTCTTGTGGAAGGCTTCGGAAAGCAGCTGCAACTCTGCTATAAGTTTATCATTATGTAACAATAAGGCGACATGGATAGTTGTAGGATAAACATCGTTGGTCGACTGTCCCATGTTTAAATCATCATGGGGTTCGATAAACTGGTACTCCCCTTTTTTATGGCCGCTCATTTCAAGCGCAATATTGGCCAGCACTTCATTGGCATTCATGTTGGCCGAAGTACCGGCGCCGCCCTGGTAAAGGTCGACCAGGAACCATTCGTGGTATTGTCCGTCAATGACAGCCTTGCATGCCTTTTCTATGGCATCGAGCTTTTCTTTCGGCAACCGGCCCACGTCGTGGTTGGCACGGGCAGCAGCCATCTTTACCATGGCATAGGCCCGCACATAATCGGGGTAGAAATTTGTTTTTACACCGCTGACCTGGAAATTCTCCAGGGCACGCATGGTTTGCACGCCATAATAGGCATCGGCAGGGATCTGTTTTTCACCGAGCAGGTCTTTTTCAGTCCGGGTCTGGGTATAAGCACCCAACCCGGTAAGTAATGCGCCTGTAATTAAAAATAATGATATTTTAACTTTCATATTCATATATTTTTTGTGATATTTAGTGTTTCTGTGTTTTTGTGGCATAATGGATTTGCTAAAAATTGACTTAAAAAGAGCTATAATATAAATGACTGCAGAATAAGACCGGCAACCACTGCCGCGGCGGCTGTGACCAGCCCGGGAAGCATAAAGCTATGGTTGAGGACATATTTCCCGATCTTAGTTGTGCCGGTACGGTCAAATTGCACAGCAGTGAGCAGTGTAGGATATCCCGGGATGAAAAAGTGGCCGTTGACAGCCGGGAAAATACCGACGAGGAAGGCCGGGGCCAACCCCAGCGATAATCCCAGGGGCATCAGTGCCTTGGTTGTTGCTGCCTGGCTGAAAAGCAAAATGCTCATGATGAATAATGCCAGGGCAAAGAGCCAGGGATAAGAAGTAACAAGGCCCCCGAGGGTTTCCTGTATTATGGAATAATTATGGTTCATGAAGGTACCGCTCATCCAGACCACGCCAAATACTGCAATGGTGGCCTGCCCGGCAGAATTGAACAGGCTTGCTTTTGTAACTTGCGTGGCGGTAGTGTTGGCGAGAAGAATGATCAATCCTGCCGCTCCCAGCATGATCATCATGATCATCGAGGGCATCTGGACCTGCCCGGAATCATTCAGTGCAAAACCGGGTTCAAATCCTTCCGAGATGGTAAAGTTGGGAAGCAGTGAAGGAAAAGAGCCCAGTATCACGACACTCAAAACGGCCAGCGCAAAAATAATAACGGATTTTTTCGCCCCCGGCTTTAGCGTTATTGGGGCATCTTTCGGATCATCAGATAAGCTTTTTGCAAAAACAGGATCTTTCATCTTTTCAAGGAACCCGGGGTCTTTGTCAAGCTCTTTTCCTTTTTTCCAGACAAACAGGATCCCGATGACGACACCGATCAGTGTGGAAGGGATACAGACCATCAGGATGTCGGCCAGTTGTACCCCGCTGGCAGCCAGTACGGTAAGCAGGGCTGCTGAAGCGGCCGATACCGGGCTGGCGGTGATTCCCATATGGGCAGCAGTGACACTCATGCTCATGGCCCTTTCGGGACGAATCCGCGCCTTGGTGGCCACTTCGGCAATGATCGGCATGATGGAATAGGAAATGTGCGCAGTCCCTGCGAAGAGGGTAAAGAAATAGGTGACCAACGGCCCCAGAAAAGTGATCTGGCCTGGCCGGCTGCGGAGGATCTTTGCCGCCACATTCACCAGGTAATCCATGCCTCAGGCGGCCTGCAAAGCCGCAGCGGCTGTCACAACACTTAAAATGATCAGCATCACTTCAAGGGGCGGGTCGGCGGGTTGCATTCCAAAGACAAAGATCAGGATCAGCAGCCCGATCATGCCCATCACACCCAGGCCGATCCCTGACATCCGGGCCCCGATAAAGATGCAGATCAATAATACGGCTAATTGTAGAAAGATCATAAGTTAGTCGTTATTGGTTAGAGGTTAATGGTTAATGGTTATTATGTTTATCTTCCTTTTATTAATTCTATGAAATAAACTGGAATTTAAGATAAAAATAAAGATAAAAAGCAATTGTTATTCTTCCTTAGGCAATGATATTTCCCTTCGAGCCCATTTTTTTATATTTTTGATAGTTAGATAGAAGAAAACATGAACCGACGGATTTACCCGTCGGAGCACATTCATATCCTTGCAGGTTTCAAAATAATGCTTCGTTACAAAACAATATTAATTCTTCTTATCTCCTTTTTTTCATTTATCGCAGGAGCGCAGGTCAATCCTGTGGCTGACAGCATGAAACATATCCTGTCATCAACACAAGATCCTGAAAAAAAAATTGAGTTATTGATAGGGCTGGCCGAAGAAATGATCAATTCCGACCTCACTACGGCCCTTGCGTATGGCGAAGATGCATTTCTTCTTGCAGAAAATGCATCCGACGAAGTGCAGATGTTTAACGCCAGCCTGTTGATTGCCAGGATCTACTATTTCAAATCTGACCTGACTAAGGCCATGGAATATGCGATAGAAGCGAAAAATATCGCCACAAACCTTAATCCGGATAAATACCTGGCCATGTCGCTTGATGCAATCGGTTCGATTTATTATGATATCGGGAACCAGGCAAAAAGCTCTGAGTACTTCTTTTCAAGTTTGAAAATTTATGAAGACCTGGAAGATAAATTCGGTATCGGGGCCACTTTCTGCAGGATCGGTACATTATACTTTGACCAGAAGGATTATGACAAAGCAGAAGATTATTACCGTAATTCGATTCGACTGGCAAGGGAAATAGAAAGCCAGGAAGGAATAGCAAGCAACCTGAATAACCTGGCCAAGGTATACAGTGCAAAACAGGAGTATGTCAAGGCCCTTGAAACATACAGGGAAGCATTGAATATCAATATTGAAACCCGCAATGCCTACCTGGAGGCGAGCAATTACCTGAATATTGCGGATGTTTACCTTAAGATGAAAGATTTCAGCGCTGCATTAAAAAATATCGAGCAGGCGGAGACCATCTTTGAAAAAATAGGTAATAAACTTCGCCTGGCTAAATGCCATATCCTCTTAAGCGAGATCAAACTTGAAAACGGCCAATCCATCGAAAGTGGGATCCTGGCGCAAAAGGCCCTGGCGCTTGGAAAAGAACAGGGGTATAAAGAAATAACTGCGGATGCTGCAGGGCTGCTTTATAAAATTAAAATCGCCCAAAAAGATTCTTCAGCGGCTTTCCGGTATTTTATCCTCGAAAAACAATACCAGGACAGCCTTTTCCTTGCTGAAAAACAAAAAACGCTCACCGGCCTTGAGTTGCAGTACCAGTTTGAAAAGAACGAACAGGACCTGAAAATTGCAAGGCAAAGGAGAAATGTAGCCATCATTGTAATCTCAGGCTGCCTGTTTTTCAGCATTATTATCTTCTTCCTGATTTTAAAACAGTTACGTTTAAAAGCTAAAAAACTTAAACTTGAAAAAGTCGCCAATGAACGGGAACTCGAGTTTAAGAATAAGGAGATGGTGCTGAATGTTATGTCGCTGATGAAAAAAAATGAAATGCTGGCTGACCTTTCTGAAAAACTGATCCGGATCGAAAAAGAAGCGACTTCCCCGGAAAGCAAGGATACGCTAAATAAAGTTGCAAAAGAGCTTCAGAAAAACCAGGATGAGGAAATATGGAAAGAGTTCTCAACCCGGTTTAAAGAAGTGCATGGCGAATTTTACGACACGCTGCTGAAGAGATTTCCTGCCCTTACCCCGAATGAACTGAAACTGTGTGCATTCCTCCGCCTGAATATGTCATCCAAAGATATTGCCGAACTGACCGGCCAGCGCATCAGTTCCCTGGAAACAGCCCGGTACCGTCTCAGGCAAAAACTCGGGATCGCTAATTCCGACATCAACCTGATCACTTTTCTTTCTTCGATTTAATTTTAAGCTTCATTTTATTAAAAAGCCAAGTAAAGTTTATTGATTGTGCTGATGCCTGTTTTCTTTCTTTAACATTTCCTTAACAAGGGCCAAATACATGGTTTCCTACATTTGGTGCATCAATTAACCAAAAATAAACAACCATGAAATTTAATGTTATGTCAGGAAGCCTGATCGTGCTGTTCATGATCATTTCTCCTCTCTTTCTTTTAACCTCCTGCGATAAGGCGGGTAATCTTTTACTCACCGACAGCGAAAAACTGATGAAGGACCTTAAAGGTTCTTATAATCTCGTTAGCGTGAGGTATGAGGATTTTACAAGTAATGATGGTGGAAACACCTTTAACCTGGCTCTCGATACGACTTATTCCGCAACCGGATCACTCGATTTCAGCTCGATTGACAAGGCTGATTACACAGGTACCCTGACTATTCAATACGAAAGTTTTAATGAAACCCATTCGATCAACGGAAGCGCCTCCGCAACGGGAAATTTTGACAATATTTGGATAATCACGGATGGTGGTGAAGATATCTCTTCCATGTTATTGTTCAATCCGCCTGCCTCTTACCTGCAAGGCTGGCTGGAAGAAAACGACGACGACCACATTGTGGTGAGGATCTCAGAGACTGGCGTAGATTATTCCGCTCACAGGAACAGGTATTTCCGGTTCGAGAAGTGACGGCCTCCCAGGGGGTGAGGTTACCAAAGCTCCTGCCACAAAATCCCGTCATAGCAATACAGCATTGACCCGTCGAAATAGATCATGCCGGCAACCGGGCTTGCAGGTGCAGTAGTAGCGGGGAGTTGAAGTACATCGTAGAGCCGGATCACGCCATCAGCATCACGGATAATACTGTTGCCGATGTTAATCTGATCAGAAGCATATCCATCAGGTAACTGGGCATCATAACCGATAGCAATGTTATTGGCCCCAGCCCCGATATTCATCCCGGCCTGGTAGCCGATCCCAATATTGCCATCGCCTTCAGGGATGGTCCCGTTGCCTGCCAGCGCCCTGTAGCCAATTGCAACAGCATGGTTGCCATCATTATCCAGGGCCGCCTCATAGCCAAATGCATTCACATGCCATCCTGAATTATTCAGACAGGATGACTGACCAATGGCATTGATATGCGCTCCGGAATTATTCTGTGCTGCGCTGGATCCGAAGGCATTGGTATTGGGCCCGATATTAGCAGCAGCGGCATAAACTCCCATAGCATTGACGGCATAAGCTGTATTGCCATTAGCTGCGTATTGGCCGAAGGCGTTAAGGTCATTACCGGAATTATTAGTGCCCGTTCCTGAACCCAGGGCATTGACTGAATTCCCGGTATTATTCTCACCTGCAGATGGTCCGAACATATTTACCAGATGGCCTGTATTGTTATGAGCAGAGAACCAACCCATGGCGTTGACATTTTGCCCTTGGTTAGTATACCCGGCCTCGAATCCGAAAGCATTCAGATCATCAGCACTGTTATACCTTGCAGCGTCTCCTCCCATCGCATTCGTGTTTCCCCCTGTATTATGCTGCGCTGCCTGCCAGCCAAGCCCGTTAACGCGATCTGCCGTATTATCCGAACATGCATACGTTCCGAACGCATTCATCCTTTCGCCAAGGTTATGATACCCGGCCTCAAAGCCAAATGCATTCACATCGTTGCGGGTATTCAGGGCGGCGGCCCTCATTCCCATTGCACTAACGACTACGCCTGTATTATACCTGCCTGCTTCCGGGCCGAAAAAATTGACTTCAAAACCAGTATTATATTCAGCGGCATTATTTCCGAAAGCATTGACGTAGCGCTCGGTATTACCCGCGGCAGCACGGTTCCCAAGTGCATTAACGGCATATCCGATATTGGTGTAAGCCGCCTGGTAACCCATCGCGTTGATATCCGCTTCATCATTGCTGTAAGCAGCCTGCGGGCCCAGGGCATTGACATTCTCCCGGGTATTCTCGTAAGCCGCCTCATAACCAAATGCATTCACGTCGCTGTTTACATTCTGATACGCAGCCCTTTCGCCTAAGGCATTTACCTGCCACCCGGTATTATTCCTGGCTGTAAAAAACCCTAAAGCATTTAATCCAAGTCCGCTGTTATATTCACCAGCTGCTTCCCCGAATGCATTCACCATCTCAATCGTATTGCCGGCATCAGCCCGTCGCCCGATAGCATTCACCCCCCAATGTGTATTCGTATAAGCCGCCTGGAAGCCCAGGGCATTGACATCGGCCCCGGCATTGGCCCAGGCCGCTTCCAGTCCCATTGCATTGACATTTTCCCCCGAATTGTCATAAGCCGTCATTGCCCCAACCGCATTCACAAGTTGTCCGGTATTAAGGTACCCGGCATAATCCCCTATCCCGACAATATTGCTTCCGACATTGTTCATGCCCGATTCCCGCCCCATGAAAATCACATCCACACCTCCGTTATTAAACGCCGCCTGGTACCCTACAGCAATATTCCGGGCATCGCCGGTAGTCGTATCATGCTGCGCAGCGCCTTCCCCGATGGCAATCATATTGCCCGTCACACCCGCATCGTCGGCAAAAGCACGGTAGCCAAGAATGACGTTGTGCTCACCAAGCAGTGCCTGGTTAGCGCTGTTTGCTGATAAAAGATTGTTGTTACCGTCGATCCAGACATCACCGCCGGCACCGGTGGCATCGGTCATCAGCCTGATCCACCTGCCCTGGTCCTCGCGCCAGTAATAAAATCCCGGTGTGACAGGATCATCCCCTCCGCCAAAATTTGTGTTGTAAACGAGCAAACTGTTCGCCGGATCCGGGATTGTTACATCATCCCATATATCAATGAGCGATACACGGGTAATCAGTAGCCCCATATCGGAAGATTCAAGTTCCAGTACTGCAGATGGCTCTTGTACATAAGGATTATCGCCAATCTTTACCTGGGCGTGTAAGTTCGTTACCTGGAGTAAGAAAAACACTAATAACATTGTAAGAAATGGCCTGGTTTTCATAAGAATTTGATTTTATCGGTTAATTATTACTATTTATTGTAAGAGTGCTGCAAAACAGTTGAACCGGACAGTATCCTGTTCAGGTTGCTCATAAATACCATGGGCGTCAGAGGAAGATGAGCAGTTTCAAATCTTTCGGGGAACACAGCCGGAAGCTCACTGACCTTTTTGAGTAATTCATAAAAATCCGCCGGCATCATAAAATCAAACCTGAGCTTGTTATGGCAAGCTTCCCTGACACTTGGCAGCTCAGCTTCCCTCAAACCCAGCAAATTGGCTGCAGTCCTTGAAAACAGCCTGTCGGTCACGGGTTCAGCCAGAAGGGGCCGGACAAAAACAGCCGGATCCCCATCAGTTACACAGCCGACATTAGAAACTATAGTTTCAGCAAGAATATCGACAGGTATAATTTTGAACTCGAAAGGAAAGAAAAGTCCGGTCTTAAGGAAAATATCCAGGATTAGCCAGATGGAATAATGAATAGGGCAAATGCCATTCTTTTCCGATCCCAATACTAGAGGGATATCATAAATACACGCCCCAAGCCCCATTTTCATGGCATTTTTGAGCGCCTGCCCGGCCACCCATTTAAAACCTGCATAACCCGATTGCCATGCATTGGTGTTAAGGGCTGCGAAATCCTTATCATTATGAAAAAAATTAGCATTAAAAGAAGAACTGTAATGCAGGAATTTAGGATGATCTGCCCCGCCGCAAAATGCGATCATATGCTCCAGCTCAGGGATCCAGATCCGCCTGAAATGATGATATGGAAGATGGTACATTGGGGTCATGGCCAGGTGTATGACCTGCCCGGTTAAATTCTTCAGGTGATCATATTCCTTCTGGTTCATTCCCATCTGGGCCTGGCAAACATCCCCGCAATGAATGATAAACCGTCCGGGGTCAAAATCCTCAAGTCCCCACTGCCGGAAAGCCAGCTTCAGTTTATTGATGGCGTCCGGCACTGAAGGAGCCCGCAGCAACAGGTGGATATTACCCGGAAAATGATCCTTTAATTGGTCAATAATGTGGCAACCTATGAAGGAATTCGCTCCGGTAACCAACATATCACCAGGAAATTTCCGGTTATTATCGTGGGTAAAATTCCACTTCTTTTGCAGAAGTGGTTCATTCCGGATGTTTTCAACCTGTACAGACATTAAAGAGGATATATTTGATCTGGCAGGATAAAATTACAACGATGGGACCGGCTGATGCAAGTTTTTCAGGTAACAATTCTACCCGGGCCACCTTACAAAAACACTCATCCCAAATAATATTACCTGCCTGGTGGGATCAGATGGCTGAAAGGTAACTGCTCAGGCTCAGGTTGCGACCGAGGGCAAGTTTTTGCCTGATCCGGCTGCGGGTCACTTCAATGCTCTTGGGCGAACGCCCCGTAATAGAAGCAATTTCCTTGGTATTCAAATTCATCCGCAGAAAAGCACAAAGCCGCTGTTCATTTGAAGTCAGCTCAGGGTGGCGCTCAAAAAGCCTCTGGTAAAACCCCGGATGAACCTGGATAAACTGGGTCTCAAATTCTTTCCAGCTGCCTTGCGGAGCGTCAGACCTCAGTTCGTTCACCAGCATAACTATTTCCTCGGTTGAATGCTCTGTATCATCCCGGATATCCTGAAGCCTGGCGATCAGCCTCGAGATAAGGTCGTTTTTCTGGTTCAGGAACATCATTTTGGATGTCAGTTCCCGGTTCTTTCCATCTAATTCCTGTTCCAGCTCTTCCAGGTGCTTCAGATTGATTAGCTGCTGCTGCTGAAAGAGTAACCGGGAATCCTGGCTCCTGCGCACCAGCAATATAATGATGATGAGGCTGAGTGCAATTCCTGTCACCAGCCCAATGGTCACCACATTCCGGGTCCTGAGCTTCTGTTCCTGCAGTGACGCCTGGTTACGAAGCAATTCATTTTCCTTTTCCTTTTTATCAAAATTATACCGGGCCTCGATCCGGCTGATCTCTTTGTGCTGGTTAGTATAATTCAGACTGTCGGAATAAAGCTGGAATTGCTTATACCAGGCAAGGGCTTCAGGTAGATTACCCGCTTTTTCATAGGCCTCAGACAACACCTGGGCAGCATCTTTCATGTTCACCAGCAGTTTCAATTCCACGGATAAGCTGACTGCATCACCTGCCAGATCAATGGCAGAAACTAGGTTGCCGTTCTTAAGGCAGTTCCTTGAGTGCCAGAGCAGGATGCTTGCCTGCAAGGGCTTATCATTACTGTTTTGTGCGCTGTCGGCAGCAGCCCGGAAGTAAGCCCCGGCTATGTTATATTCACCTTTAAGGTAATAGTATTTTCCCAGTAGCAGGTTACATTCGGAAACAAAAGGATGTGTCCCTATCTCATTGGCCACACCCAGTGTTTTCAGGCAATAATCATAGGCCGTTCCCAGCTGACCTGTTTCCAGGTACAGGTCAGCAAGGTTATAATACCGGATAACAAGCTGGGATTTATAGCCGGAAACCTCTTCCATTTTCGTGGACCTTTCGATATAAGTCCGGCCTTTCCCGAAATCCCCGATCATCTTCATCACCACCCCGATATTCAGCAGTGCCAGCGAAACTGCATCATCTTCCCCATGGCTCTCGTAAAATCTCAGGGCCTCTTCAAAATTTTTTGTTCCCTCATCGAGGTTCCCCTGTTCACATAATATTATCCCGTAATTCAGCTGCACATCTGCTACCTGCACACTGTCGCCAATAATTCTCGCCAGTTCAAATGCCTTCCGGTAACAGCTGTCGGCAAGCTCAAGGTTTCCAAGATGCCTGTGTGACAGGCCGCATCCCTGGATTGCATCGAACATACCCTGGTAATTTCCTGAACCGGAAAAAAGATCATATGACTCAGAGAACATTTCAGCAGCCTGGATATATTTACATGCTACATACCGGATATATCCCACATCATATAAAGAATTGGCGGTGTATTCTTTAAAACCTGCCTTTCGTGCCATGTTGAGTGATCGCTGGTAACAGGCTTCCGCCCTGTAGAATTCATCATCATAGTAATAAATATTTCCGGTATAATTCTGGGCCCTGATAACCGTGACAAGGAAAGCTTTATCAAGCCCGCTCAGATTATCTTTACTGTACGCTGTAACCTTTGCACTATCCCCCATAATGATGCCGTAATAAAAAATAGCGGAATCCGGGTTTGAATAATGCAAGGAATGTCCAAGTACCAGGAGCCGGTTGATGTATGCAGTATCCTGATCATCAATGGCATGAGTTAAAAGGCAATAAAAAACTCCCGGAATAAGCAACAGATATCTTTTCAAATTATTCATCTTCCGATTGCAAAAAGGAAAATTAAAAGAAACCTCTATCTCCCTTCATTCGGTTTCATAAGCAATTTACCTACAAGAAATGCAATGATTATAGCAACATAAAGCTGGCCGGTTATGCCAATTAAGTATGCGAGGGTCTGGGTCTGGGGCAGTCGTGGGGTTATATCGCCATAGCCTACTGTCGACATGGTGACAAAACTGTAATAATTGAAATTGACGAAAGTAGGTTCAACAATATATGAAGGGAAATTATAAGCACCAGGCAGTACCCTATAAAATAAAAAGGCCAGGCTTGCCGCAACAATTCCGAGAAGGAGATAAATATTGATGGCAGTGATGATGACATTGATGTTCACCTCTTTAGATGTCCTCAGGAATTTCAGAAGGAAGAAAGTGACAAAAACAAAAAAAGAAGCCAGCAGCAATAACCGGGCAATGTCAAGCACCTTTGTCTGCCAACCGATCGGTTCAAGCCAGAATATGAGGATCATAACGGTCATAATAAAATACCGGAGCCCCATCCATTTCGACTTTTTAGTAGTAGAAACGATGATACTCTGGATAAAAAGGAAACTCATAGCGATGACAAATAAAATTTCCCTGAGGATGCCAACGCCGGAAAAGGCCGGCACGACAAGGACAAGGATCGTAGCTATAAGAAGCAGTTTGAAACGGTGCGTCTCAACCATGTTTACCCCTTTTTGGTATTGCTTTTTCATCATCCCGGATTAATATGGAATTATTAGCGTAATGAATGTAAATATAAGGATTTAAATAAATGCCATTCAACCTGAGCCTTCAAATTATTAAAATGTAAATTTGCCCGATAAATATTTACAGGATGCATTTAGTTGAAGTAACGGATAAAAAGACAGCCAGGCAATTTCTTGATACTGCGAGGATCATTTATAAGGATGACCCGGTATGGGTGTGCCCGCTGGATATGGATATCAATAAAATCTTCGATCCGGCCAGGAATGCCTATTTTAAGGATGGAAATGCAATCCGGTGGATTTTAACAGATGGGAATGGAAAGCTGATCGGCAGGATCGCTGCGTTTTATAATAAAAGAAAGGCTTTCCGTTACCAGCAGCCTACAGGTGGCGCCGGCTTTTTTGAATGCATCGACAGTGCCGAAGCGGCCAATATCCTTTTCAATGCCGCTAAAGACTGGCTTACCGCCGAAGGCATGCAGGCCATGGACGCACCGGTGAACTTCGGCGAGAACGATAATTTCTGGGGCTTGCTCACGGAGGGATATACCCACCCGGCTTACGGCATGCCTTACAATCATTCTTACTACCAGTCCCTCTTCGATCAATATGGCTTTAAGCCGTATTTTACACAGTTTACCAGGCACCTTGACCTGACGGTGCCCTTCCCGGAAAGGTTCTGGAAAATCGCCGAATGGGTCAATAAAAGAGGGGGATTCGTTTTCCGGCATTTTAATTACAAAGAAGCCGATAAACTTATCAGGGACCTCAAGGAAGTCTATGATACGGCCTGGGTAAATCATGAGCATTTTATCCCACTCGACGTCGACCTTGTCAAACGGGAGCTCGAGAGCGCCAAGCCTATCCTGGAGGAAGACTTTATCTGGTTTGTTTACCATGAAGATAAACCCGTCGCCTTTTTCGTCATGTTCCCCGATGCCAATATGATATTCAGGCATTTCAACGGGAAATTACACCTCTGGAATAAGCTTCGTTTCCTTTATTATAAAAAGACAAATGAGATCACACGTATCCGCCAGACCATGATGGGCGTGATCCCGAAATACCAGGGATCAGGATTGGAATCGGCCATTTTCTGGCATTTAAGGGAGCCTGTCCTTGACAAGCGCCCGCATATTACCGAGATGGAACTTTCATGGGTGGGTGATTTTAACCCGAAAATGCTGGCCATACAGGAGGCTGTCAACGCAAAACCGGGGAAGATCCATATCACCTACCGCAAGTTATTCAGCGATGCCAATGTCGTACAGCACGCTGCCCAGGTCCCTTTTAAACGCTGACAGGTCCTCCTTCGTCGGACGCTGACAGGGTTAAAAATAGCCAGCAATTATTTAATAGAAGTAAGAACAGTATAACCGGTAAGGTTCCCGTTCTTGTCATAGGATTCTGACCTGACAGACCCCACTTTCATCGCTATCCAATCGGTGCTTTTAGCAATAATGGTGAACATCGTTTTCGTTTCAATGGTCGATGTCAGTTTGTAGCAGGTGAATGTCCCCGCCGGCGTTGTAATATCTTCCACCGCTTCCACTTTCCTGTCATATACCTTCACAACCATGGTCATGACCGGCATACCCTGGCTGCTTACCTTAATGGTGATATCGCCGTTGCTGAGCACCTGGCCCGGGGCAAGGGCGCCGGGGTAGTCAAGGTCGGTTGCATCCATCGTGATCTCCATCCCTTCAAAGCCCTTCATTGTTTCTTCATCGATAAAATTCCTCATATCCATCTTAAAGATGCCTCCTTCGCACGACATGTGCAGGTCGCCGGAGGATAGCTCCTTTCCTTTGGCATCCTTTGAGACCGTGCCGATGGTCCAGTCCGTCCTGCTGCCCTCGGTTTTGATCTCTTTCACCGTCTGGATGCTGGTCCCGGTGAGCTTGTCTTTCTTGTCGTAGCTGGCCGTTTCCCTGACAGCCCCTTCATTGACAAGGAAAAAAGGCTCGCATTCCTGGGCGATAAGCTGGAAACTGCAAACGAGAAAGAAGATTGATGCGGTGATGTTACGTAGTGTTTTCATAATGAGGTTACATAATTTAGAGTTCAGTCTTTAGTCTTTATTCTTTATTTTGGTTTCGAAGAAGTTTGATGATCAAATATAGGTTTTTTAAACATGTCGGGGCCATCCGATTTTCTTTTGAACGATGCCGGGGAGGATTTTACAGGGGCCGGGTAGAACTTTACCGTGACCAACCCGCCCCCTGGCATCAAACATTGAGAGAAGTTACCCAATCCTTCTTCGTAAGTGTATTCATATCTTTCGGAAAAAGTTGGCCTGTTTAGCTCTTCAGTCTCAAGCTTGCCATGTGAATTATAGGTAAATGTAACATCTCCCGAATAATCCCACTCATCATCAAATAAATATACCTGAATATTTGTTAATCGGTCCTCCGTATACAGATATTCATACCTGGTATCCTGATAGAAGGAACTGTCAATATAAACGAACCCGTTAATGCTGTCGGTTTTATCCCCGGAATAGCAGGCTTCTTCTTTATATTTCATTACCCATTCGTTATCATAATCATAATAAATAGCCCGGACAGGTTTGTTGCCATCATATTCGTAGCTGATCTTTTCTTCAGGGGTCCATGAGCTGAATTCGTGGTAATAAAGCACCTCCTCAGTAAGGTTACCTGATGTATAGCTGTATTCCATTTTATAGTAGTAATCCCAATATGATCCGTCAAAATACCGGTCTTCTATCCTGACTATTTTTCCGTACTCCATTTGCATCAGTATCTTTTCAACCTCATACCACTGTGTACCAAAATAAAAACAGATGACCTGTTCGATAGTATTTTCATCCTGGTACACCATTTCGGTTTTGAGACTGTCTTCTTCTGTATGGTAATAACAGGACCTGACCAGATTGATTCGGTCGTTAAGATACTGT
>CAYJNJ010000047.1:0-34412 GCA_964371595.1 uncultured Bacteroidales bacterium | reverse complement strand
ATGGCAAGCCGGGTGCTTCGAAAGAAGAAATACTGCTGGCCGCAGAGCAGGCCAATGCGATGGAATTCATCAATAAGTTCCCTGAAGGTCTGGAAACCCTGGTCGGGGAAAGGGGTGTGCAGCTTTCCGGCGGGCAGCGCCAGCGGATTGCGATTGCCCGTGCCATCCTTAAAAATCCGTCCATATTGATCCTCGACGAAGCCACAAGTTCGCTCGATTCGGAAAATGAACGACTGGTCCAGGAGGCCCTCGAAAAACTGATGGCAGGCCGGACATCATTCGTGATTGCCCACCGCTTATCTACCATCCATAATGCCGATAAGATTATCGTGGTCGACCAGGGCGAAGTGAAAGAAATGGGGACGCATGAGGAACTGCTTGCACTGGAGGACGGGATCTACCAGCAGCTTACCAGGTTGCAGATAAACGTCATGACCTGAAGGCAGTTGGACAATTGGACAGTTGGACAGTTGGACAATTTAACAGTTTAACAGTTTAACAGTTTAACAGAATTGTTTTAGTTTTACCTCCCGTACTCTAACTTTACTGCATGTCGAGGCAAAACATCAGAAAATACTCATGGGGCTATGCCCTTGTACGCTTGATCTCAGGCTTTTATCACCGTTTGTATTACCGGAAGCTCGTTTTAAAATTCAAGGAGAAGGTACCGGCCGGCAAGCCCGTTATTTTCGCCCTCAACCATCAGAATGCGCTGATGGATGCGCTGGCCATCGTTTATACAATCCCGCGCCAGGTTGTTTTTATGGCACGTGCCGACATCTTCCGGAAAAAAACGACCGCCGGCATCCTCTATTTTCTTAAGATCCTACCGGCTTACCGCATACGCGATGGCTTTCATTCCGTCGACCAGAACAAGGGCGTTTTTAAAGAAGTCATCAGCGCGATCGAATATAACAGGCCGGTTGCCATTCTTCCCGAAGGAAACCATCATGGCGAGAAGCGCCTGCGCCCGCTTAAGAAAGGGGCGGCAAGGCTTGCCCTGCTTGCCGAGGAAGCGAATGAATTCAAGCTGGGTGTTTCTATCGTCCCTGTCGGTATCGACTATTCGAATTACTACAATCCCGGCTCCGACCTGCTGATCATCTTTGGCGATCCTATGTATGCAAGCGATTACAGGGAACAATACCTTCAAAACCCCACCCTGGCAATCAACAGCATGACAAACGACCTGGCAGCCGCAATGAAAAAGGTCATGATCGATATCGGTTCCGAAGAACATTACAAAACGTTAAAAACTGCCGTTGATCTTTACAGCCATGACGAATTAAAAAGACAAAAGCTTCCCTGCACACCCTGGAACAGTTTCAGGGTGAAAAAGGAATTATCTGATAAGCTGGTAGAAAAAGTAATCGGAAAAGAGCCGGAAATCCGGTCATTAAAGGAGAGTGTTGATTCATACCGGGAAAAGCTGGAAAAGCATGGCCTGAGGGACCGGCAGGTTGTTGCAAAGAGTACCGGTCCTGTTTCGCTGTTTTTCAATTCATTGATCACCCTGTTCCTGCTGCCCATCCATTTATACGGCATGATCCTGAATTACCTGCCTTACCGTTTACCGGTTTATCTGTCGAGAAATATCAAGGACGTGCATTTCATCAGTTCGGTGAGATTTGTCTATGGTATGCTGTTTTTTTTCGGATGGTACCTGTTGCTCATTGCCTTATCTTTCATTATCTTTAGTCCGGTTTTACTAAGCCTGGCTATCATTGTTTCACTCCCGGCCGCTGGCATGTTCTCTTTTTATTACTACAGGAACTTATTAAAGATGAGGGGAGATTTCAGATGGATTAGATTGCGCTGGAAAAACAAAAAAGAATTTGATGAAATGCTTCAAATGAGAGAAAATATCACCTGCCAAATTGAAAAAATGATGTTAGATAAAGTGTTGAAGAATCCTCTGTGATTCTCTGTGTAACTCTGTGTACTCTGTGGTAAAAAATCGAGCAGGTCACCACAGATTACACAGATTTACACAGAGTATCACAGATGAAACACAGATTGAAATAATAACTTGCTTGATATGACAAAAAAAAGCAAATCAATTTGGCTGGTTATTTTAATAATAGCGTTGCCTTTCTGCACTTTTGCCCAGGAAGATACAACAACCGTTAAACCGAAAAAGAGGTTTAATTTTTCCGGCCTGCCCGTTGTTGCCTATGATGCTGATATGGGCTTCCAGTATGGTTTGGTAGGCAATGTTTATGATTTCGGCGACTGGAGCGATTATCCCGGCTACAGGCATGCTGTAAAGATTGAAATCTCCCGATATACCAAAGGTTCCGGCGTTAACCAGATATTTTATGATTCGAAATACCTGATCCCGGGAAATATTCGCCTTACAGCGGATCTGAGCTATCTCACGGAGAAGGCGGTGGACTTTTACGGGTACAACGGCTACCAGGCCATTTACCAGCCCGGATGGGAAAATGATGAAGATTCAGCCTACATCAGCCGGATGTTTTACCGCCATGAAAGGAAAATGTTCCGCTTTACCTGTGATTTCCAGGGTCGGGTTTATGGCGAAAAATTCCGCTGGCTGGCCGGGCTCGGGATCATGAACTTTCAAACCGGGACTGTCGACATCGACCAGCTGAACAAAGGAAAAGATGAAGATAAGATCCTTCCCGATACGGTTACTTTATATGACCAGTATGTCGACTGGGGTATTATTCCGGATGATGAAAAAGATGGCGGGAATACCAATTTTATCAAGGCCGGGCTGATCTTCGACACGCGCGACAATGAGCCTGACCCGATGAAAGGATTGTGGGATGAGGCTTTACTGGTATACGCACCGGGATTTTTCTTCAATGATGATGTGGCATTTTTAAAGCTTGTCCTGATCCACCGCCAGTATTTCACCCTGGTTAAAAATAAACTTTCTTTTGTTTACCGGCTTGGTTACCAGGGCACGATCGCGGGGCATACCCCATATTATTTCCAGCCTTATATGCTCAGTTCCTTTTCTTATGTAACCAAGATTGATGGATTGGGAGGGGCGAAGAACCTCCGCGGGATCCTCAGGAACCGCGTGGTTGGCGATGGGGTATCGTGGGGAAATGTCGAATTCCGGTGGAGAATGATCGATTTTGTCGTAGCCCGGCAGAATTTCTATATCGGCCTGAATGTCTTCGGTGATGCAGGATTGGTTGTGCAGCAGGTCGAAATTGAAGAAGATGCCATCGATCCGGGTGTGACGGGCGATTATTTTGATTTCTCGTATGATCATGATAAGTTCCATCCCAGTGCCGGTGCGGGTTTGCGGATCGGGTGGAACGAGAATTTTATCATCGCAATCGATTATGGCTTTGCTTTAGATCCGAAAGATGGCGCCAGCGGGCTGTATATTGCCTTCGGGAATTTATTCTGAAATTTTTCTAACCACAGAGTCGCTCGAAGGACTTCAGTAAGGTGCACAAAGGTTGTCGTTTGGTAATCAAATACTTTGAGTGCCTTCGTGACGTACTTTGGGTGCCTTTGTGGTTAAATTTTCATCGGCTTAAACAAGAATAAATAATTAGAATGATTGCTGCCACAACTAAGATCGGCACCAGCCAGTTCAGGACCTTCAACAACCGGATGACCCGCTGAAAGCTTTTCTTTTCGTTGATGAACGGAAAAGGCTTTCCTTCAGGCACCGGCACCCCGAGAAAAGCACAAAGCGGCGCCCAGCCCTGCTTTACGTTATAAACCAGCAGGCGCTCGGCGGGGACGGTTTTTTTCACCTCGTCTATCCATGCCTTGTAGTCTTCAATAGTTTTCTCACGGTCTTCAAAATTACCTTTGAAATGCCCGTTCCAGATAATATCATCGTGAAGTTTTCTGACCACAGGCGGGAACCAGAACGGAAATGCGGGCTGAATTGCATAGATGGTACCGTACATGCTGTTGTACCATGCTTCCGGGTCACGAACATTCAGCAAAATTTTAGCATCCGGGAATTCGTCCATCAATTCTTTATAAAAACTGCAGGCAGGCCAGTCAACCACTGAATTATACCTGCGGAAGAAGCGCTTCCAGTTTACCTTCTCCCCTCTCCATGCCCTCATGAAAAACTGCAGGTGATATGACCGGTAAATGGCAATTTTCATGTGGTAGCACGGGCCATAACCCAGCTCTTCCAGTGCCGCTTTAATCGACATGGTCCCTGATCTTCCGAATCCTGCTCCGATTAGTTTCATATTAGCTACATGCTTCAAGCCACAAGCTTCAAGCCACAAGCTACAAGCCTTAAGCCCTTCGCCCTTCGCCCTTCGCCCCTCGCCCTATGCCCTTCGCCCTATGCCCTTCGCCCTACGCTTTGTTCATCCTATAATAATCAATTGTTCGCTGCATCGCTTCTTCCGGGCTATATTTCGGGATAAAACCGAAATCCCTTTTCGCTTTTTCGTAGTTAAACGTATATTCTGTACAGGTATAAGTCACGGCGAAACGGCTGAATTTCGGGTGGTAGAATTTGACCGGGCGGACCAGCCATGCTGAAAACTCAGACAGGCTGGCTATGACATAAGCAACCGGCCTTGGTATCCAGAAGTTTTTCGGCTTGATCTTATATCCAATCCCTTCAACCACCCGGTCGAAAAATTTGAAAAAGTTGGAGCCGGCTGAATCGGTAATAAAGTAGATCTGCCCTGCCACATGCCCGGATCCGTTCATCAGCGCACTCCCCGCCAGGAGATGAGCATAGGCAATATTCCCCGAGTAAACGTGCTGCGTTTTGGCCTTCCCGTTGCCTATCCTTACGTAAAAGCCGCTTTTAGCCATGTTTACCAGCGAATCGATATGATAAGGATCGGCTTCCCCGAAAATGTCGGACGGGCGCAGAATAACGGTCTTCAATCCCTGGCTGTTGGCCTTAACCACTGCAAGTTCTGCAAGATATTTACTGCGGCAGTAGGATGTCCTGTGCGTTGCAGGGTAAGGATGGGTCTCATCAACATTTACCAGGGGCTTCCCGCTGTAAATAGCGTCGAGCGAGCTTGTGAAGACAAGGTGACCGACTTTGTTAGTTAAACAGGCTTTGATCACATTTTCCGTACCCGTGTAATTTATCGCCATCACCTGCTCTTCCGTATAAATCCCCCAGTCGATAATGGCCGCAGAATGGATCACCAGGTCTATGCCGGCGAGGGCTTTATTAAGGCCCTCGACTTCCCTGATATCACCTTTAAAATATTCGATCCTGCTGTCGGAAAATTGCTCCTGTGAATTTTCCAGGTCGAAGTTCCTTATTAGTGCCGGTTGAAGTGGTGATGCCGGATCGAGAAGTTCCCGGATGATCGCTTTCCCTAAAAAACCTGATCCACCTGTAACCAGGATGTTGATTTTTGATATCCCCATTTAATCTTTTATCTTTACAATTAAATTATTCCGGCTGCAAAGTAACAAAGTTTATGAGAAAAGAGATGTATATCATCCGTGGAAGCAAAGAAGAAGATTACAGGGCTTTCCGTGAAAGGGTCATTATTACCGCCAGGACTACCATGGGTCTAACAAAACCGGCAGCCCTGAAAATCACGCTAACAACGGAAGCTCCACCGGTAATTTCAGTCATTCCATTCAGGAAATCCAAAATTGCTGTCATCTCCGTTTACAGGATCGGAAATGAATCGATTGATCTACTTAAACATTCGAAAGGTTTTTCAGCCGCATTAAAGGTAGATGAGGCCATACCCATTACTTACGAAAAAAACTGGGAAGATGGGCGGCCCACCCCGGGTGTTTGCCTTCTCACCCTGTTTCACCGTAAGCCCGGGATCGATTATGATACTTTTATCAACCGCTGGCATAACAGCCATACCCCTTTATCGATCAAACTTCACCCACTCTGCAATTACAACAGGAATGTCGTTTTGCAGAAACTCTGCGACCAGTCAGAATGGTGGGACGGTATTGTGGAAGAACAGACCCGTACCCGCTCCGAGCTGCTGAATCCCTTTAAATTCTTCGGGCATGGCCTGCAAGTAGCCGGGAATATGCTCTCGGTTTATAAAGATACCCGTTCATTCCTCGATTATAAAACCATCGAAACTTACCTGGCAACAGAATATCATATCCTTAGCCATTCTGTTTATATTCCTGAAAAGGCAGGTCAGAACATTTAAGAAATAAGCAAACCATGGAATACAAATTACTCTGGAAACCAAATCCGGAAAAAGCCAAAAAGTCGCAGATATACCAGTACATTGAATTCGTGAATGCCTACTCCGGGACGAAATTTTCAACTTACGACGAACTCTGGCAATGGAGTGTCGATAATCCATCAGCCTTCTGGGGCACTTTCTGGCACTACAGCGGGTTGAAATTCTCAGAAGATTTCACCGGTGTTGTCGATGATCCGAAGAAAATGCCGGGAGCAAATTGGTTTATGGGCGCAAGGCTCAATTTCGCAGAAAACCTTTTACAACGCCGTGACGACCACCCGGCAATTATTTTCCGGGGAGAAGACGGTTCAGCAAGGACATTAACATTCCAACAGGTATATGATGAAGCCCACCGGGTGGCGGAAGGCTTAAGAAAGCTCGGCATCAGGAGCGGCGACCGGGTTGCTGCCTTCATGCCCAATATCCCTGAAACGATCATTGCCATGCTGGCCGCAGCTTCGCTGGGGGCCATCTGGTCGTCGACTTCGCCCGATTTCGGGATCAAAGGTGTGCTCGACCGTTTCAGCCAGATCGCGCCGAAAGTGATCTTCTCCGTGGATGGGTATCTTTACAACGGCAAGCAATTCGATTCGCAGGAAAAACTTCGCGGGATCCTCAGCGAGCTGCCGACCATTGAAAAAGTGGTCATGGTGAATTTTACCGGAAATCTTGACCTGCAAAGCATACCAAATGCTATTTCCTGGGAATCGCTGGCACAACCGGTAAAAGGAGAAATGCATTTCGAACAGCTCCCGTTTGATCACCCGCTGTACATTATGTATTCTTCGGGCACGACGGGCCTCCCGAAGAGCATAGTCCATTCGGCAGGCGGCACGCTGATCCAGCATTTGAAAGAGCTGAAACTGCATTGCGATGTCCGACCGGATGATGTCGTCTTTTATTTCACTACCTGCGGATGGATGATGTGGAACTGGTTTGTCAGCAGCCTGGCCCTTGGCGCAACGATCGTCTGCTTCGACGGCAACCCGTTTTACCCCAGGCCCGATGCACTGATCAAATTGTCACAGGAATTGAAATTCACGCTGTTCGGCACATCGGCAAAATATATTGCCTCGCTGCAGCAGGCAGGGGTTGTGCCTAAAGATATTTCAGGATTCCCGTCCCTTCGTGCCATCACATCGACCGGTTCCCCGTTATCCGACGAATCGTTCGAATATGTTTACAATGATTGGAAACAGGATGTGCAATTATCATCCATTTCGGGCGGGACGGATATTATTTCCTGCTTTATGCTGGGAAGTCCTATTCTGCCGGTTTACCGGGGCGAAATCCAATGCCGTGGCCTGGGCATGGATGTAGATTGTTTTGACGAGCACGGCAAACCGGTGAGGGATGTCCAGGGCGAGCTTGTCTGCAAAACGGCTTTCCCTTCGATGCCTGTTTATTTCTGGAATGACCCTGACGGGAAGAAATATCGGAACGCGTATTTTGAGCATTACCCGGGGATCTGGTGCCATGGTGATTATATCGTGCTGAGCCCTCACGGAGGGGTTACGATGCTGGGCCGGTCGGACGCCACGCTGAATCCCGGCGGGGTTAGGATCGGGACGGCAGAGATCTACCGGGTCGTGGAAAACATGCCGGAGATTGAGGATTCTGTAGTTGTCGGGCAGCAATACGAAGGCGACGAGCGCGTGGTGCTTTTTGTCAAACTGATACCAGGCTTCAGCCTGGATGAGAATCTCCTTAAAAAGATCAGGAACAATATCCGCTCGAATTGCAGCCCCAGGCATGTCCCGGCCGTTATCCTGGCCGCTCCTGACGTGCCTTACACCATTAACGGCAAGAAAGTGGAAGTGGCAGTCAAGAAGCTGATCCACGGGCAGGAGGTGAAGAACCAGGATGCGTTACGGAATGCAGAGTGCCTGGAGTTTTTTAAGACGGTAAGACTATAAGACTGTAAGACGATAAGACTGTAAGACGATAAGACGATAAGATGGTAGGAAAATAGAAAAAAGTCCCGAATTCAACATTCAAAATTCAACATTCAAAATTACTCTTTGAATCTCGGTTCTCCGTCATGAACGATGGGAATATGGTTGACTTCTTCATGAAACGCCAGCCAGTCGATGATTTTGGTTGCAAGTTCCTGGTTAAGCCTGTCCATTTCGTAATAGAAGATCTCATGGAATTTATCCTTGTCGGAATGCGGCTTATGACTCAGGTGTGGATCTTCATTTTCCGGGATGACCTGCCCGTCGTGGCGCTTTTTTTCTAATAATTCCTCGTAAATTTCAACTTCTACTTTATCCATGATCTTGGCAATGTTGAAATAAATCACGCGGACATGCTTGTAATGGATTGTCTTAAACGGATGCAGGATGCTTTTGAACTCTGTCTTTTCGACCCTCCGGCTGCTTGAAAAATAGCTCAGGTGATTATCGAGACGGGTATCTTTCACCTTTTCATTGATCTTTCCGAAAACTTCGCGGTACTCCAGGGGCAGGTTGTTCACCCGCTTTGCAAGTGATTGCAACATCCCGATAAAGCCTTCGTAAATTTCTTTGTTTTTCTGATAATTCTGCTGGATCCTGAATTTTTTGTCCTGGACCCTGGCGCTGTTGGAAGCCGATCCCTTACGACGGCTTTCCTGCCTTTCTATTTCATCTAACCAATGAGCCATAAAAGTTGAATGTTGAATGTTGAATGTTGAATGTTGAATTATTAATACCAGCCCGCATTTAGAATTTAACATTCAAAATTCAAAATTATTATCACATGTTTCGCCTGTATTGTCCTCCCACCTCAAAAAGTGCATGCGTGATCTGCCCGATAGAACAGTATTTAGCCACTTCCATGAGGCTTTCGAAAATATTTTCGTTCTTCCTGGCTTTTTCCTTTAATCCTTCAAGAAGCGCTGCGGTCTTATCAGCATTGGTCTTGTGCAGGTCCTTCAGCATTTCTATCTGGTATTCCTTCTCCTCAGGTGTGGCCCTGATCACCTCACCTGGCGTAAGAGTAGGTGATCCATCGGAAGAAAGAAAAGTATTCACCCCGATGATAGGGTATTCGCCGGTATGCTTGAGGGTTTCATAATATAACGACTCTTCCTGGATCTTGCTCCGCTGGTACATGGTCTCCATAGCCCCAAGGACCCCACCCCTTTCAGTCAGCCGGTCGAACTCCAGCATTACGGCCTCTTCGACCAGGTCGGTGAGTTCTTCGATGATGAACGATCCCTGCAACGGGTTCTGGTTTTTCGCCAGGCCCAATTCCTGGTTAATGATGAGCTGGATAGCAACGGCGCGGCGCACAGATTCCTCGGTAGGCGTAGTGATCGCCTCATCATAAGCATTGGTGTGCAGCGAATTACAATTGTCATAAACGGCATAAAGCGCCTGGAGCGTTGTGCGGATATCATTGAAGCCGATCTCCTGGGCGTGCAGCGAGCGGCCTGAAGTCTGTATGTGATATTTCAGCTTCTGCGAACGCTCATCGCCATTATACTTGTATTTCATCGCCTTGGACCAGATCAGCCTCGCCACCCTTCCCATCACCGAATATTCGGGATCAATTCCGTTCGAAAAGAAAAATGAAAGGTTCGGTGCAAATTTGTCGATATCCATCCCCCGGGAGAGATAATACTCGACATACGTAAAGCCGTTGGAAAGTGTCAGTGCGAGCTGGGTAATAGGATTGGCGCCGGCTTCGGCGATATGGTAACCGGAAATCGAAACAGAGTAGAAATTCCTGACATTGTTCCGGTTGAAGTATTCCTGCACATCGCCCATCATCTTGATAGCAAAGTCAGTGGAAAAGATGCAGGTATTCTGTGCCTGGTCTTCCTTCAGGATATCTGCCTGGACGGTACCCCGGACACGGCAGATCGTATCAGCCTTTATCCGTTGATAAACCTCGGCGGGCAGAACCTGGTCGCCGGTTACACCGAGCAGCATCAAACCAAGGCCGTCGTTGCCTTCCGGCAGCGGTCCCTGGTATTGCGGCCGTCTCGTCCCTTTTTTAGTGTAGATATCGGCAATTTTCTTCTCAGTTTCTTTCTCAAGGCCGTTTTCCCTGATGTAAAACTCGCATTGCTGGTCGATGGCGGCATTCATGAAATAGCCGACCAGTGTCGGTGCCGGACCGTTGATCGTCATTGAGACCGAAGTTTTAGGATCGGCCAGGTTAAAGCCGGAATAAAGCTTCTTAGCATCGTCGAGGCAGGATATGGAGACCCCGCTGTTGCCGATCTTGCCGTAAATATCCGGCCGTATATCAGGGTCATTGCCATAAAGAGTGACGGAATCGAAAGCTGTCGACAGCCTTTTGGCCGGCATGCCTTTGGACAGATAATGGAACCGCTTGTTGGTGCGCTCCGGTCCGCCTTCGCCTGCGAACATGCGTGTCGGGTCCTCCCCTTCGCGCTTGAAGGGAAATACCCCGGCAGCATAAGGAAATTCACCCGGGACATTCTCCTTCAGGTTCCACTTCACAATATCCCCCCAGCCTTTGTATTTCGGCAGCGAGATTTTCGGGATCCGGGTGTGCGAGAGCGATTCGACATGCGTCGCGACTTTGATCTTCTGGTCCCTTACCTGGAAAATGTATTCAGGCTGGCTGTAGGAGCCTACCTTCACCGGCCAGGTTTCCAGGACAAATTTCGTTTTACCGTCAAGTTCGGTTTCTATCTTTTTATATTCATCATTAAGGACATCCGCCAGGCCAACCTGCTCTACGCCCTTCGCCTTAAGCATCTTAAGTGTCTCATGGATGGCCTGCAGCCGGTGGGCCACCTCTGCCTGCTTTTCCGCCCACCTGTTATAGGTCCGTACCGTCTCGGCAATTTCAGAAAGATAGCGGGTGCGGTTCGGAGGAATAATATGGATCTTGTCCGACATTTCAGAACCGGCATGGATCTTAGTTACAAAGCCGGCACCGGTTTTTTCATTAATGATATCGATAAGCGCACGATAAAAAGTGTTTACGCCCGGATCGTTGTATTGCGATGCGATAGTGCCGAAAACCGGCATAGTATCAGGGTCGGAATGCCAGAGCTGGTGGTTCCTGGCAAACTGCTTGCGCACATCACGCTGTGCATCGAGGGCACCCCTTTTATCGAATTTATTGATGGCGATGATATCGGCGAAATCAAGCATATCGATCTTTTCCAGCTGGGTGGCAGCGCCGTATTCCGGTGTCATTACGTACATCGAAACATCGCTGTGGTCAACGATTTCAGTATCCGACTGGCCTATCCCTGAGGTCTCGAGGATGATCAGGTCGAAACCTGCGGCCTGGAGGATGGTTTCCGCATCTTTCACATACCTGGAAACGGCGAGGTTCGACTGGCGGGTTGCCAGCGAGCGCATGTAAACCCTTGGATTGTTGATGGCATTCATCCGGATACGGTCGCCCAGCAGGGCGCCGCCTGTTTTACGCTTTGAAGGGTCAACGGAGATAATGCCGATGGTCAGTTCCGGGAAATCCTCCAGGAAGCGGCGGACGATCTCATCAACTAAAGAAGATTTGCCCGATCCCCCGGTCCCGGTAATCCCCAGCACCGGTGAGCGCCTCGGATGGTCTTTCAGGCTGTCGATCAGGCCCCTGGCGCTTTCCGGGAAATTCTCAGCCGCAGAAATGAGCCTTGCGATGGCATATACATCTTTTTTCTTCAGCTTTTCCGCGTTAATATCTGTGATTTTGTCGCCGGTAGGGAAATCGGATTTTTCCATCAGGTCGTTGATCATCCCCTGCAGGCCCATCCCGCGCCCGTCGTCCGGGGAATAGATCCTGGTAATCCCATAATGGTGCAGCTCTTCCGTTTCTTCGGGAAGGATAACCCCTCCGCCCCCGCCAAAGATCTTAATATGCCCGCAGCCATTCTCCCTGAGCATATCGAGCATGTATTTGAAGAATTCCATATGGCCGCCCTGGTATGATGTCAGGGCTATTGCCTGGGCATCTTCCTGGATAGCACAATCGACGATTTCCTTCACCGACCTGTCGTGACCGAGATGGATCACTTCGGCGCCCGTGGCCTGGATGATGCGTCGCATGATATTGATCGCAGCATCGTGTCCGTCAAATAAGGAGGCGGCTGTAACAATGCGGACGTGGTTTTTGGGTTGATATGGCTTCTGTTCAGGGTGCATGGGAGAATTGTATGACTTGCAAATATATAAAATAATTTGCAGGGAAGCGGGGAAGCAGGGAAGGGGGGAAGCGGGGAAGAGGGGAAGAGGGGAATTGGAAATTTATAAACTATCTAACCTAATATTTTATTATTATTGTATCATTAAGCACTAAGCATTAATTCATTATCCATTTTTCATTATGAATTAAGCATTAAACATTAAACATTAAGCATTTAATGACTCACTTATGCTGAAACAGGTCCTTTTCGCGATATCTGTATTGCTTACACTAGGAATTTTTAGCTATACTTCCTGGCAATACTACCTCCGGTTTAAACTCACAAAAGCTTTCCCCATTAAAGATTTCGGGAGACGGTTCGGGGTGATGATGACGGTTGCATTTGGCCAGAGCCGTATTTTAAGAAAGCCGGTTATCGGGATGATGCACGCATTGGTCTGGTGGGGCTTCCTGGTGATCCTTGTCGGGAGCATTGAAATGGTGATCGACGGGCTGGCCGGGACGGAGAGGGCGCTTGGGGCACTAGGCGTTGTGTATGATATACTGACTGCTTCCGGTGATATTTTTGCGCTCATCATCATGATAGCCATCCTTGCTTTCCTGGTCAGGCGCTTGTTCATGGATATACGCCGCTTTACCGGGATTGAGATGAAGCACAAGTCGCACCAGGATGCAAACCTGGCGCTGACGCTGATCCTGCTGCTGATGGTGTCGCTGATAGGGATGAATACTTTTTACCTGTCGCTGGGAGGCGGGGAAGCGGGGATGCTGGGAAGCGTGGGAGTATATCCTGTCAGCCAGGTTATTGCTTCATGGTTATCCGGGTTGTCTTCGGGGGCGGTTCATGTATGGCATGAGATCTTCTGGTGGTCACATATCCTGCTGATATTCCTTTTTGCCAATATCCTGCCGTATTCCAAGCATTTCCATGTTTTCATGTCGGTGCCGAACGTTTTCCTGAGCAGGCTTGAGCCGCTGGGATACCTTCCGAATATGCCGGAGATAACAAAAGAAGTTAAGAAAATGATGGACCCTAACCTCGCCTTTGCTGCTCCTGCTGAAGGGGAAGCGCTGCCAGTCGCGCGGTTCGGGGTGAAGGATGTGGAAGATATAAGCTGGAAGAACTACCTCGACTCGCTGGCATGCACCGAATGCGGGCGATGCACAGAAGTTTGCCCGGCCCATATCACCGGCAAAAAGCTGTCTCCCCGTAAGATCATCATGGATATCAGGGAGCGGATGAAGGAAAAGGCGCCGGGACTCGTTAAGGACAGCACCTTCAATGACGGCAAATCGCTTTTGCGGGATTATATCAGCGAAGAAGAACTCTGGGCGTGTACTACCTGCAATGCCTGCGCCAGGGAATGCCCGGTGAATATAAACCATCCCTCGATCATCGTGGATATGAGACGGTACCTGGTGATGGAAGAGGCCAAGGGCCCCGGGGAACTGAATGCGATGTTCACGAATATTGAAAATAACGGCGCACCATGGCAGTTCTCGCCGCAGGATCGATTGCTTTGGGCAGAAGAAATATATTTAAATAAAGTTTAATTTATGAACCACATAGGCACATAGGACACATAGGATGACACATAGATCGTATACATCTCCTTTTAACAATGATAATACTTCATATGTAAGACTTTATAAATAACTCTATGTGCTTTTCTATTGTGTTCTATGTGTCTATGTGGTAAAAAAATCCCTCTATGGAAAAAGTTAAAGTTTCAATTCCGGTGATGTCAGACCTCTTTGCAAGGGGCGAAAAGCCAGAATACCTTTTCTGGGTTGGATCCGCAGGCGCCTTCGATGATCGCTACAAAAAAGTGACCCGGGAATTCGTTAAGATATTGACGCATTTTGGCGTGAGCTACGCTGTCCTGGGAACTGAGGAGGCCGATTCGGGCGATGTGGCAAGGCGTTCAGGCAATGAAATGCTATTCCAGATGCAGGCGCTGATGAATATCGAAATATTTAAAATGTACGAGGTAAAGAAGATCCTCACCTGCTGCCCGCATGATTTTAATACTTTCAAAAACGAATACCCTGATTTCGGCCTGAAATGCGAGGTTATCCATCATTCGCAGTTCCTCGCCGGCCTTGCCCCCTCCCTTACTCCCTCCCCCAATTGGGGGAGGGATGGGGTAGGGGCTGCCAACATTACTTTTCATGATCCTTGCTATCTCGGCCGTGGAAACGGAGAATACGATGCTCCCAGGAAAGTGCTCTCAGCCCTTGGCCTTGAGCAGATAGAGATGAAGCGCTCAAAAAGCTTTGCGCTCTGTTGCGGCGCCGGTGGCGGACAAATGTTCAAGGAGGCGGAAAAGGGAGACAAGGAAGTGTTTATTGAAAGGATCGAAGATGTTATCGAAACCGGGGCCGGCATCGTAGCTACCGCCTGCCCCTTCTGCATGGTTATGCTCACCGATGGAATCAAATATAAAAACCGGGAAGAGAACCTGAAGAATTATGATATCGCCGAGCTGGTAAGTATGGCGCTTGGATTATGACCGGTCGGCGGTCGGCGGTCGGCGGTTAAAGAGAATTTAGTAGAGTAACGGAGTAATTTAGTCTTTGTGAAACCAACCTACGAAGAATTAGAGCGAAGAGTTGCGGAGCTGGAAGAAAGGAAAAGGCTTTTGGAGTCTGCCATAAACCAGAGCACTGTAGCTGTTCTGATCACAGATCCGCAAGGTGTCGTTGAATTTGTTAATGAAAATTATTTTTACCTACTTGGTTATTCCCCGGAAGAAATGACTGATGAATTCATCTATTCTATACTGCTTGGAGATGAATCAGTTGCCCAGTATGAGGAAATGAAAAAAAGTATAATGAACGGCACCTTATGGAGGGGGGACTTTAATGAAAAAAGGAAGGATGGCCAGGAGGTCTGGTTGAATCACCTGGTCTTTCCAGTTCATATTGACGGCGAAATAAAACATTATGCTTTAATTATCCGCGATATCACGCAACAAAAGGCAGATAGCGAATTAAAGTTCAAACAAGATGCTCTTCAAAAGTCATTGCTTGAAAACATACCCCTGGCAATTGCAATTTATGACGGTACCGGTAAATTTCTTTATAACAATTCCAACACTGAAAAGTTCTTCGGCTTAGATACCGGCAGCATGACCGGTAAAACGTTTCATGAAATATTTCCGAAAGAAACGGCTGATCAGCAAGTAATGGCGATGTCAAAAGCGTTTAGTTCAAAGAAGCCCTTTTCGGTGGACAGAAATATCGACTGGCATGGAAAACCGTTGAATTTCAAAGCCAGGCATCAGCCATTATTAAATAAAAAAGGCGAAGTCACCAGCGTATTAGTAATTGGTGAGAATGTGACTGAACAGGTGAGACAGGCAAAACTTCTCCAAATCCAGCACCAAATCGATTCGCTGAGCAACCTTACGGCAAGCCTTGCTTCCAGCCTGAAGAAAGCATTCCATTACCTCCTTGAGATCGATTGGGTGGATTCAGGGGGTATTTATCTTTTTGATGAAGACCAGAAAAACCTCAGGCTGGTATATTCAACCGGCCTTTCAGAAAGTTATCTGAAACATGTCTCTGTATTTGCCTCGTCCGATCCGCCTTCACTGGCAGTTCTTAAAGGTAAATCGCGGCACGCTCAGACCAGGACCTTCCTTGAGCCTATTAAAAATATCATGCTCCGGGAAAAGCTGACTTTTGTGGCTTCTATCCCATTAATTTATAAAAAGCAGGTTATTGGAAGTATGAACCTGGGGTCAAGGAGCGTGGAGAATATCAGCCAGAATGATAGCATCATCATTGAATCCATCGCCGCCAGGCTTGCCAACCTGATCGTCCTGGTCAAGACAAGGGAAGAATTATTATCGTCGAATCTTCAACTTAACCAGAGCCTTAAGGAATTGGAAGATCAGCAGCATTTTCTAATTCATAAATCACAATTGGAATCACTCGGGGAGCTATCGGCCGGACTTGCGCATGAGATCAATCAACCGTTGTCGGTGATTTCACTTGTAATGGAAAATATCAGATACAAGCACGAGCAAAATACCGCCAATAAGGAATATTTAACCTCGAAATTTGAAATCATCAACCAGAATGTCAACCGGGTAAGGCAATTGATCGATCATGTCCGGATTTTTTCACGTGACCATGGAAAGGTGATTTTTGAACGCATTGAAATCAATAATGTTATTCACAATGCATTATCGATGATCCAGAGCCTGCTCAGGGACCGGAATATAATACTGAACCTAAATTTATCCCCAAAGGTGTTGTATACCATCGGAAATCCTTCCCGCTTCGAGCAGGTAATATTGAATCTGCTGACAAATTCGAAGGATGCCCTTGGGGAAAAAGAAAGGCTGCTGGGCCCCGAAAGTTATGCAAAAGAGATAAGCATTGCTTCATCTGTTATTAAAGATAAAGTTGTGATCTCTGTTAAAGATAATGGCTCCGGAATTTCAAAGGCTAATCTTGAAAAACTTTTTATTCCGTTTTTTACTACAAAGACCGACGGGATGGGTACCGGCCTTGGATTAGCAATAGTTTACGGGATCCTGAGGGAGATGGAAGGTGATATAATTGCCAGTTCGGAGGAGGGTAAATTCACTGAAATGAGGATCACATTACCGCATTATAAAAAAATTGTTGAAAAAAAATGATAATTTTTTAATTATTCATTATATTCGCTTCGAATTTCCGGTTATATAACCGGCAATGCGAAAAACCCAAGTCATGAACCCCCAATTGACCAGTCTGCTCATCCTGGATGATGAGTATGATATCCGGATGGAGATCAAAGAATACCTTTCTTCGTTTGGATATGATGTCCATCTTGCTGCCAGGCCAAAAGAAGCGTTTCACATTCTTTCCCGACAACCGATTGATATTGCAATTCTCGACATACGTCTGCCGGAAATGAATGGTATAGATGTATTAAAGGAACTCAGGCGGCTGTATCCCGACACCCAGGCCATCATGATGAGTGGTTTTGGTGATATGGAAGCTGCCATCAGCGCTTTGCGCTTAGGCGCCACAGATTTTTTCCAGAAACCATTCCTTCTTAATGAACTGCTCCGGACCATAGAAAAAGTAAAAAAGGTAATCACTTTCCGCAAACCTGATACCAGCGATCAATATATCCGTCCGGTTAAAGGGGTGTCGGGTTCAGAAACACCCTTTTCCTTTATAGCTATCAGTCCGGCTATGAAGCAGGTCGTATCAAAAATATATAAGGTTGCCAGGGCAAAAGACACTACCGTGCTGATTACAGGCGAAAGTGGCACCGGCAAAGAGCTGGTTGCTAAAGGGATACATTTTTCAAGTGAAAGAAAAGACAAACCCTTTTATGCCGTTAATTGCTCTTCTGTACCGGATGAATTATTTGAAAGCGAATTCTTCGGATATAAAAAAGGGGCATTTACCGGAGCGGTAAGCGATAAACCGGGCTGGTTCGAATCGGCCGATGGCGGGACACTCTTCCTGGATGAAATCGGCGACATGAAACCGAGCCTGCAGGTGAAGCTGTTGAGGATCATGGAAGAGAAAGAGGTTTGCAGGCTGGGTAGCAATACAAGTAAAAAAGTGGATGTGAGGATAATTGCTGCCACCAACCAGGACCTTGAACAACTCATGGCTGAAAAACGATTCAGGGCAGATCTTTATTACAGGATAAACGCTTTCGTGATAAGTATCCCCGCATTGCGCGAATGTAAAGAGGGAATTCCACACCTCTTCTCCCATTACCTTGAATATTATGCCCATAGTCTTGGAAAAGCCGTTCCAAGGATTGAAAAGGAGATCATGGTTGCACTTCAGAAATATGATTTCCCGGGCAATGTGCGGGAGCTGAAACATATGATTGAAAGTGCGATGATCGTTTGTGAAGATGATCAGCTCACCCTTGAGCATTTCTACCCGCTTGACCTTAAGTTACAGCAGGCTGACACGGGTAACTTTTCTGAAAAGTCGTTTGAATCGCTTGACAGCATGGAAAAGGATTCGATAGAGCGGACCCTTCATGAAGTCAGGTTTAATAAGTCACAGGCGGCACGGATGCTTAAAATTTCCCGCCAGTCGCTTGACCGCAAGCTTATCAAATTAGGGATCACTGTTAAATAGCATTTTTCGGGCATAATGCCCGAATCCGGGCAGGTAAACTTTCCATCAACCTTCTTTTTTAGGCGCTCATTTTTAATGAGTTATCAATCTATCCTTATTTAAGGCCCATTACCAATAGCCCAATAGCGGGCAATTTTGCAATTACGCCATCCTAAAAATGAAATTTGAAAATGGAAATTAAGATGTAACTATCTGATTTACTTTCCATTATCATGAGCGGCATTATAATTGCTTCATCCGACCGCCATTTGACCTTAAACCCAAATTCATGAAAGGCAATCGCTTTTATGGCGGGAACTGTCCCCCAACAGTTCCCCCTTCTTTCAAAAAGCAATTCCGCCGGAAGCATATGCTTGCCCGTGGCCCCTGAAATTCGGCTCATTTTCCTATTTATATATCTCCTTCAATTTTTTTAACCAAACAAAACAATTTAAATCAACATTCATGAAAAAATTATTACTCCTTATTCAAGTACTGCTATTGGCAGTTTTTGCATTTGGTCAAAGCGGTTTTAAACCGATTCCGGTTTATCCGTTTGACAACCCAACAATCCAGACAATGGAAAGGGTTAGCTTACAAAAAGTTAATCCTGGTATTACCCCGATGAACGCTTACCAAGGAACCACCGTCCCAAATGGGGCCGACCGTTTGGTAGCGATGCAAAACGCAAATGGAGGCTGGGGCTGGCCATTAACAGGTGCCAGTGCCTTAAATACAGTAGGCCCTATAGCGAAAGGGCTTGCGGAAGCATATAATTTTACGGGAGATCCTGCTTACCTTGATGACCTGACGGAAGCTGGCGGCCTGTTATTAACTAAAACGAATAATTTCTCTCCCAGTGATGGCTATCTGGCCCTTGCACTGGATGAAATTTTTGGAGGAACTACTTACAGAGACCATCTGAATACAAATTTCTACGGACAATTAGCCATCGATAATTATAACAGGAATGGCGCCGGCATACTTTATAATACTCAGGAATATGTTGATCTGATACGGGCAAGTCGTGCAAGTCAGGGTATTCCTAACCTGGCAGCATGGGATGTCGGCATGGGCCTCGTTGGCGCTGCCAGTTGTGGGGTGACCGGTACGGAGCTTGACATATGGATTGCCGGTGTTGAAGGCGAAATTGAGGAATTAGCATTAGCCGCTGACTATGATGTAATAGGTCTGGCAGGAACTCTGTATGGTCTTGCCTATGTCAATGAACCTTTTGATCCGGCTGCAGGTCCATATGCATCTGCCAGTAATTTACAGGATCTTGCAGTAATATTGGCCTCTTATCAGATAAACCTTGGCGGTTTCGCATGGAGGTCTGATTATGTGATCCCAAACGATGGTAACGAAACTATCCAGGAAACAGGATATGCCATCCTGGCTCTAAAAGAGGTAAACGCCCTTTATTTTGTCAGCAATATTCATGGTGCTGCCAATTATATTGCCAGCGTGCAGCTTGGCACCGGCGGATGGGAAAATTATGCAGGAAGTGGCGAAAACAACGAAGTTACCGGTGAAGCCCTCTGGGGTTATATCGGAAATGCTACAATCGCAGTTATTGAACCTCCTGTGGTCACCACATGTGGAAATTACGATGTCCCGGTTACTGTTGAAAGTTTCTTTGATGTTGGGGCGATTTCTATGAAATTGTTCTATAATTCTACGGTCTTATCCTATACGGGTGTTACGATAAATCCCGCATTAGTTGATCCTGCACCTAATGGCTCAATATCCGGACAGTTCAACTTTGGGTATTTTGGCGCTGGTGTAACCCTGGCGGATGATGACGTGCTATTCACGCTTCATTTTGCTTTATTACCAGCTGCTTCCGGCACGCCAGCAAACTTTACCTGGAGTACGGTCATTGGAGACTGTGAGTTTGCAGGACCTGGTGGGAATCCAGTCTATGTAACCAGTTTCTTTGATGTATTCTTTACAGTGCCGGTAAGGCCTGTTAAAAACCTTAATACCAACCTGGAATATTGTACAATCCAGGCAGCGATTGATGACCCATTAACTCTTGATGGACATGACATTGCCTGTAATCCGGGCACCTACGCTGAAATGGTCCATATTTATAAGAGTATACACCTTCAGGGGCTTGCCGGCGAAGTTACCACAACCTTCGTCCAGCCTCCTGCCACATTTCCTGTTGCATCTGATCCCTTATCAAATATTATCCGGGTCACAGGCGCAGGCGTCAACGCTGAAATTTCCGGATTAACCATCCAGGGCCCCGGTCCATCTGGCTGTGGTTCAATTGGAAGAGGAATCTTCGTTCGTGATGGAGCTTATGCTTATATCCATGATAACCAAATCCTTAATGTTAGGGATAATCCGTTCAGCGGGTGCCAGAACGGGATTGGAATCCAGGTAGGAAGACAGTTCTGGAGCACATCCGGTTCAGCCTTAATTGAAAACAACCTGATCACCGGGTACCAGAAAGGTGGTATCGTTGTTGACAATAGTGCTTCAAATGCAACCGTAACCGGCAACACAATTACCGGCGCCGGGACTACAAATATAATAGGGCAGAATGGGATCCAGATCAGCCGCGGAGCAACTGCTTCACTTACGGGTAATACAGTTACAGGGAATTCCTTCCAATCCGTTGGTCATCCTGATAATTACTGCGGTACCGGGATATTGCTTTACCAAAGTGGTGCAGTAGCCATGAACGGTGGTAATAATCTGTCGGGGAATGATCAGAACTATTATGCATACGATGTAACCGGTGCACTTACAATGGGAGCCGAAATATTCGGATCATTGGCAGCACCAGTTACTTTTGGGTACCACATCGTAGATTTTGCGAATCAAAACATTAATTCCAGCAGTTGTACTTTTGAAACCATTGCCCCTGCTGGCGCAACACTGGCCCAGTTGTTCGATATCGAAGACAGGATATGGCATAGTGCTGATGACCAGGCAAGAACCGGCTTTGTGCTTGTTAAACCGGGCAATGTGTATATTACCCATACTGAAACCGGTGCTAAGGTCCAGTACGGTGTTGATGCAGCAACTGCCCTTGATGTTGTTCATGTAAAGGCTGCGACATATTCTGAAAATGTAAATGTTACCAAGGATTTGACCCTTGAAGGAGCTAATTCGGGAAGCCCCTGTTACCTTACCCGTGTACCGGAAAGTATAATTGCCGGGGGCGGAGGTGCAGCAATTACTGTCCTTTCAGATGGTGTAACAATCGATGGGTTTACCATTACCAATCCTGCAGGTACTAATGCAGTTTATGCCGAAGGAAGAAATTACCTGACCGTTATAAACAATGTGATTAGCGGGGTTGGGAACACATCCCTTTCCGGCGCCACTCATGCAGTTGCAGTCGTAATGAGTACCACAGCGAATATTACAGGCATCACTATTACTGATAACTGTATCAGTGATGTGCACGGCGGTGAAAACCCCGCTCTGACCGGAACAGCTGCCAAGAATAATAACGGCAGCGCAAGTGGAGTTGCTGTTGGCTGGTCAAATGCTAATTACGATGTTGCTGACCTGCTGATCGAGGATAATATTATCTCCGAAATCACTGCTTGCACTAATGAATTTGCGGAAGGCGGCAAAGGCGCTTACGGTGTCATCATCAATGTTGGTGCCAGTTCTGCAAGTGCCGGAAAAGCGGTTGACCCGATGGTAAGATTAAATACCATTCACACTTTAGAAGGACTTTGGTCACATGGGATAGGACTGGAAGGTGAAACCCTGAATGCCCTGGTTGAAAACAACAATATCAATACCCTGGTTGACCATAAAACACCTTCTGATGCTGTGGCTGTCATGGTCGAAGACAATGATGCCTCCGCAACTGTTGCAATCCATAACAACAGTTTCACCAGTGTGAGCATGGGTGTTGTCAATGTAACAGCCGGTCTTGTAGACGCAAGCTGCAACTGGTATGGAACTACAATTCCCGCCAATATTGCCGCAAAAATTTACGGGACGGTAAATTTCACCCCCTGGCTGGTAAGCGGTAACGATAATAATGGAGCGGCCCCGGGTTTCGTGCCTGACGCCGGAAGTTGTATCGGCACCCCTGTTTTGATTGCATCTGCAGTTCCTACAGATATTACCTGCGGACCAACCACAGGTTCTATACTGGTAACATGGGACGGCGGAGTCGCCAACTATACGGTAGAATGGAGCCCCGGTAGCTCTGCAACAGGGATCACGGGCACTTCCTACACAATAACTCCCCTGGTTGCAGGAACATACACTATCACTGTAACAGATGCTTATGGTGCATCGGATATCGAAACAGCCACCATTAATTACCTTCCGGTAACTAATGTCACTGATAATCCCGACACATATTATGCGACGATCCAGGCAGCAATTAATTCTGCAGATCCGAATGAAGAGATAGATGTTTGTGCGGGCATATACCCGGAAAACCTATCGATCAATAAAGCAGGTTTAATCATTAAAGGCGCCAATGCAGGCATCTCAGCCGGAAGATATGCCGGTGTGAGGGGCCCGGAGTCGGTCATCAACGGAACTGTTACTCTCGGAGGCAGCGTCAATGGATTAACTTTTGATGGCTTCTCGGTAAATGCAACTGTAATTAATGCCAAACTCTTTGTTGGTGCAGGAACAGGTACAATCCTTGTTACCAACAACATCTTTGATGGTGCGAGTCTTACAGGGACATCCGGTATCTGGAACGGTGGCGCTTTTATCTGGTCAGTTTTGGATAACAGCTTCAAAAATTTCAAATACTGGGGTATCATGATAGATGGTAATGCTATTGGATCAGGGACTTACAGCGGAAACCTGATCGCTGATAATTTCGGCGACACAGGTGGTATCATCATGCAAGGTTCCGTGTCCACTCCTCAGTTGATCACCGACAACTTATTTATGAATAATGCTCCCGCTATTGTCCTCGGCAGTGGTAACCACACTATCAGCAGGAACCATTTCGCAACCCGTAGCGGTATTTATGCCATTAGCGGTGGCAACCTTGTAACCGAAAACGAATTTACTAACCCGAGCTATGCATTTTACTTAGTAGGTGCACAAACTGGCAACATATTAGTCAGTAACAGTCTGCTTGGCGGGTATACCAGTGGAGCAAACATTGGGAAATGCGTTTTTGGCGATCCGGGTGGCATTATTACTTCTACCTGTAATTGGTGGGGCACTACTGATCCTGCTATTATCCCTACGAAGGGTATTAATTTCACATTTGTACCCTGGTTGACAAGTGGCATAGACGGAGATCCTGTAACTCATGGCTTCCAGCCATCCGTACCCTGCGTCTCCTGTGCAATCGCATTGAGCGAGACCCACGTCAACGTGACCTGCTTCGGTGATGCTGACGGGAGTATCGACCTGACCGTAAACGGGGCTGTAGCTCCTTACACCTGCAGCTGGACCGGGCCCGGAGGCTTTGTCTCTGGCGTTGAAGATCCGGCAGGGCTTGTTGTTGGCACTTACAATGTGCTGGTAACCGCCGACAATGGCTGTACCGCTACATTAGCCGTGGTGATCGGTAATGCCGATGCCACGCCTCCTGCAATCACAAGCTGCCCGCCAACCGATACTTTTGAAGGTTGCTCCATTTCTTCCATAACTCCGCTGGGATATTCCGAAACCGCTGTTTCGGTTACCATGGCCCAGTTTATTGCTGAAGGAGGTGCTGCAACTGACAATTGCTCAGTGGCAACTATTACCTATAAAGACAGCAAAACAGGCACCTGCCCGCTGGTGGTCAGCCGTTTGTGGACGCTGAAAGACGGTGTTGGCAATACAAGTACATGCACACAAACAATTAATATTGTTGATATAATAGTACCTGCCATAACCTGCCCGCCGCAAATCGACGTGGTATGCTCCCAAAATGTGGGCTGGGCTACTGAAGTGGCTGATATCACCGAAATCCATTGCACTGCACCTATTCCGTTTAACAATGGCGCTAACGGCTATTATTGGGTAGATAACGGCGATTGGGTAAATCAATCATTCCATGCCAACAATACGGGTTTACTCGCCAGTGTTAGTTTTGGGTTGATGGATATTGTCAAAGCCAGGCCATTTACTATCACAGTTTCCTTATATCCCGGACAAGCTGCCTGCATGGTCAAATATCCTGATGGTTGCCCGCTTTGGGTGGGTACTATCACGTTCCCGGCTGGTGGCTCCAATCCTAACGGAATCTACACAATTGCTATTCCGGAATCTGAAAGGCCATATATGGCTGCCGGTTCAAATTGGTACACTTTAACTTTTGAAGGCATCGGCACACAGGATAATACCTGGAAACATGGCTGGTGGCTTAGTGAAACCAATTGTGCTAACGCTCCCTGGCCTTATGCCTCTCCAATGCCAGGAGGCGGTGTTTATGGTTACGGGTATGAAGGCGGTGGATGCCAGACAAATGCCCACGTAGCTTTCAATACCGTTATTGCCCAGATCCCCGGCTTAGCCGTATCTGACAATTGCATGGTCAAATCTGTCGGGTATAATGTCAATTCCGGTTCCTTCTTTGATTATGGAACTACAAATGTGCTATTTACCGTGAAGGATGTTTCAGGTAACCAGGCCAGCTGCATAATGCCGGTGACTGTCACCGATGTAACCCCGCCTGTTATCAGCGGATGCCCCGGGAATATCAACCAGGGAACTGATGAAGGCGATTGCGCAGCCATAATTTCCTGGGATGAACCTACGGCACTTGATGCCTGCGACGGAACCGTGAACTGGTACACCCGCAGCCATGCACCTGGGTCTGAATTCCCAAAGGGAACTACAACAGTGACCTATGTCTTCAGAGATGGCCGTACCCCACCAAATGAGTCGACTTGCAGCTTTACCGTTACTGTATATGACGATGAGGCCCCGGTCATTACTCTCAATGGAAATGCTACAGTCCATATTTGTGAAGATGGATTCTATGAAGACCTTGGCGCAACTGCTGATGATAATTGTGATGTGACGGTAACGGTTAACACGGATAATCCGGTTGATACACAAATCCCGGCTACTTATACTGTAACGTATAGTGCCCAGGATATCGCCGGCAATATTGCAACTCCGGTCACCCGCACTGTGATTGTGGATCCTCTGCCGGTGGTCCAGAGCTGCGCTCTGCAGTACTCTTCGGATGGAACTACATGGTCTGCTATGAGTGGCTCATGGCCAAGTTATGACATGTGCCTCGATAAGTCCCTGAACTACCTGCTGGATGTGAATTCAATGGTATTGGATCCGCCTGATCTTATGGATAACACCATGAATGCGTTCACACTGACAGCTTCGTCAAACACACCTCTCTTCCTGGCTTACTGGGATAGTAAAGGTGTTGATGGTGAACAAACTTACGGTGACTGGAGAGACAGGATGTGGCTCATCATCAATGGCCAGGCCCCGTTCTTCTATGTGAAAGACAACGGGTCGGATATCAAGCTGATCGACGGACTGATGTATTTCCTTGCCGGAAATACAGGGGAACCTATCCTCACCCTGCCCGGAGATTACCCTGAGCTGACTTATGCGTATACCGGGACACTCCAGGGTGTTAACGGATGTACTTCATTGCCTGTAACCGTCAGTATGACCTTCACAAGCATCCCTGTTATTACCTGTCCCGGTCCGATTACCGTCGGTACCGATGAAGGTGTCTGTGGTGCTTCGGTAGCATTTGCTGCTACAGCTATCGGTGTCCCGATCCCGGGAATAACATATTCTCTGGAAGGCGTTGATATTAGTTCTGGTTATACATTCCCTGTTGGCACCTCGATTGTTACAGCTACTGCCGCTAATTCCTGCGGAAACGATGCCTGTAATTTCTCAGTTACTGTAACTGACGATGATGCCCCGGCTATCACCTGTCCCGGCAACATCGCCCAGGCAAATGACGAGGGCGAATGCGGAGCTGTAGTTACTTTCGCAGCTAACGCTACCGACAACTGCTCTGCTGTGGTTACCTACAGCCAGAATCCAGGTACTTTCTTCCCGGTTGGTACAACCCCTGTAACAGCAACAGCAACAGATCCTGCAGGCAATACAGCTTCCTGCACGTTCACTGTCACTATTACAGATACAGAGGTCCCGTCCATAACCTGCCCGGCTGACCTGACCATCAGTTGCGATGCGTCCCAGCTTCCGGCCAATACCGGATCTGCCACTGCAACAGACAATTGTACCACGAATCCTGTTATCGGATATACCGACCAGGTAGTTAGTGGAAGTTGCCCGGGTAATTACATTATCAATCGTACCTGGACTGCTACCGACCAATATACCAATGCAGCGTCATGTATCCAGGTGATCACGGTCCAGGATGTTACCGCACCCGATTGGATTGCTCCAATTTTCAGAAGGGATATGCCATTGGCAAATGTGAATAATGCAGCCGGTTCCAACCGTTGCAATGTTGGCTGGGCCGATGGTGCAAATCCTGATGATTATTACACTGATGATTTCAAGCTCGGGACTTCTTCCGACGGTTTCTGGACCATAAATAAAGTAGTGGTCTGGGGTCTGGCAGGATATACAGATGATCCTGACTTCCAGCTTGAGGACTTTTTCAATGATATCTCACTTTACGGTGCCAATGCACCTGTCGATCCATGGGTTTCTCCGTATGACTACACCAATCTGCAGGGAAATGCTTCCATGGCGACAATTGCAACAGGCAGCTTCAATGTCGGTTCAAATACTACAGGAAATCCGGATATCACTATTGAAGAAGTTACATACTACAATGGCGAATCATACCAGGGAAGCAGCGGAACTTACCGTCGCATCTGGAAAGTGACCTTCGACAACCTGAACTGGACCGTTCCGGCCAATACGCTGATTCTTTATGGCGTGAACTGCACCCATAAATTCCCGGCGGAAGTTCCGAAGCGCTGGTTCAACCATTTCACCAATATCACGCTGGGGACAGCGCCGTACACATCCTTCGATAATCTGAACATCGATTTTGTACCGACGGTTACTCCTCCTGTTCGTGATATTTATGCGATTGATAATTCACAGCCCGGACTTGGTTGGGATAAAGGAAATGACCATAATGTCAGGATCTACGGTGTACCATCATGCAGCATTGCATTCAACGGCTGCCTTGATGATGTTCCGGCCGGTCCTACAGTTGGTGAAATTGCCGAACTCTTCGCAGATAATTGCAGCAATCCTTTAACCGTAACCAAGTTCACAGAAACAGAAGGCTCAGATTGTGCCTGGGATGTGACTTACAGCTACAAGGTTGAAGACGCCTGCGGGAATGTCAAGTTGCCATGGCCCACTGCCCATTACACCGGTGGTGACCAGACTGCACCAACGATAACCTGTCCGCCTGCCGTTACTGTTCATATGAATTCCGGGTGTAACTACGTGGGTTCAATCGGAACGGCTACAGCAACAGACAACTGCACCGATGTTGGAGCTATCGCGATTTCCAGCAATGCTCCAGCCAGCTTCCCTGAATATGAAACGACAGTCACATGGACTGCAGTTGATTTGTGCGGAAATACATCAACCTGCACACAGCTTGTTACTGTAGTCAGGAATACAGTAAGCGGCGCGCTGAAGTATAATAATGCTGCTAAAACACCTATGAATAATGTTACCTTACAGCTCACTGACGGAACAAGTAACTGGACTTACGTCACCGATGACGTGACAGGCCATTACGAATTCCCGAATCTCTGTGGTGGCGATTATTCGATCAGCATTATCAATATTAATAAACCTGTTGGTTATATTAATTCTACTGATGCTTCCGCCCTGAATTTCTGGTCTGCTAACCAATCACCCATCCAGCATGTTAAATTCAATGCCGGTGAAGTGAATTATAACGCAGGTTTCACTGTTACTGCACTTGATGCCCTGGCTATCCAGAATTATTTTGTGTATGGAACTGCTTTCCCGCGGAAACTAACGACAAATACCCCCTGGACCTTCTGGATTGCAGGTGAATTTGTTAACAACAATGCTGATAATGCCAGGCTGCCTCAGACATTCGGATTCAATTGCACGAATGATATGACGGTAGATATTTATGGTATGGGCGTTGGAGATTTCAACGGCAGCTTCACACCCGGAGATCTGAAGGTTGCAAGCCAGACACTTGAACTGGTTTACAACAATACCAGGTGGGCTGATGCCGGGGCAGAAATTGCTTTACCTGTTTATCTAATGGATGCAAACATTGTCGGAGCCGCTTCGATCATTATGAACTTCCCATCTGAATTGCTGGAAGTTACCGGGGTGACATTCGAAAACAGCGATGGACAACTTGACTGGGCAGTCGTTGGAAACGAGCTCAGGATTGGTTGGAATACGCTGCAGCCGGCATGGTTTGAAGCTAATGCAAAACTCCTGACGATCTGGGGAAAGACTACCTCTACCTTCTCGCAGGGTGATGTCATTCGGTTTGAGCTTGCTGCCGATCCTGCAAATGAACTTGCCGACGGTAGCTTTGACGTCATTCCGGATGCTGTTCTCGGCATGGATTTGCTTGAATTCTCAACTTACGGGATCGTTGAACCTGCAGATGGTTCGGGCTTAACACTCGAAAGCCGTCCAAATCCGTTTGCAACCTACACGACCCTTACTTACAATCTTCCGGCTGATGGCCGTGTGACCATTAAGGTCACCGATATCCTTGGCCGGACAGTGGCAACACTTATCGACGAACAACAGATCAGCGGAAAGTATTCAGTCAAACTGGATGCCCTCCCACTGCAGCCCGGTGTTTATACTGCAACCCTCACCCTGCATAGCAGCACGGGTGACATTGTAAAAACTACCAAGCTGGTCCGTCAGCAATAACATGAATTACAAAGAGGGGAGCGATCCCGCTCCCCTCTTTTTTAACTTCTTTAAAAGTATGATTTAGCGGTATTTTACAAAGATGACCTATAAACCAGAGAAGATCATGAGAATCATTCCTGCTGTCTTATTTATTCTCTTCTTCATATTACCGATTAGCCTGAAGTCCCAAAATGCACCGGTCACCAAGATCGGTACAGTCATAAATGCCACTACAGATCCCGGGGCTGTTACTGTGCCGGTAACGGTTTCAGATTTTGTAAGCATAGGCTATTTCAGGCTTACAATAATGTATCCTGCTAACCTGGTCAGTTATGTAAGTGCCACACCGCATGCTTCATTTCCCGGGATGATCGTTTCAAATAATATTTCAGGCACATTAGGGTTCCTGGTAATAACCTGGCCGCAAACGCCAGGCGGAGTAACACTTCCCGATGAAACAACCCTCCTCTTTTTAACTTTTACCTATATTTCAGGCACAGCATCACTTACGTGGATGTACACCGCCGGTTACATCTGCGAGTATAAAAAATATTATAACGGCAATTACCTCTTGCTGAACGACAGCCCGGAGACAACTTATTATCTGAATGGTGGAATATCCAACCGGGGCGCTCCGGAAATATTTGCACCTGTGTTGTTAAACCCTTCCGCGGGTAACCTGCCCGTTCCTGTCACAGTAAATGATTTCACAACTATTGCCGCAATGACCCTTAGCCTGGAGTATAACCAGGCCGTACTGTCATATGTGAATTGCACCCCAAACCCGGGACTTTCAGGCGTTTTCAATGCAGGAACTATGATGGGCCCCAATGGGAAGATGCTGCTGACAATTTCATGGGTCAGCACTTCTAATGTCAGTCTTACCGATGGAAGCACGGTTTTTACAGTCAACTATATTTATTCAACCGCCAATGCAAGTTGTACTGCCCTTAGATGGTATGATGACGGTTCATCCTGCGAATTTGGCGATCAGCAAGGTAATTCCCTGGTAGATAGCCCTGTATCTGACTATTACCACAATGGATTGATCTATACCCAGTTCTCTCCTCAGACCTGGCTACCGGTGGAAACCGGGGCTTCCCCCGGCCCCGTTTCCCTGCCGGTTTTCGTTAATGATTTCAACAATGTCAGGTCTTTTACACTTTCGTACGAATACGATGGCAGCGTGATGACTTATAACGGATTTACACCCGATACCGCATTCGGCAGCGCCCTCACCGTTGTCGACAGCCCCTTCGGTCCGAAACGGAAAATTACTCTCACCTGGACAGGTGCCGCTAATAAAACACTCCCCGATGGCAGCCTTGTCGCAACTGTAAATTTTACCTGGAATTCCGGTGTTTCAACGTTAAAATGGATTGTCAGCGACGGAACCTCCTGCCGGTTCAATGATTCAAACGGCAATGCTTATTTTGATGAGCCGAAAGCCGGCTATTATATGGACGGGCTATTGGCTTCCCATGTTTCACCCATTACGGTCGGTGGTCAGCGATCGGCGGTCGGCGGTCAGTCGGTCACAGTTCCTTTATATGTTTATAATTTTACGAATATCGGCCTGTTTTCCTTCACGCTTGATTATGATCCATCGGTACTGACTTACGGAAGCGCAAGCCTGGTGCCTGTCCTCGGGGGAACCTTTACAACCTCGACTGCAGGACTGGGCAGGATACTCATAGACTGGTCGGGTGCAGACACTACGCTGGCCGACAGCAGTGCGCTTATCAACCTTACTTTCACCTATAATGGCGGATCAAGCACCCTTGCATGGTATGATAACGGCTCTTCCTGCCGGTATGCAGAAAGCAGTTCCGGTCCTTCTCTTTATGATCAACCCAAATCATTCTATTATATTAATGGTTATACCGGCCCAAATCCCCTGGTGGCCGATTTCATCGCAAATAATGCTAACCGCAGCTATGACACCACTATTGCACTTACAGATCTGAGCACCGGGGGGCCGGCCACCTGGAACTGGACCATCAGCCCTTCATCCTATTATTTTACAGACGGAACCGATGCCGGTTCTCAGAATCCTGTCGTTAAATTCACTTCCAACGGCTCTTACACGGTCACCCTTATCGTAACGAGGGGAACCAGCGGCGCCGTCAGGGTCAGGACTGACTATATGTATATCGGCACACCCGGGCTCTGGACAGGAATTGCTTCAGGTAACTGGTATGAAGGCTCCAACTGGCATAATTTCAGGGTACCCGATACCAGCCTGCATATCGTTATCCCTAACTCCGCGCCAAACTGGCCTCATCTTACCGGGAACCTTATTATCGGTGAACTTTGCGAACATATTACCATGCAGGGAGCCGCCAATCTCTTGGTCGACGGGGATCTGACCATCGAACCGGGTGCTGCCCTCAACCTGATTGGTGCCGGTTTGGTTAAGGTCGGCGGCGACTGGCTGAATGCCGGGACATTTAATACAGGTAGCAGTACAGTTGAGTTTACCGGCGCAAATGATGCTTCTATTTCAGGTATAAGCACACCCCAGACTTTTTACAAGATCATGGTGTCAAAACCTACAGGATCAACTTTATTCATAAAAGGAACCGTAAATATAACAGGAACAGAATGAATCACTTCTTTAAACTAATTAAGATGTTAACAAGTACGAATATACCGGTTGCGGCATTTTTCTTTTTTATGCCGCTGCATTTGCTTTCGCAGAAAAGTGGGGTTGAAAATCTGCGCGGAACCCTCATCATTGATGAAAAACCGGTTGAATTCAATTATCTAAGCATGCCTGACGGATCGAACAACATCCCGTTTTATTCTCATTTGCCTACCAGTGTAGAATTTATGCAGGACTTCGGCATTGAATACCTGTCGCTGAGCGGCGTCCATTCAATAGAAATGATCCGGTTTACGGAAGAAGAGCTGGAATTTATCCGGAAATCCTGCAAAGATTGCACAATCTATAAAGCGAAGATCCGCTTCAGTTCGGATCCCGCTTCACGTGAAACCGAAATATACCTGGCAGTACCTCATTTATTCTGGATGAATACTGCTTCTCCGGATTATAATAAGCTGAGGGCTGTTGAAGTAAAATATATCGACAAAATCGAATTCAAGCTAAAATAAATCGGTCAGAAGGATGTGGATCCCGATCTCTAATAAAGAAATACTGTTAAAAGCTTTCTCCGTTGCGCTGATGATTTTCTGCCTTGGGAAAGCAAGCTCCCAATCACGGTTCCCGAATGTTGATGTCTGGGCTATGGGCTATATCAACGAGCCAACTATCTGCATCAATCCCAACAATGTGAACCAGTTAGTCGGGGGAGCTAATAACAACCGCTATTTTTATTCATTGGACGGAGGCGTTACCTGGGGGCAGGGTACTTTAACCTGCCCCTGGGGCGTCTGGGGTGATCCCGTGGTCATTGTTGATAACAGCGACAATTTCTACTTTTTCCATCTTTCCTATCCTCCGTCACCTGGATGGTGGATCGACCGGATGATCTGCCAGAAATCGACCGATGGCGGGCAAACCTGGTCAGGTGGCACTTATTTCGGCCTCGACACTTACCCTAAAGCACAGGATAAAGAGTGGGCAGTTGTCGACAGGGCAAATAACTACATCTATGTTACCTGGTCACAATTTGACAACTACGGTTCTTCCAATCCTATGGATTCCAGCATCATACTCTTCACTAAATCGACCGACCTGGGCATGACATGGAGTACCCCCCTGAGGATCAGCCATACGGCAGGGGATTGTATTGACAGCGATAATACCGATGAAGGAGCTGTACCGGCTGTCGGTCCCTCGGGCCAGGTCTATGTTGCCTGGGCAGGCCCGCTGGGCTTGATGTTCGACCGTTCTTTTGACCAGGGAACCAGCTGGCTGGAAATCGATTCTGTAATTTCAGATTTCCCCTCGGGCTGGGATTATGATATCCCCGGCATAAACAGGGCCAACGGGCTTCCTGTCACCTGCTGCAACCTGAGCAATGGCCCATATAACGGCCATGTCTATGTAAACTGGTCAGACCAGAGGAATGGCTCCTCAGATACTGATGTCTGGTTCATAAAATCGACCGACCAGGGACTGACCTGGACCGCCCCACTCAGGGTGAATGATGACCCGCCGGGGAAACACCAGTTCTTTACATGGATGACGGTCGACCAGGTTAGCGGCTTCATATACATCGTTTTTTATGACCGGAGAAATTATACTGATACCCAAACCGATGTTTTCCTGGCCGTTTCTACCGATGGAGGGGCAACATTTGAAAATATGAGGATCAGCCAGGTCCCTTTTATTCCGAATAATTGCCCGACCGGTTATAACTTTTTTGGCGATTACACAAATATTTCAGCGCACAACAACATTGTCAGGCCGATATGGGCCACCTGTGACAATACCAGCCAGAGCATTAAGATCGCTATCATCGACAGCCTCTTTGCCTCCACGGTAACCTGGACGGGCAACCAGGCAAGCAACTGGAACAATCCCTGGAACTGGGCGCCGAGAATGGTCCCTGATTCCAATCAAAATGTGATCATTCCGGTAGTGCCTTCCGGAAGGTACCCGGTGGTGGATGTAAATGGACTAAGCTGTCATGATATTATTATTAACCAATCTGCCTCACTGACCATCCTCCAGAATATTACACTGACAATAAAAGGAACAGTGACGGATGAAAATGAACCCTGAAACATGATGAAGCACATTAGACAATATATTACAATTTTCGGATTCGTTATCGGGACATCAATATTGTGCCACGGGCAGAATGCCCCTGTAACCACTTCTTCCACGATTAGTGGGGCAGGCCCGGGCACAATATCCGTCCCTATTTTGGTGACTGGATTTTCGGATATCGGCGCAATATCGCTCTCGCTCGACTACGATTACGGTGTAGCCCAGTTTTTGCAAGGGATTCCCAACCCTGCCATGCCGTCTTTCCTGAGCGGTGATATGGATCTCGGCAATGGCTACCACAGGGTCAGCATGAGCTGGTTTGGCAACTCCTGTACATTGCCGGATGGGAGTGCGATCATCACCCTGAATTTCAATTATACCGGCGGAAATACCCCACTCACCTGGTATGAGGACGGCTCTTCCTGCGAATATGCCACCCCCGGGGGAGATGCACTGAACGATACGCCGGCAGATAGTTTTTATTTCAGCGGATATATCTGTGGCTTTATCGGGGATCCAGGGGAAATTGCCGGGAATGACTCCGTTTGCCAGGGACAGCAAGGGGAGCTGTATTC
>CAYJNJ010000046.1:0-34491 GCA_964371595.1 uncultured Bacteroidales bacterium | reverse complement strand
CTGAAAGGTATCATTCACCCCATCACCATCCGGCGTAAAGGCATTTGGGATAAACAGGTGGGTCTCGGGTATTTCTTCGGATGTCAGTTTTACATATACGGAATCAGAACCTAAACAGCCAACCGGTGACTCCATCTCCACCGTGTACATTCCTTCGGCATTGATGACAATGCTTTCCGTGCTGTCGCTGGTGTTCCAACGATAGGAAGATAAGCCTGCTCCAGCATCCAGGACATCACCTGAGTGCATTTCCAGCGTATCGGAGCCGTGAAAGGCTGCAACCGGATTCTCGCTCACAATCAGCTCGATGCTTTTCTGGTCGGTACAACCGACGCGGTCGGCGGCGAGAAGAGTGTAAAGTCCAGCGTCAGACTGTGTGACCGAGAAGAAGAACGGGTCGTTGCTGGTGGTATCGCCGTCCGGGTAGATCCATTGGTAATCGATGGGCGGCTGATTGCCTAGAGCAATTCCCATGATGCTGACAAACTGCCCGGTGCAGACGGTTTTGCTCTGATCCAGGATAATTTCCGGCAGCTCATAGATTGAAACTTGACCGGTGCTAAACTCAGCCGGGATTGGATTGCCGCTGGCGTTGGTAAAATAACTCTCCGTGGTTCCGGTGTACCAGGCCAGTTCCCCTTGCCCGGGATTCTTTGTTGTGAATACAAGTTCCGCGACGGTTTCAGGTTGGGTAAAAGTTACCGGTGAGGGAGAATTCCACGCCAGGTTTATTATGCCGGCAGCCAGGTCTACCCAGCCGGTAAGACTGTCGAGCAGTTGAGGATGGACATTGGTAAATCCCTCGCATTGAAGGTTGTCGGCGTTGTAGCTTAATTTTAGATGGAATTTTGCAACAGAGTTGAAATTATCGACATTAACCGGAACCATCGCCGTGTTGCCCAGGCAATGTCCTCCTTCACCAGTGATGGCGTGCAGATAGGTAAAGATGATGTTCTGGATTTCGATGGTGAATGTCGTGTCGCAATCATTTTCGTCTTTAACAATACAGGTGTATATACCGGCAGAAAGATCATTAAATGTCCCATTATTCGTTTGCCAGGTGCTTCCGTTATCGATGGAATAGAATATTTGAAGAGTACTGCCGGTTGCCGTTATCTCAACCGAGCCATTACCCAGGAAATCTGTTTCGTCTGTTATAATTGGCGGCTGAACCTGCGGGCCGGGAATATCTTGTAAAAGTACCGGGTTATCGGCATAAAATCCTTCGCAGCCATTGATATCCCGGATGCGAATGATGTAGTTTCCGGCAATTAATCCGGTAAAAATACTGTCGATGCTATAGGTGTTCCCGTTATCGATGGAATATTCCATAATCGATCCTGAAGGAGAAAACGCAGAAATAATTATCTGCCCGTCGTTACGGAAACAATGAGGCCTTGTAGTTTGTACCTGTGAAACCTGAAGGTTTCCGGCATCTTCAATGGTATAAACCGGAGATTCCGTTTCGCAACCGTTGCCATCAGTAACTGTCAGGTAATATTGCCCTGCGGGGAGGCCCGATGCATCGATGTTCGTACCGAACGGATTCCCTGATAGGTCTAGCCATTGGTATGCGTAGGGCGGAGAGCCAAGAGCACTGAGTCCTGTAATCGAGCCACTTATTCCGTTGCAAGTGGTGGGGATTATAACAAGATTGGTTTCGTCGATGAGAATTGGTGGATGGAAGCCGATATGGATCGTGTCGTAGCCTTCGCAACCCGATTCACTGAATCTGCCCTTCACCCAATAAGTTCCGGAATCAGAAATAGTAATCGAAGAAACGCCAAACTGGCCAGTGCTCCAGATAAAGAAATCCGCCTGGCAATTTGCATTTAATATGAGGGTTGCACCATTACAAATCAATGTGTCACGACCCAAATTTGGCTGAGGAGAAGGGGAGATATCTATCTCTCTTGATGTGTGCTCATAGCGGCCCGAAGTATACCAGACATCAACTTTTACTTCGTGAATTCCGGGATTTTTGAAAGTGTATGTTGGCGAAAGTTGCCAGGAGGTGCTTCCCGGCCCATCATCGAAATTCCATTGGATTGTTTGGGGAGTGGGGATGAAATTGGGTTTGAATTGGATCGGGTAGCCCTGGCATTGCTCGCCGGTCCATTCGAAGCGGAAGAGGTAATCTATCAAAAAATGCGGAAAAGTATTATCATGAAAAATATTTGTCAAATAGATTGCTTTATTCTCAAAGTTGCATCCTGTCCCACTTATCCAGGGATTATGAATCACACTGACATAATGTTGGTCCGACAGATACAACTCTCCCCATGCAGGGGAACAATAAATTTTGCCATCCCTGGCTAATTGCAGGTGACGAGCATTTCCATGACCAATGTAAATTGCTGAATTCCTAAAAAGCACTGAATCTGAAATAAATTGTACATCATATTGATAGATGGAACAATATCCTGTATCGCTATCATGATAACTAACATATAAGTATTTAGAGTCTGGGGAAAATTCTATTCCAGGTGCATAGTATCCTGGTAAAGGACCAAGCAATGAATAAAGATATTCCGCAGAGCCTGTTGATGCATTAAAACTGCATATTTCAAGTCCAATGGGCCAAATATGACCGGCAATCAAAAACTTTTTATCGGGTGAAACCTGAATCCTGCCAGAGTCATCTTTCCAATCCGGATAAGGCACTCCAACCTGCATGGGGGAAATTACCGGGTTTAGATTGAAACCGTTTTCATCCACAAGAAAGGAGGCAAAAGCAGGTGGTTCATTTTTCCTTACAATCACCCATATGTTATCTGAATTATTTTTTCTTACAGCAGCTACCTTGCCATTGACATCCCAGCAGCTTTCCAATTCAATATTCTTTTCTGTCACAGATCCCAATCCATTATTGGCCCGCATATCAATAACAGAGTAATAAAACCCATTTTGCGAAAAAACCGGATCAGCTGCAGTAAATAAATAATACAATGAATCCTTTCCCGGCCACTTGATCAGCATCGCACCTGACCAATCGGCACGAGCTATACCTGATCCATTGTCAATTATTCCATTCCTGCCGTAAATGTTATGCCAGTCAGAACTATATAAGAAATTACCAAGAGAATCCGAAATTGTCGTGACTGCCCATCCATCATAATTTTGCCCGTCGGATAAAACCACTGGTATTCCGGTATTGAAGTCCAGACCGCAATACTTGTTGAAATACCAGATATTGGCTTCGTTCTGGGCGAACAATCCTGTTGAGAAGAATAATGATAGGAGTATAGTAAACCAGAAGGTTTTCAGGGTTTTCATCTTACATCATTATGAAGATCGTTGCGGATGAAATGAGTGGGATAAAAGTAGGATGTTTTGGGGAGAAAAGCAAGGGAAATCAGTTGGACAGTTGGACAGTTGGACAAAAGAATCAGGTGAATGCACGATCAGACGATCCGGCGATATTACAATGGATTTTGAATTTTGGATTTTGTATTTGTTTGGCATTTGGTGCTTGGGATTTGGAATTTTACCGCACCAGCATCACCGTCCCGACCCTTTCCTGATTCCCCGGAACACTATCCACTGAGAAAACGATTTTGTAAACATAAACTCCTCCCGGACAGTCTTTTCCATTCTTCTTTCCATCCCATCCATTCTCAATGCCTTTGGCAGAATACACCTCACCTCCCCACCGATCGAAAATCGAAATTCGACAATCGACAATCGACAATCCATCCCACTTCATCACAAACACTTCATTCACCCCATCCCCGTTTGGACTGAACGCATTCGGAACATAAATCTCAAACTCCGGGATTTCTTCCGAAACCAATTTTACATAAACGGAATCTGACCCCAAACAACCCACAGGTGACTCCATCTCGACCGAGTACATTCCTTCGGCATTGATAGTGATACTTTGCGTGCTGTCGCCGGTATTCCAATGATAGGATGATAAACCAGCTCCGGCATCAAGTGCATCACCTGCCTGCATTTCCAGCGTATCGGTGCGGTGAAAAGCTGCGACCGGATTTTCACTGACGATCAGCTCTATGCTTTTCTGGTCGGTACATCCAACCCGGTCGGTGGCGAGAAGGGTGTAGAGGCCAGCATCGGAAGATGTGACGGAAAAGAAGGTAGGATCATTGCTAGTGGTATCCCCATTGGGATAAATCCACTGGTAATCGATGGGGGGCTGGTTGCCTGAAGCTAAACTCATCAGGATGACAAACTGCCCCGTGCAGAAAGTTTTGCTCTGACCCAGGATGATTTGAGGCGGATCGTAGATAGTGACCTGCCCTGTGCTGAACTCGGCAGGGATCGGGTTGCCGCTACTGTTGGTAAAATAGCTCTCCGTGGTTCCGGTGTACCAGGACAGCTGGCCCTGCCCGGGATTTTTCGTCGTAAATACCAGGTCGGCGACCTTTTCCGTTCCCGGGAAGGTAACAGAGGACGGTGAATTCCAAGCTAAATGGATATCTCCCGCAACTGGATCGACCCAACCAGTGAGGCTGTCGAGCAGTTGAGGATGGACATTGGTAAATCCTTCACATTGCAGGTTATCGGCATTATAGCTTAGTTTCAGGTGGAAACTGGCTACGGAATTGAAATTATCCACATTCACCGGAACCATAGCTGTATTGCCCAAACAATGTCCTCCTTCACCAGTGATGGCGTGCAAAAAGGTGAGGATGATGTTCTGGATTTCAAATGTGAAAGTCGTGTCGCAGTCGTTTTCGTCTTTCACAATACAGGTGTATGTACCGGCAGAAAGATTGCTAAAGATTCCGTTATTCGTTTGCCATGTTGCTCCGTTATCGATGGAGTAGAAGATTTGCGGGGTACTGCCGGTCGCTGTTATCTCAACCGAGCCGTTTCCTAAAAAATCTGTCTCATCTGTTATAACTGGCGGCTGAACCTGCGGGCCGGGAATATCTTGTAAAAGTACCGGGTTATCGATATAAAATCCTTCGCAACCGTTGATATCCCGGATGCGAATGATGTAGTTTCCGGTAATTAATCCGGTAAATATACTGTCGCTGCTGTAAGTGTTCCCGTTATCGATGGAATATTCCATAATCGATCCTGAAGGAGAAAACGCAGAAATAATTATCTGCCCGTCGTTACGGAAACAATGAGGCCTTGTAGTTTGTACCTGTGAAACCTGAAGGTTTCCGGCATCTTCAATGGTATAAACCGGAGATTCCGTTTCGCAACCGTTGCCATCCCAAACGGTTAGGATATATTGCCCTGCCGGCAGGTTAAAGACATCGACATCGGTTCCGAAATCATTGCCCGACAAGTCCTCCCAGAGATACTGCATAGGATCGACTCCCTGGATGGTCAGGCCGGTAATAGAACCGGTGGTTCCCTCGCAGGAAGTAGGCATTACAACCAAAGAACTTTCATCAATTAGGACAGGCGAATAAAAGCCGACATGGATCGTATCGCTTCCGGTACATCCTGTTTCAAAGAATGAAGCTCTAACCCAGTAGGTGCCGCTATCCATGACAGTAATTTCCGGATTGCCAAACTGACTGGTACTCCAGGAATACATATCCGCAGTACAATTTGCGTTCAGTATGACGGATGTCCCCTCACAAATAGTGATATCAGGCCCCAGATCAGGATGAGGAGTGGGATAAATTTCAATCTCCCGTGAAGTATGTTCAAACCGTCCGGTAGGATACCAGATATCGACTTCCACCTCATGGATTCCAGCGTTTTGGAAAGTATAAGTTGGCGAGAGTTCATTTGAGTAATTTCCCGGTGCGAATTCATCGAAAAACCACTCAACGCTGTCAGGTGTGGGCACAAAATGGGGGATAAACTGAACTGTTGAGCCCTGGCAATAGTCATCGGCTTCCCATTCGAAGCGATAAAGGTAATCGAGGAGGATGTTGGGTAAAACGTGACCTCTTTCTCTTCCTCCCAGATATAGACCTAGAGTATCAATATCGCAGGATAATCCAGGATTCCATGGCTTATTGATGACACCTAAATACTTACGTTCAAGATGTTCAAGGTCGGGATCAAGACTAAGATATGTAAAGTAAATTCTACCGTCATTAGCAAGTTGAACACCCTCGTCGTGAATATTTAATAAAAATATACCTGAATTTAAGTATGCTGCCGAGTCTTCAATCAATTCCATATCATACTGATAAATCCCAATTTCGGAACTCACACCATTTAACCAATATACATAAAGATACTTAGAATCCGGGGAGATTTCACAATCCACGGGCGTTTCAGGTTTGCCAATCAAGCATGGCTGGATCATGTGTTTGAAGCTTATGATTCCGGTCTGGGAATCAAACGAGCAGATTTCAAGAGCCCCGGTTCCGGAAATATGCGTCCAGAAACAGGATACGATGTAATTCTTTTCCGGAGAAACCTTCATCGGTCCGGATCCGGATGATACCTGCCTGAATACTCCTGTAGGACTATATACCGGCTCGGCATTCACCCCGCTGGCAGTCACCTTGAAACTAGCGTACCGGTCATCACCAAACAGGCGGGTAATCACCCAATACCCGTCACCCGACGCATCTTTAAGAGCAAATATCTTTCCCTGTGCAGAATTCGCAGCTTCGAGCTTAATATTTTTTTCGGAAGTTACCCCGCCAAGACCTCCGTCAAGTAATATATCAATGACCGAATAATATATCCCACCACCGGATTGTTCGCTGGTTACTCCAAAAATGTAATATTCTGAATCCGACCCGGGTTTTGGAAATGTCAATTCAGTTTTACGAACATTATGAAATTCCGGCAGGATATTATTTCCGTTCAACATAACCTCGCCATTACGGTTATATACTGTTTCATAACCATAAAAAAACAACAGGTTACCAAGGGAATCGCTCATCGTAGCCCCTTCAAACTCGGAATTACTATATGGGCCCACAAAAGAAACCAGCGGATCACCTGTGGTAAAATTAATGTCAATCCAGTTGCCAATGATCCAGTTATCTGCTTCCCGCTGGGCGAAGAGAATAGGTGAATTCAGAAGAGAAAGGAAGATTAGAAACCAGTAGGTTTTCAGGGTTTTCATCTTACATCATTATGAAGATCGTTGCGGATGAAATGGGTGGGATAAAAGTAGAAAATATCTATGAGAAATGCAAGAGATGGTTATGCATTCATCATAATGTTGATATTAATAATATCTGCGGAACTACTTGTTTTTAAAACTATTTCTCATTTTTCCGTCGATCATTAGGCAGATTGAGAAAGATCCTCGACTTTAGCCGGTATGAAGACACTTATCATTCACCCCCAAGACCCCACCACCAGATTTTTATGTGGAATCTATGACACTATTCCCAATAAGACAGTCATTGAATGTGGTATAACCAAAGATGAGTTGCGGAAACACATTCAGGATTCTGATCGGATCCTGATCATGGGACACGGGTCAATAGCTGGTTTGTTTGGAGTTGGCCGGTTCAACACAGAAGATACTTACATCGTTGATGAATCAATGGTCGATGTCCTCAGGCAGAAGACCAATTCTATCCTCATCTGGTGTTATGCTTCTGATTTCGTAAAAAGACATAACCTGTGTGGATTTGCGACCGAGATGTTTATTTCAGAGATTTCAGAAGGACTAATATATGGTTTCGAAGATATCGATGATTTAGAAACCAAAATCAATGCATCCAACAATGGATTTGCGGAAATTGTTTCCAAATATATCAACGAACCCCTTGATATTCTTTATCAGAATGTTATGAGAGAATATGGATTATTCTCGGAGACCAACCAGATCGCTTTGTTTAATTTTAAACGACTTTATCTGTCACAGCCGGAACCTGCCGTGTATTCTAACCATGATGGTCAAATTCTGTAAGAATGGAAGGTTTATTCTATCATCATGATTATGAAAGTATTACATTTTTTAGATTCTTTGCTGATGGAAGGGCCATTTCTTACGGCACATACACGAGATTCGACCAGCATTTTCACTCATACCTTTGGTTTACGCTTGAAACAGAAAATGTGTATTATTCTCGTGGCTTCTATCAACTTAAAAACGGAAATGGAATCAGAATAGTTTTCAAAAGTGATTTTGGAACAATGGTATACCGTGGGACTATCCTTGACAATAATTCACTTGACTTGTTATCAAAATGTCCATTTAACAATTTTGGGAAATCGGAGACCTTTATGCGTTATTCATCAAAGCAATACATTATACATATAGAGTTAAGTGATACATGTGCAAATTGATTATGTTATCAACTTCTGCTGATGTCAGACAAAGTTGTTTTTATTTAAAACCCAAATGAAATTTTATTTCTGGCCTCGGGCAATTGGGGGGTTCAATGAGGGATTTAAGCTGTATATTAGCGTTGTTATTTTAAAAGTATATGAAAACACAGACTTACATCAAAGGATTCAAAGAATATGATGAGGCTTATGAATGGATGGTTATGAAAAACCAGACCTCCGTTAAGGATACTTTTTGTGTGGTTCCAGGATGGGATGACAATTATGCTGTTGTTGATTTAATGACTGCAATAGAGCTGGAACTTAAATATGTTTGGTCAAGCAATAAGATTCAATACACATCAAATCCTTTTTAAAAATAGAATCAAAAATTAAGCCATACTTCCATCTAAAATATCATCATCCGACATATCGATTGGTGGTCTCAATATTACGCTATAAGTGTACTTACCAGATTTATTTATAGTTGTAACTAAAGCTCGTGGATCTTCTTTCTGCTTGATAAGCTTTATGATTTTAGATTTTTCCTTTGAGCCTTTTAATGGCGAACCAACCCATACATAAAAATTTCCATTTGGAATATCTTTGACAAAGTAAATATCATCCTCAAATTTTAATCCTTTTTGATCTGGATTCATTAATTCATGATATTTCTTAATGGATGTTTTAGGAGTAAATTTGATTTTAAGAATATCACCTAAAACCAATTTGATGCCAGCAATATTTTGTTTAATATTAGGGTGATCGATATCAGCAACCATCCACTCTTGAAAATCATTATCTATTTTAAAGCCTTTATTTTTAGCTACCTGTATAGCATAGTACTTAGATAGCTCAGGTTTATCAGAAATAAATAATTTAACCTTTTTGTTAAATTCCTCTTCCTCTTCATCATATGGATCATTTAGCTCGGCTGCTTTATCCATTAAATGTTCAAGATACTCTTCTTCATCAGAAAATCCATCTTCCCAGGCTTGTTCATGAAAATCACTCATACTTTTAAATTTTCGTGATACTACATATTTTGGTATTGTAAATATACATAATTCATTTACAAGTTGGTAACTAAATTACAGAACAAATATTAAAATCTGATTCATTTAATCTACATTAAAGTCTATTGGCGGCCAATATCTGATATGTTTAACTAAACAACCGAACGGATTTATGGGTATCAAAAGGTAGGATGGAATTTTGGCGAAATTTTCCAAAAAAATAATATTCACATTTTTTTATCTCATATCTTTTGTTTATATTTTATTAACAATTGGCTGATTAACAGCCGAATAATTATTAATTTAAATTTAATAAAATGAAAAAAACAAAACAAGTATTTGGCACACATGAGTGGGCCGAAGAGGAAGCAAATTTTATCAATGGCTGTTCGAATGATTGTAAATACTGTTATGCAAAGTCAATGGCCAGTCGTTTTAAACGAAAGACCCCGGACAAGTGGAAAGATGAAGAAGTCAAGCAAAGTTTATTCACCAAGAAATACAGAAAAAGAGATGGAAACATCATGTTCCCTTCCACTCATGATATTACGCTTGATAACCTGGAGTTGTCTTTAACCTTCCTCGAAAATCTTTTACAAAATGGTAATAATGTATTAATCGTCACCAAGCCTCATCTTGAGGTGATTGAAAAAATTTGTAAAAAGTTCCTGTCTTATAAAGATAACATCTTATTCCGTTTCACTATTGGCTCATGTGATACAGAAACATTGAAATTCTGGGAACCAGGTGCCCCATCATTTGAAGAAAGACTTCAATCACTGAAATATGCGTATGAGCAAGGTTTCAACACAAGTATATCGTGTGAACCATTACTGGACACCAATACTATTCAGTTGGCGGAAATACTTTTACCGTATGTCACGGATGCCATTTGGATCGGGAAACCAAATAAATTAAAGCTGCATCTAAAAATGAATGGTATAACTGACAGCGAATCTGTTAATATGGCGAAAAAACTTATGGCTGATCTGTCTGATGAATGGATTCTTCAACTTTATGATGTTTACAAAGACAATCCAAAAATCAAATGGAAAGATAGTATCAAGAAGATTGTGAAAATTGAAATACCGACAATTAGAGGATTGGATATCTAAAAATTGAAGACCAAATAACCGGTCGGTTTTTTGGGGGTCTAAAAGCAGGGGAGGATGACGGGATTTTTGACTAAAAAACGACCTTTTAATTATTTGGGGGAGGGTTTTAGTTTAAATAGACATCAATGGTTTTATGCACGCCTGTTTCGGAATCAGCGTGCTGGCGTTTTTTGGCCTCGCGTAGAATATACCCTGATTTCCTTCTTTGTTTGGAATCTTTGCTTCCTTTTGGTCGGCCAGGTGTCTTGCCCTGAGCCTTGGATCGTCTTAACCCTTCTAGTGTTCGCTCACGAATAAGCTCCCGTTCAAATTCTGCAAAAGCGGATAGAATTTGGAAATGGAGCTTTCCTGATGCAGTTCCAAAGTCAAGATTGTCGGAAATTGAAATGAATCCAATGCCTTTATCTATTAATTCTTTGGTGTCAAGGATCAGTTCTGTGCTCGAACGGGCCCAGCGGTCTAGCTTATATACGATAACCGATTCGTACTCGCTTAGTCGAAGTCTTTTAAGTAATTCCTGCTTCACTGGCCGTGTTTTTCTTGTAGATTCGACTTCCTCGTAGATGTCATATTCCTGACCGTTGCGTTCAGCGTACTCTATCAACCTCATTTTTTGGTTGTCCACAGTTTGGCTATCCGTTGATACACGCATATAAAGTGCTATTTTCTTCATCGTATTCTAAATTGCTGATTAAGAGCTAATTTACAAAAAATAAAGTTGCCGGCAATGTAAAAATGAAAAAATATTTACTTAAAACCTGCTATTATCAAGGGTTATACAATAAGGTGTTGAAAATCTATATGCGGAAAAAATTGTGATCATCGACTCTTAACAAAATTCGGAGATGTGGGAAACTTCGTTTAATATTAAACGAAGTAACATGAATTCCAAAACATCGGTGGTAGTTGCCACCAATCCGGTCATAAATTAAACCCTTGTCGATAGCAAATAGTTGTCTAAATTTATATCGAAATTCAACGGCACTTCTACTGTGCTCGCTTTAATTTGTTAAGTTATCCAATAAGTCAATATAAATTTCATTTTATACCATGGCACGGGAAAGAAAAAATGGAACCTATGGGACTCCACAAAAACCCATTGAACAATACGAGCATAAAGACAAAGAACGATTGAATAATCCGCCGGTTGGATTGGTAAATCAAAAGACCGATACTGATTTTGGCCAGATAAAGAAAAAATACGAATACGACCCTCATCTTGACCCTCAATTACAATGGGCAGGCAAAACAGAACGGACTTCATTTGAAGTTCCTGTGGTTTCTCTTCATGTCCATGAACGAATCGACCCAAAAACAATAATAGATGCTGTCAAAAAGGAGAGCCCCATACCAAAACAACAATCTCTTTTTGAAGAAGACGCAAAACCATATCGGGCGGCAATAGAGTTTTATAAACATAAGGAAAATTGGAGCAATCGTTTGATAGCTGGCGATTCATTATTGGTGATGAATTCTCTTCTCGAAAAAGAAGGAATGGGTGGCAAAGTTCAAATGGTATATTTCGACCCACCTTACGGAATTAAATACGGAAGCAACTTTCAACCATTTGTAAATAAGCGGGATGTAAAAGACGGAAATGATGAAGATTTAACTGAAGAACCTTAAATGATAAAAGCCTTTCGGGATACATGGGAGTTGGGAATCCATTCATATTTAACCTACTTGCGAGATAGACTTTTATTAGCAAAAGAACTTCTCAGCGACAGTGGAAGTGTTTTTATCCAAATTTCTGATGAAAACATTCATCATGTCAGAGAAATAATGGATGAAATATTCGGTCGCGAAAATTTTGTCAGTCAAATCATTTTTCAAAAGACAGGGGGATTTAATCCGACGCACATATCCTCAATAGGAGATTATATTCTTTGGTATTGCAAAAAAATTGACCAATTAAAATCATTTCCACTTTTTAGGGATATCCCTGAGCCACCTTTTGATGATCCAAACTATGTATGGGTACAATTAACCGATGGTTCATTTCGGAAGATGTCACCAGATGAAAGAAAACGCACAAAACCATTACCTAACGGGAGTAGAATTTTTAGACATGGCCCATTAATGTCAGACGGCAAAAGCAATTCACCTCAAAAATTCGAATTCGAAGGAGTAACATATATACCTTCATTGAATAGCCATTGGAAGACCACTATCAATGGTTTAGAAAATCTAAAAAGAAAAGGTTTGATTATTAAATCTGGAAAATCGATAGCTCATAAATTGTTTTGGGATTATTTTCCTGCAAAAAAGTTAGACAATATATGGAATGATACTCAATCGGGTGGATTTAATGATCCCAAAGTGTATGTTGTTCAAACCACAACAAAGACAATTCTGAGATGCTTGTTGATGACCACTAGTCCTGGAGATCTTGCACTTGATATAACATGTGGAAGTGGTACAACAGCATTTGTTGCTGAACAATGGGGAAGAAGGTGGATCACTTGCGACACAAGTCGAATAGCAATTACTTTAGCCAAACAACGCTTAATGACAGCGGGTTTTGATTATTATCAACTAGCAAGGCCTGATGAAGGGGTTGGTAGTGGATTTAAATATAAATCCATCCTACATATTTCTTTGAAGAGCATTGCCAATAATGAGATGGACATTGAAGAAATGCTTTATGATCAACCATTAATTGATAAAGAAAAAAATAGGATCACAGGGCCATTTACAGTCGAATGTATTCCTGCACCGATAGTAAAAGACCTTGAAGGTGTTTTGCAAAATGAAATAGTCGCTGATAGTTCTGTTTCCCGTTCTGGTGAAACACAGCGTCAGGATCAATGGCGTGAAGAATTATTACGGACTGGAATTAGAGCAAAAGATGGTGAAATTATACAATTTACCAGAGTCGAAGCTTTATCGGGAACAAAATATATCCAAGCAAAGGCAGAAACAAAGAATGCTAATCCACAAGAAGTATTAGTAGTTTTTGGCCCCGAACACGCTCCATTGGAACAGCGAATTGTTGAACTGGCATTAGATGAAGCCAGATACATGAAACCAGATATCCTTTTATTCTGTGCATTCCAGTTTGACAATGAAGCTTCTAAAGATATTGATGAAACTCCGGAAAAATTAGTCGGTTTCAAATTACTAAAGGCTCAAATGAATATGGATTTACAAACAGATGACCTGAAAAAGAACCGGAATACAAATCAGAGTTTCTGGTTAATCGGTCAACCTGATGTACGAGTTCGTGAAATAAAAGAGGGCGAGGATCAAGGAAAAATAACAATTGAAGTTCACGGTTTTGATTATTATAATCCAAAAACTGGAGCAATCGACAGTGGTGGAAAGAATAATATCGCCATGTGGTTACTAGATACCGATTATAATGGTAGAAGTTTATTTCCACGACAAGTTTTTTTCCCAATGTCTGGTAATGGTGAAGGTTGGGATAAATTGGCAAAAAACCTTAATGCTGAAATTGATAAAGAAAAAATCGATGCCTACAAAGGAACAGTATCGTTACCATTCATTCCAGGGCAAATTGTAGCAGTAAAGATTATTGATGACCGGGGTATCGAAAGCTTGAAAATTATCAACCGATGAAACAAATTGATAAATTAATTCTTTGTTCGCCTTACAAAGAACCTCATCTACATTGGAAATTTGAAATTCCAGCCCAGGAATTCATTCAAGCTGAAGGCCGTAGACCAGCAGGTTATACAATAGCCAGTTCACAGAATATTGGTGAATTTATTGAACTCCCATTGGTCAACCTGATTCGCGGACGATTAACAGAATGGAAAAAAGATGGCCGAGCAGGTCTTACAGGTGTTTCTCGTGAGCTTTTATCCCATTGGGAAGATCCAAATCAGCGTCACTTTCCTTTATTCTTTTGCCAGCTAGAGGCTATTGAAACTATTATATTTTTAATCGAAGCCCCAGACCACTACAAAACGGGTATCAATATACCGAAAGATGGTGGCGATTTTATCCGATGGTGTAATAAAATGGCAACCGGTTCGGGAAAGACCATTGTTATGGCAATGTTGATTGCATATAACATATTAAATAAGGTATCCTATAAACAAGACAATCGTTTTTCCAAAAACATACTGGTTGTTGCTCCTGGCTTAACGGTAAAGAGCAGGTTGGCTGTTCTGTTTCCATCCGATGAAAACAATTATTACCGGGAATTTAATGTAGTTCCTACTACTTTAATGGATTACCTGAGACAAGGCCAGGTTAAAGTCATCAATTGGCATATGCTGGCTTGGGATGACCAGGATAAACTGAACGAAAAGGCCATAAAACGCCAGTTACGAAGTGTGGATAAACGGCGGCACATGGAAATTAGTGATTCTGCTTACGCAAAAAATGTATTAGGTGAAATGGCTAAATCCAATAATATACTTGTCATTAATGATGAAGCCCATCACGCTTGGCGAACCGCAGCAGAATCCAAAGAAAAACAGGTTAAAAGAGAAGAAATTGACAATACGGTTTGGATTGGTGGATTGGATAAACTTCACCGGCAAATAAATATTTTAAGGTGCCATGATTTTTCAGCGACCCCGTTTGCACCAACCGGGAAAAAGACTTCTGAAATTGGATTATACACCTGGATCATTAGCGATTTTGGCCTTAACGATGCCATCGAATCGGGTCTGGTGAAGACACCTCGAGTCGTTTTTCGAGATGATGGAAAATATACAACTGATTATAAATCCCAGCTGTATCATATATACAATAATTTAGATGTTAAAGAGGATTTAAATCAAAAGCAGGTTCCAAAAGAAACGCCATTACCGGATTTGGTAAAGAATGCTTTTAATTTGTTGGGGACGGATTGGTTAAGAACAAAACAGGAATGGCAGAAAAAGGGTATTGCTATACCACCTGTCTTAATTACAATTGCCAATACAACTTCAACATCTGAGCGTATTAAATATTATTTTGATTCCGGCGAATGTGAGGTTAAAGAATTATGTGACAACAACAAAACTCTTCAAATCGATAGTCAGATATTAGGTAAAATTGAAAACGAAGACGAAGAGCTTTCTGGTTCACAAAGAGAAATGGCCGAACAACTTCGTGAAAAAGTGGACACTGTTGGAAAACAAGGTAAACCGGGGGAACAGGTTCAAAATGTCATCAGCGTTAGTATGTTATCTGAGGGTTGGGATGCAAAAAATGTAACACAAATAATGGGTTTGCGTGCCTTCTCGAGTCAGTTATTATGCGAACAGGTAGTTGGACGAGGATTGAGACGAATTTCATACGAATTTGATGACAATTTAATGCTCGAGCCTGAATATGTAAATGTATTCGGAGTACCATTTTCTTTTATACCTCACGAGGGAGGAGTCACAGTTCCTCGTCCTCCAAAACCAGTGTACCAAATAGAGCCGACAAAAGAAAAGATTGAGTATAAAATATCATTTCCGAACATTCTTAGGATTGATACCATTTATAAATCGTCTTTAGAAATTGATTATGACGCTATTAAACCTATTGTGATTGATCCCGAAAATACTATCACTGAGGCTGAATTGGGTGGTGTTATTCAAGGGAATATAACACCGGCGGCGTTAACCGATATCGACCTTAAAAAATATTCGGAAAGATATCGTCTGCAATCGGTGATTTTCAGGGTAGCGACGAATATCTATGCCCGGGAAAAACCAAACTGGCGAGGAAATGAATTCGATTTTCTTGCACAACTTTTAAAACTTACCGAAGAGTTCCTAAAATCGAACAAAATTATCATCAAGACCAATTTGTTCAATCAGGATCCGATAAGAAAGAACATTATTCTAACATTAAATATTTCACGCATCATCCAACATTTCTGGATTGCCATTAAAGACCAAAATGCTTTATTGATTACACCTGTTTATGATGCTGAAAGGCCTATTCGTTCGACATCAGATATGCCGACATGGTATACATCAAAACCAAATCTATGGCATAAGAAATCACATATTAATTATACGGTATTTGATAGTACCTGGGAGGCCAACAACGCCAATATAATTGATAATCATGAAGCCGTAAGGGCGTTTGTTAAAAACGACCATCTAGGGTTCTTTATCAAATACAATTACAGAGGAATTATTCGAAATTACATACCAGACTACATCATTGAACTTAAAAATGGTGATAGATTAATACTAGAAGTAAAAGGTCAGGACAGTGATGAAAACCGTGTCAAAAGGGAATTTCTAAATCTTTGGGTACGGGCGGTCAATGAAACGAGCCGCTTTGGTAAATGGCATTGGGCAGTCGTTTTCAATTCATCCGAAATCCACGACATTTTAAATTCATATCAGGATTTCCCGGCCGAATCATTTCTACCACAAAGAGAAAACATCAAACCGGAAGAATTGGCTGAACATTCAACGGAACTAGCTACATTTTATAATATTTCCGTTGATAGCCTTAAAAAAGCCGGCTCATTGGAAGGAATGGTAAAGATTGTTATCAAAGAATTGTTGACTGCCAATATCCAAAACATCCTGACATCTATTAAATCTGCATCGGATAGCTCCAAAGAAGAGTTTGTTGATGATGATGAATTACAAGAAAAGATATATGCACTGCTTGATGGCGTTACGCCAACTGATAATCAGATTTATGATTCAAGGGTAAGAACATACATAAGAGAAGCCAAAAATTTAGAAAAACAAAGTCTTAGTTTCCTGATATCGGCTGAATACATACATGATACTCTAATATATCAAATGGCGGATGATTTCAGCCCGTATGTTCTTCAGTTATCCAGATCGGTTGAAAGTGAGCTATTATTAAAGGTGTTCAAACAATTTACACTTTTTGTCAGAGGAAACAACCCAAATCTTGACAGGGACTATGCCGATGATTTATTATACAATTCCACTAAAGTATTTGCTCTGTTGGTAACTAAAAACCTGACATCGTATACATTAGGAAATATGTTTCACATTTTATCAATGTTATCCGATGACAATTTGGTTTCCAAAAGCAGGGTAATGAATGATTTTCACACTTTCATAGTGGGCAATTATTCTGTCGATATCTTTGGGAATGATTTTCTTATGGATTTGAATGAATTATTGGTGAAGTATCGTAACAAGTCAGCACATATTTCTACTATATCCAAAGACCGGGCTACGGATTGTAAATTCTTAGTGCGGCAGATTTTAGCGAAGTTTTTAAACATGGTGTAGATGATACATTGATAATCAACATAATAACTCAAGCTATCTAACATATCATATTTGGAACTTCATCTTTATCACACTGTTTTCACTGGAAATACTCCGAATCCAGGTCGAAATGGTCTACTTTTTCCGCAACTTTCATTGAAATTTCGACTGTAAGCCAAACTGGCCTAGCATTAGCAGAGGATCGGCGAGGATCATGATCGATCCCGGAGCAAACATCTTTTTCCGCAATTACTCTACATCATTGATAATCTTTTCAAAAAATGGTCTCTGCTTGATAAAAGGATGAGTACCTGAGTGATATAAATTTGATTGGAATTTCATACTCATTGCGGAAAAATTTCCTGAAGACGATCGCACCGGCAAAGATCTGCAATGCACTGCTAAGTAATGAGTTGATTCGGAAAAACTGGTGGCCGATTACGACAAGATCGAACCCCAGTTTCATTGATTCATAACAGGAATTTGTTTGGTTTTATGGAATTCTTGGTTGAATACCAATTCAGTGATGTCAACTTCTCCCGAATGATGCGGAACAAGTTCTTGCTCCGGTTCGATCGCTTCTGGATTTGGAATTTGCTCCTGTGGCCAGGAATCCATTGGAATTTCAGGCCTTAATATATTTAATTTGGAAGGTAGACTGTTTTCAATGGTTTCTATGAGTTCATTCAAGTCAACCAGACCCTCGTGGTAATGTCTTTTTACCGTGGCGATACTCAATCCACTTATCCGGCAAACACTCTTCTGGGTCACTTTTATACCTTGTGCAACGAGTTCTTCTTTGGCCAGCATTATCTTATTTATGGACTCATTTTTCCTAATCCGGCCATTCAACATACCAGCAATACAGCGTTTCTCATCGCCAGTTAAACCAGATTTGGAATTGAAATGAATATATTTCAACCTTTTCCAGGGGTATTTGTAATCCTTATCATTTTTTATTCTGACATATACGCTATTAAAGAGTCTGGTAAATTCTCTGAGTTCCATTGGAGGATCAGCAAAATTGCTATTGATAAAATGTAAATATGAGAAAAGATAATCAATTTTTAATCCTTGATTCAAATATACCAACGAGTGTATCATACCAGTATAAATTCTATGCTTATGCTTATCTTTTATTATTCTTGGAAATTTGACTGTGGCAAAGTCTACTGGTATTACATCGACAACTGGATTATCTATCCTAACTTCTGTTCTAAGATTTATAACTCGCATTACTTCATCGAATGGAATGAGCGAAAAGGTCTCAGTCAATCTATTAGTAACCCCCCCCCTGGTTATAGATTTACTGATACCTTTTTTATTATTGGATGTATTACGAATATTGACTATTATCTTATTGTCATAGTTATAATAAACATCTGGGTCATGTGAAATAAACATAGCCCTGCCTATATCTATGCAACTGGGATCAATATCTTCATCTTTAAGAATTGTATTTCTAATTTCTTCTCTTACTTGCTCGAATTGTTCTTTACTGCTAATATTATTTGCGACTTTAAATAGAATTGATAACCCATCTCCTCCAGAAGAAATACAAATTAGTGCTGCCAGTTGCCCATATTTCTTAATGAACTCCTGTTTAAATTCTAGAACATTTGGAATATGATCGATGTCGAAGTAGATGTAGCCAGAGGGAAAAAGAAAGTTGAGATTGAACTTATCATCTTCAAGGACTCGTTCTTTGACAACGCAGTTTGGAGTTATATTCGGGAGTTCCCGTTTAAGCTCTTTAAACTTATCATCGCCAAGACTTTTAAGCAAACGGATCTGTTCTATTTTACTCTGGTTGGGATTGATCTTGATTATATTGACCAGCTCCGGCAGATCAATGACTTTTTGTGGGTGTGTGTCTTTAATACCATTTTTGAAATAACTATACATTAATATAAAAAGTTCCCCCAGATTTTACTGATGGGGCCAGCTACTTTCCGGGGGACTTTAATCTTCTTGATGCTTTCCGACCAGTAGCCCCATTACTGATTTTTAGCATTTAAAATATACATTAATATTTCGAAAAAGTCAAGGGCTGTGCGGGAAAGGTGATTAATTTATTTAAAAATAAACGATTCCAAACGGCACATTCATTTGTCGAGATGTGTGAGAATTATTCACTTGCATATTACTTTACCAATGGCTATTTTTGGTTAAAAAATCCATTGACCATGAATGTATACATAACCAATACTCCAGAATTTTCATCCGATAAACTAGATGAAGTCCTTGCCCTGCTGCAAGGAACCCCAGGTGAACTGAAGTTTGACAAAGGGGAATCATTCACTCAGGTTCAATACAAATGGCTGAATCCGAGGTTTATAGACATCGAAGGAATTGATTCCCTTACCTTTAAGGAGTACTTTGATTTAGTTCAGGGATATAGGGTAATGCAAAAAATAAAAGATGAGGATTTTGTCATCCTGATATCAACCATACGGCACGAGCAAAACTGGTTTAGCGGTTTTAACAATAGGAATATTTTCATACACGGAGATGAATGGGACATCATTTCAGATGTGGATTCCAAATTCGGCATAGCATATGAGTGTGTAGAAAACATCCTTCAATCTTTGATGGGACTGGATATAATGAATTACAAGAATGAGCCAAACATTCATAAGGAATCCATTGGATGTATCAATGACTTCTGCGACAACAAAACTGATATAATTAGGAAATTTAAATCTGGAGATATCTGCCATTCCTGTATGTATGTCGCGGAATTTGATAAAAAGGTGAGCAAATACATTTTAAGCCAAATTATACAAATCATCGAAGAAATTAGAAAAGAATTTGTTGTTTCAAAAAAGTTAAGGAATATAACCAAACTTGAAAAAGTAAAAGTTGATTCCGAGTGGAATATTTTCATTGGTGACAAACCTGTAAAAATGGAGGCTTTACCAAAAGTGTTGTATATAAGTTTCTTAAAACATCTTGATGGTGTACAAAGTGATAAGCTCTGTGAGAACCAAGGTCTTTTCCAAGAAATTTACAAGAAGGTAAAAAAGAATCCTGATCCTGAAGTAATTGAAAGGTTGTGTTGTAAAAAAATCGACCCTGACAATCCTAAATTAAACCATAAACCAACATTTGAAACAAATAGGACGAGGGTAAAAGAAGCATTAGTTAAAACATTGGGTACTACTCTTACAAATTATTATCATATCAATTATGTTGAAGCTGCAAATCACAAAATGATGTTTAAAGTGAACCTTTCCGAGGATGATTTAGAGTGGAAGGTAACCTTCACTAAATAAACTTCTTATATAAATTGAAATATTACGATATAAAACCGGAATATAACATTCAATTCTCGTAATATCACAAAATCCTGATTTACAATACTTTAAGATTTCTTTGCAGTCATAAACCTTAAAAATTTATGACATGAGTAAATCTAATGTAACCCAGTACCTGAAGATCAGGATTGAAGAAGTGGTAATCTCCGATATTACCCGTAAACTCTATGACTATGCCAATAGGGATAGTGAAATTGAATCCTTAAAGGAGAGCATTGCTCTTATTGGTCAACAACAACCCATTACCGTCATCAAGGACGGACAATTCTATGTGATTATTGATGGTGTGCTTCGCTACGAAGCAGTGAAGCGTTTAAATTTAAACGAAATCGATGCCCTGCTGAATGATGACATTATTGATAATGAATTCTCCCTCTCGGATTTAATTATCCATAATCAAATCCATAAGGATAAAACCATACAGGAAAAACTGAATGAAATCAGATCGATCCTCCGTTTAGATCAGGATGATGCCAATCCATTACGGGACAAAGAAAAAAGGGTTTCGTTAGTTTCTTCTATGCTGGGCAAGAAAGGTTGGGCAAGAAACAATGTGTTTTCATTGGAAAAAATCCTTCGCTGGGAGCTCGGCACAGGCAGTGATTTGAACCTTGCCAAGCAGGTTATTTCGTATGAAATACCCGTCAAAAGGGCATTGGATACCATTGAACTGATTCAAAACCCATTGTATAATGCGGAAAAGGAAGAAGAATCCCACATTGTAGGTGGATTCCTTAAAGGATCATTTCCTGTTCAAAAAGCAAAAGACCTGATGAATTCGTATGATGCTAAGAAATCACAAGGCCATACGGTCATTGATCTTTATCCAGTTGACAAAAGGAATTTCACGATTCTTCAAGGAAATATCGAAGAAATAGAATTACCTGAAGACTTACTAATCGATACGATTTTTTCGTCTCCGCCGTATTACAGGATAGTTAAATACGGTGATGACCCCAATGAACTTGGTTGGGAAGATACCCCACAGTTGTATGTGAAACGACTCGCCGACATCCTGATGAAATGTTATGACAAGTTGAAACCTACTGGTTCGATGTTCATCAACCTGGGTGAATCTTATGGAGATAACTGTTGTTATGGTGTTACTGAAAGACTGACCACCGAAATGATGGATCGTGGGGTGAATTTTGTCGATAGACTCATTTGGAATAAGACTTCCAACAAACCAGTTCCGAACCGTATTAAAAGACTGGTTCCTGGATATGAAACGATTCTTCATTTCTCCAAAACCAAGAACTACTATTTTGAAAGGATCAGAATCCAAAGTGATAAATCACTAAAGGTATCCCGTGGCTGTAAAGAAAAGGGTAAGGATACCGTTACTTATCACATTCAAAATAACTACGACCAGTTTCGTAATGTATTAGTTGACGAAAGTGTCTCCAATGTCCTGACTGTTCAACTCAGTAGGAATCGTACAAAACACATCGAGGGGGAATCAATCCACCCGGCCACCTTTTCGTCCAACCTGCCTGTAATACCTTTATTGATGTCCACACCCAAAAACAGGGATTCGGTTGTTTTTGACCCATTTCTCGGTAGCGGATCCTGTGGTGTTACTGCCCTTCTTCTCGGATTTACATTCGTGGGGGTAGAACTCTACTCTAAAAACATCGCTACCGCCGAGCGGATTCTTTCAGAAAGCCAGCAAGCCTTCAACCAGGAAGCTTTGAATTCACTAATGGATGAATGTTATTCAAATGATGAAGCGATTCCTGAATCAATAGACAAGGCAGCATAATGCAGTTATTGTATGAGCGTGTTTAATAGTTGATTCTGGGACATTTAAACCTGGTGAGTGTAGGGAAAGATGACTTTGAGGGAGAAAACTCACCAGGACTCCCCAGAATCGATTCTGGTGATTGTATTAACCAATTAGATCAACGATAAAATCAAAAGGATTAAACCATGTGTTTAAAATTTTCAAAAATTCTGGAAAAATTTTTTTTCGAATTTGGGTTATCGGCAGGAATCTGGATTTTTCCAGAATTCCAGCCGGATTTCATAAAAACCACTGTACCCCCCTTTTATGACCTTAAAAATTGGTCGTATATAAGGTGGAGCACGGGGGACGGGGATCGGGACACCCGGTCATCCGGGTGGGGATCGGGTGACATTTTTAATGAACTTTTTTCGCTACAAAACTTGCCGGAACCCGCAGATCGCTTAGGTTAGCTCAGGAAAATTGTTCCGCAAGATTTGGTTTTGTCGAAAATTTTCTTTATAATTTATAAAGAAATCTTAAATAACTCTTGAAGCTGTTACTTTGAAATGGATGTCATTCATCCAGTGAATATTATCAATTTATGTTAAAAATAAGTCATTTAAAAAAATTAGAATTATGAAAAAAATAGAATTAATCAAACAAGCCGTGGTCGATGATCAAGGTAGTTTAATAAAGTATTCAACTCAAATCGATAATGTATACATATACGAGGTTCAATTAGGCTGGGGTTATGCAAATAATATATTATCCCAGCAAAAAGTTGAACAAGAACCCATATATGGGGAAAAAAGTGTAATTGTAACATATCATGATTTTGTTATGAACATTGGACTTTGCGGTGGTGTTGAATATATCCATTATACCAGGGGTTTAAAAAGCAAATACTTTGTGGATTATAGCATAAGAAAACCATAATGTTAAGTTGGAACCCGGTACAGTTGATAGGAACATCATCCGTCCGGCCGGGGGTGGGTGACATTTTTAATGAACTTTTTTCGCTACAAAACTTGCCGGAACCCGCAGATCGCTTAGGTTAGCTCAGGAAAATTGTTCCGCCAGATTTTGATTTTTGAAAACTAAAGTTTATCATTTAACAAAGCAGTATCAATCATTATTAAAAGGAACAAACATATGATAGAAAATAGATTTTTAGACCTTGAAGGCGTATGTAAATACATCCATTTTTCACGGAGTACAGTTTATAAATTGGTGAATACCAATTCAATCCCCTATATTAAGTTAGGGGGTAAACTCCTGTTTGATATTCCACAGATAGACCGCTGGGTATTGAACGGCGGTTTAATGGAAGAAGAAATACCCCTATTACCATCACTAAATTGAAATTATAATGGCCACATTTAAATGTCTGCTGGACAAACGAAACCAAAAGAACAAAAAGGATGAATATAACCTGGTCATCCGTGCCTGTATTGGTAGCGATGTCAATTACTTGAATATCGCCAAGATGACCGAGAAACAATACCATCATGTGTTTGTGAAAAAATCCGGGGACGAAAAGAGCATTGAGTTCCGGGAGAAATGTAACGCATACATCACCAAATGTGAAAGGATCATAGGGGAACTTAGGCCGTATAACAAGCAGAAGTTCCGTACACAATTCTATGAAAAAGAAAAGGTAACACCTGAATCCCTTGCTCTGATTGGGCTCTTTGAATATTTCATTGCCAATTGTGGCCTTAAACTTCGAACCAGGACACACATCAAGATGACGAAGCTAGCACTGGAAATCTATAATCCAGGTATGACAGTATGGGACATTACCCCGGATTTCTTGAAAAAATTCGAAAAGGACAAGATGTCCAGCGGTATGTCTCAAGCTACGGTTGATTCTTATTCACGCGATCTAAGACGAATCATCAATTACTTTTCCAATGAAGTAATACTAATTCCAAAGAATTATCAATACCCGTTCGGTAAAAGTGGATATAGTATCAAGAATTTCTTTCCAAAGAAGCTGGTCTTGACTAATGATGAAATCAAATCTGTGGTGGAATTCAAAGACCCAGAAAAGCCAGGTCTTGAATATTCGCGGGACATTTGGCTACTACTATACCGTTGCAATGGAATCAACTTCGTCGATCTTCTCCGAATGAGATGGACGGACATCAAGGGTGATTATATCATCTTCTTCCGCAAGAAGACAGAAACCACCAGAAAAAATAATAAAAAGGAAATCACTGTACCAATTACAGAAAAGCTTCGTGAACTCCTTGATAAAATTGGTGTGAAGGATAGTCCTTTCGTCCTCGGTAAGCTACACGAAGGCTATAAAGAATCGACATTTGAAAATCGATGTCATAAAATATCACAGAAAATCAACCGGGATTTGGCGGTTATCGGCGGCAAACTCAATCTGTCGGTTCCACTCAAATTGAAGACCGCTAGAGATTCATATGCAACAACCCTGATGCGTGGCGGTATATCAAAAGATGAAATAGGATCTATGCTGGGGCATTCCAATTCTGTCGTTACGGAACATTATCTGGCTTCACTGGACATTGAAAAGACCCACCAGATTAACGCTGTCCTTTTTTAAAATTTTTCCGCCAAGTTTTCCGCCAAGTTTAATGAAAACAGAAGAAAAAGGATGGACGAAAAAAATATTAATTAATATTAATGATAAGGAATACAACTAGATGACAAAATTTGTACGGAGCTGATTATCAAAATAATAACCTCTTAATCAATGGGTCCCAGGTTCGAATCCTGGCGGGGAGACGAAAACAGTTTTAAGTTTTAAGTCTTTAGTGTTAAGTTGTTGCAGGTGCAGCAACTTTTTTTTGTTTCCGATTTTCGAGAAGTGGATTTTTGTTTTACGCCAGATTTAAACCAGGTTTTGAGGAAATTTTTGTTTTTGAACCTGATTTTCAAGGTCACTTTCTCTAAAATTATGGCTTCCTGGTAGGATCCGGCTTCGAAGTAGTAAATCCTCCTGGTTTCTCAAATCCTGGCAATGCAGTAACATGCTGACAATTACAAACTGTTATGGTCTAATCATCCCGTATACAGCGCAGGCTAAAGCCGTCTTCTTTTACGTGAGAATACATTGCACTGTTGGTACTGAAAATTGAAAGGTCATAGCCATGGGTTACATCGCTTTGAAGAGTGCTCCAATAATATCCGGCAGCTCCTCTCTGGGAAATATTGCCGGTGTTTGTTATCCACCCCGCAGCATGCAGTTTCAACGCGGAAGCCCATGCGTGATTCCAGTTAGTCCAGCCACCGGTATTATCGACATTGTACCACTCTGTATAAGTCGGCATACGCCATGTGCTGCCTAACAAGAGGGCGCAGGGATCGTTGGCAGCTAACCAATCTGAATTTTCATTGATACCTGTTATCCAGGTAGTGTTTGGCGTTCGTGTTGTACCATCGTGCTTATAACCCTGCTGGAGGTTGAATTGCCAGTGCCAGCCGGCAGAGGCCTCAGTAGCATCGTTTACTGCTGTTGCCTGGTGATCAGCGCCAAGGTTTTGTGTGATCCAGCATTTTGTTGTTTCCCCCGGTACATTGGTAGCGGTGCCATAAGTTACCGTTTTGTTTACAGGAGCAACATTTCCAATAGTGTCGTGGATTATCATGAGAGAATCACCGCAAGGCCGGGCAATGAAATTTAATTCATTTCCATAAGCTGTTCCGACAAGGTTTGTGGCATAAGCCCTCAGATAATACATCGTGCCTCCGGTAAGTCCGGTAATGCTGCTGGTAAACGTACCGGTTCCGATTCCATCAGAAGTATGGCTGTCTGCAATGGTCGGATTGGATAAGGTGTCCCAGCAAACCCCACGGGCGGTAACCAAAGCGTCGCCGTCAGAAATGACATTCCCTCCGCTGGTGGCAGATGTTAGGGTAATATTGATCGGAGTGGCTGTCGTTACAGTTGGTAAGCATTCTGACAGCCAGTTTCTTATACAGCGGACAGGATAGCCTCCAATCTTATAAATTTCTGCAATCTGGCACTCCATGCTGTTAAGCTGAAGCCCGAAACTAACATTAGTATTGGGTATCGTTGTACTGCTACACAAATAACCGGATACTCCTCTGGACGATAAAGTTCCAACGATTGATAAATATCCGGCCTGATGGATCTTCAGGGCAGAATTCCAGGCACTGTTCCCATCCGTCCAGCTACATGCGGAATCAATATTAAATAATTCGGTTTTTGTCGGCAGTCGCCAGTTATTGCTCAGCAGGAGCCTGCAGGGGTCGGTGTCATCGCTCCAGTTCCCGGTAGCAGGGTAGCTTATTATCCATGCAGTATTAGGAGTGCGGTTTGTGCCATCATGCTTAAATCCCTGCTTGCGGCTGAATTGCCAGTACCATCCGGCAGATGCTTCTGTGTTATCATCAAGTGAAGTAGCCTGGTGATCTGAGCCGAGGTTGCTGGTGGTCCAGCATCTTAAGATTTCACCTGGTATGCTGTCAACTGTTCCGTAAGTTGTCGTCTTGGTCACCGGCGCCACATCTCCTGCTGAGTGGGTTATAGTGAACGGGGTTCCGCAACACCACAGTGTTGTATCGGTCAGAGTGACAGGGACCGAATACCCGCAGGCATTATAAGCCCAGGCATAGCTTGTAAAGATTGTACCGCAGGAAAGAGATGTGTCGGATTTTGTCGTGTCGGTGCCCCTGTCTTCGGCAGTGGCATAATCATTTACCGAATTCCATTTATACCCAGTTGCGCCCGCAACCTGGTGCCACTTCCATATGATTGAATCCAGGGCAACTGCATTGACTGCCTCCACGGGTGGAGCGATATAACCCATCGAAGTTTTTTTGGTTATCGGTACAGGTGAAGAGTGCCCGCAGTCGTTATATGCCCAAATATAACGGGTATAGTCCGTCCAGCAGGTAAGACCGGTTTCTGTAATGGTTGTGTCCATGCCCAAATCGGTAGCGGTGTTGTAATCATTTGTGCTGTTCCATTTATAGCCAAGGGCAATGTGCGATTTCTTCCATATCCAGGTGATCTGGGTCACGGAAGGGATATGCATTCCTTCCTGAGGTGGAAAGGGTTCGTAACATGAAAGATTCATATCCAGCCACTCTCCTCCCTGGAACATACTAACCAATCCTGCGCCATCCCTGCCGCAATCAGTGCAATAAACAAGGAGCCCCTCAGCGGGACCTGCGATTGCATTTCGTTCCGCAAATGTCATGCGTGGCAACAGCACCCCTTTGTCTGCCGATATTACCTGCATCATAGCCGAACTGTCAGGCTCAGTGCCTCCGATCAGCACCACCCCCTGCGATAGGAGAAGTTGACTGTAAAACAGCAATGGGATCCCAAAAAACAGCTTAATCCTCATTGCATTGTCATTAGATTTCATCGGTTTATCATTTACTATATTTTAAACCGCCACCTACTTAATACACCTAAGCGTCAGCCCATATGCTTTATACATAATACCAGGATAGGAACTTGCAGGTGAAAAATTGTAACTGGAGCCGTCATCCCAATCGTATTGGTTCATACTCCAATATATTCCAGAGTATCCCCTATCATACAGGTTGCCACTGTTATAAGAAAGAAAACCAGCAGCATGCATTTTCAGTGCAGAATTCCAGGGGCCGTTCCAGTTTGTCCATCCCCCTGCATTATCCACATTATTCCACTCCGTATAAGTTGGGATCCTCCAGGTGTCACCCAACTCAATTCTGCAGGGATCGTTCGAAGTAGTCCAATTCGAATTTTGGTAGATATAGTTTATCCACGTAGTAGGCGGGATCCGGTTTGTACCATTATGCATATAGCCCCGTCTGAGATTGAATTGCCAGTACCAGCCGGCGGAGGCTTCAGTGGCATCGTTTACTGCTGTTGCCTGGTGGTCAGCGCCAAGGTTGCTCGCTATCCAGCACTTTGATGTTTCCCCGGGGATATTGGAGACAAGGTAATAGTTCACCGTCTTAGTCACAGGTGCGACTTCTCCCTGTACATGTGCTTTTGTAATGTAAGGAACTCCACAGCACCAATCAGTGCTGTCGGTCAGCGTTACAGGCACAGAATAACCGCATGCGAAATATGCCCAGGCATAGCGCGTATAAGGGATGCTGCAGATTAGACCGGTTTCTGCCTTAGTGGTGTCGGTTCCCCTGTTCTGCGCCGTGGCATAATTATTTACCGTATTCCATTTGTACCCCGTCGCACCGGGCACCGTGTGCCACCTCCATGTGATTGAAGTCAGGGAAGGAGTGTGGGTTGCTTCAACAGGCGGGGCGATGTAATCCATGGGGGTTTGGCCGGTTAAGGTCTGTGACGAAGAGTGTCCACAGTCATTGTAAGCCCAGACAAACCGGGTATAAACCGACCAGCAGGCAAGACCTGTATCAATGATGGATGTATCTGCTCCCACATCGATGGCGGTGCTATAATCATCTGTTGTGTTCCATCTATACCCGGTGGCAATGTGTGCTTTTTCCCAGATCCAGACCATCTGGGTCACGGAGGGTATATGTGTGCCTTCCACAGGCGGATCAGGTTCAAGGCATGAATTGTCAAAAGTTTTCCAGATCCCTCCCTGGAATATTGAGAGTAATGCTGTAGAATCCCGGTTGCAATCCGTGCAATAGACGATGAGCCCTGCTGCAGGATTTACGATGGCATTGCGCTGTGTAAAGGTCATTCGGGGAATTAAAACACCTTTGGTTGTCGATTTCACATCCAGCATGGCGGAACTGTCAGCTACGCTGCCGTCGGTATTGACAGAAACCTGGGAAAACATCATACCGCTGTTCAGGAAAATGGAAAAAAGAAGAAACGTTACTTTTTTCATAATTAAATGATTATTCAATAAGTTTCTGATATGGTCATACGAAATTTTGCACGGTGGGAAATTTAAGTTTTTGGCTTTAAAATTTTGGCAGTGTAATATACGAATAAAAGCTGGCACTGGCAAGAAAAATTTATCCAGCCATGGATGTATAATCAATGGCATGTGAGAAGAGGGGATTTTGCCAGTGGAATTTCAGTTGGACAGTTGGACAATTGGACAATAGGCGGTCGGCGGTCGGCGGTAACAGTTTAACAATTTAACAGTTTGACAATTTTCATCAGCCGAAAGCGCGATCTTTGCAGCCATGTCCAAGCTCTATCTCTCTTCGCTCAATTCCGGAAGTAACGGAAATTGTTACTATGTGGGCGACGACTATGATGCCGTTCTCATCGATGCGGGTATCTCGTGCAGGGAAACAGAACATCGCCTGGCACGACTGGGCTTATCCCTTGCAAAGGTCAGGGCCATTTTGATCTCCCATGAGCATTCTGACCATATTCTGGGCGTGGAGGTGCTTTCCAAAAAACACAGGATCCCGGTCTATATAACTCCTGGCACGCACCTGAACAGCCGGATCGGGCTTGCTCAGCATCTTTTGCGGCCTTTTTCTGCCGATGAGGAATTGCATTTCGGCAGCCTTACCGTCAAATCTTTTTCAAAGCAGCATGACGCAGCCGATCCGCACAGCTTTACGGTTACAGGAAACGGCATTACAGTGGGTATTTTTACCGACATAGGTTCTGTATGCGAACAGTTGATCCATCACTTTAGCCAGTGCCATGCGGCTTTCCTTGAAGCGAATTACGATGAGACGATGCTGGAAGAAGGCCGCTATCCGTACTTTTTGAAAAGACGCATCCGCGGGGGCAAAGGCCACCTTTCTAACCTTCAGGCGCTGGAACTCTTTAACAGTTATCGCGCCCCGTTCCTGGAACTGCTGTTACTTTCTCACCTCTCTCAACAGAACAACCATCCGCAAATCGTTCAGGATCTATTTACACCTCATGCCAACGGCACCCGGGTAACTATCGCATCCCGTTTCGGTGAATCAGAGGTTTTCACTGTGCAATCATCCCGCAGGGATCACTGATAATAGCCACGGTTGTCAATCCGGGGTATAAGAACAAAACGAACAAATAAAGTCCTGTAAGGACGACAGAAAATATTTTTGCGCCATCAGATCATCTTTCGTTCCGATGGAACTCAAAATCGGAATTGCGTTTTTCTTTTCCAGTGACTGACGTCACTGGCTACAATCTATACTCCCTCCGGGAGATTATTTTCACCTCACCAGCATCACTACCCCTACTCTCTCCTGATTCCCCGTCACCCCATCTACCGAAAATACGATCTTGTAAACATACACTCCTCCCGGACATTCCTTTCCGTTCTTCTTTCCATCCCAGCCATTAACGATGCCGTCAGTTTCAATAATGAGCCCACCCCATCTGTCGTAAATGCCTAATGTTGAATGTTGAATGTTGAATGTTGAATTCGGGGAAATTATTTTAAAACTATCGTTGATTCCGTCGCCATTTGGACTGAAGGCATTCGGAATATAAAAATCAAATTCCGGTATTTCTTCGGATGTCAACTTGATATAAACGGAATCAGAACCCATACAGCCCACCGGCGATTCCATCTCAACCTTGTAAATTCCTTCAGCATTGATGACAATGCTCTCTGTGCTGTCGCCCGTATTCCAGCGATAAGAAGATAAGCCTGATCCTGCATCCAGGACATCACCTGTATGCATTTCAAGTGTATCGTTGCCATGGAAAGCAGCTACAGGATTTTCGCTGACGATCAGCTCGATGCTTTTCTGGTCCGAGCAGCCAACCTGGTCGGTGACGAGCAGGGTGTAGAGACCGGCATCGGCCTGGGTGACGGAGAAGAAGAAAGGATCGTTGCTGGTGGTGTCGCCCGTTGGATAAATCCATTGATAATCGATCGGCGGTTGATTGCCAACAGCAATGCTCATTATGCTAGCAAACTGCCCGGTGCAAACGGTTTTGCTCTGATCCAGGACGATCTCCGGTGGCTCATAGATCTTCACCTCGCCGGTCTGAAATTCGGACGGGATAGGATTGCCAGAAGAATTAGTGAAATAGCTTTCCGTGTTTCCGGTGTACCAGGACAGCTCTCCCTGCCCGGGATTTTTTGTGGTGAAAACAAGGTCTGCAACTTTTTCCGATCCGGTGAATGTAACCGAAGCTGGTGAATTCCACGCTAAATGGATATCTCCCGCAAGTGGATCGACCCAACCGGTTAGACTGTCGAGCAATTGCGGATGGATATTGGCAAAGCCTTCGCAATGCAGGTTATCGGCGTTATAGTTAAGTTTGAGATGAAAATTAGCTACGGAATTGAAGTTATCGACATTAACAGGCACCATGGCGGTATTTCCCAGGCAATGCCCTCCTGGTCCGGTGATGGCGTGGAGGTAAGTCAGTATAACATTTTGAATTTCAACAGTAAACGAAGTATCACAACCATTTTCGTCTTTAACTTGTAAATTGTAAATCCCAGATTGTAAATTGTAAAAATCTCCGTTGTTTAGTTGCCACGTTGCTCCACCATCGATAGAATAATAAATCACCGGTGTGGAGCCATTTGCAATGATTTCTATTATGCCATTTCCAAGGAAATCCGTTTCATTGGTGATGTTTACCAGGGTGATTTGTGGGCCGGGAATATCTTCCAGAATAACTGGATTATCTAAATAAAATCCAAAACAACCATTCACATCCTCAACCTGTATCACGTATCCCGCACCAATCAAACCGGTGAATACACTGTCGGACTGGTAAGTCACACCGGCATCAACCGAATACTGCAGCACTGAACCTGAAGGCGAGAATGCATGCACAATGATCTGACCATCCGGCCTTCCGCAGTGGGGTTGGATAAGTTGGACATCCAAAACCTGAAGGTTTCCGGCATCTTCGATAGTATAAACCACAGATTCAGTAACGCAGCCATTTCCGTCGGTAATTGTCAGGTAATACTGTCCAGCTGGCAGGTCAGTTACATCTATGTTTGTGCCGTAATCGTTTCCCGAGAGATCTAGCCATTGAAATGCATAGGGCGTAGGGCCTTGAGCAGTGAGTCCGGTAATCGATCCGGTTGCACTACTGCAGGTTGTAGGAGTGATATTAAGGTTTGTTTCATCGATTAGGGTGGCTGGGTAAAAGCCTATATGGATCGTGTCAGAGCCTGAACAGCCGGTATCAAAGAATGAAGCTCTGACCCAATAGGTGCCGCTATCCGAAACAGTAATTTCAGGACTGCCGAACTGGCCGGTGCTCCAGGAATACATATCCGAAACGCAATTCGCATTCAATGAAACTGTTGTTCCCTCGCAAATAACAATATCTTGCCCTAAATCAGGATTCGGGGTGGGAAATATCTCGATCTCCCGGGAAGTATGCTCAAATCTTCCGGTAGGATACCAGATGTCGACTTCCACTTCATGGATACCCGCGTTTTGAAAAGTATAAGCAGGCGAAAGCTCACTGGAATAATTTCCCGGAGCGAATTCATCGAAAAACCATAGCACACTATCAGGTGTTGGTACGAAATGTGGGTTAAATAGAACAGTTGTACCCTGGCAATAATCATCTGCCTCCCATTCAAAACGGTAGAGGTAATCGAGCAAAAAGTTTGGACAATCCCAGGCATGATGTTTCCCCCCGCAATAGACTGCAAGTGAGTCAAAATCACAGGCTGCGCCCAATTCCCAGGGCCTGTTGATGACACTTATATATTCATCAACTGTCGGTCCGCATGTATCAGTCAAACAGCTCCCATATATCCTTCCATTATTAGAAAGCTGAAGGCTCCACGGGGTATGTGCCTTTACCAAAACGCCGGAATCATGAAAAGCGGCTGAATCTGCCGCTAATTGCATGTTAAATTGATACAAGGCACCGCCAGACCAAGTATTCATGCCTACATAGGCAACATATAAATATTTCGAATCCGGTGAAAATTCTAAATCTGTAGGTTCAGCATACGAACCAAGGTTATTCGGCAAAGCAATGTAATATAAGAATTCGATCTGACCGGTTTCTGCATCAAAAGAACATACCTCAAAATTATTTAATGGCCCTAAAGAATTTGGCCAATAACAGGACACCAGGTACTTTTTATCAGGGGAAGCTTTTGAAGGTCCCCCTGATTCAAGATAATCCCTGTAAATCCCTGGGGAACTGTATACCGGGACAGGATTAACTCCTGTTGCATCAACTTTAAAACTGGCATACCGGTCATCGTTACACAAGCGGGTAATGACCCAATATCCGTCACCTTGAGAATTTTTCAGCACAAAGAGGTGTTCAGCAGCATTATTGGCTGCTGTCAGCTTAACATTCTTAACTGCGGTCACACCACCTAAGCCTTCGTCAAGTGTCATATCCACAATGGAATAATATATACCATCGGGAAATTGATAATCAGTAATGCCAAAAATATAATATTGAATGTCTGAGTTTGGTTTAGGAAAGGCTATCGCCGCCTGAGCCCACGTTCCATTATGGACCGGCAACATCCCATCGCCATTAAGCATAACTTCATCATTACGATTGTAAACTGTATTTCCATCAAAATAAAATTGAATATTTCCCATAGTATCACTCATTATTGCACCAGAGTGAAAACCTACAGGCGAATTAATATATAGTGGTACGGGATCACCCGTAGTAAAGTTCAGCCCTGCGCCACCGTTAAAAATCCAGTTATCCGCTTCACGCTGAGCGAAGAGGGAAGTGGAGAGGAGGAGCGCCAGAAGGACGGTAAGACTATAAGACTGTAAGACGGTAAGACGGTAAGACTGTTGGAATTTGGAAAGGCAAATGCGGAATTTCAGGGTTTTCATCTTACATCATTATGAAGATCGTTGCGGATGAAATGGGTGGGATAAAAGTAGGATGTTTTGGGGAGAAAAGCAAGGGAATTTCAGTTGGACAGTTGGGCAGTTGGACAGTTGGCAATTGGCCGGCAGTTCCCTCCTGCGTACCAATGACAAGAGTTCAAATTCTCACCAGAGGTGAGATATATTGGTAGCAAAAACGAGGAAAATAAAACAGAAGCCCCTCCCCCTGATAATATTGTTTTGTCTCGTCCTAAAAAAAGTTGACAGATTTTATGTTAATCCTGACCACGGTTT
>CAYJNJ010000045.1:12923-34963 GCA_964371595.1 uncultured Bacteroidales bacterium | reverse complement strand
GTGCAGGCATTCGTTCCACCAGTTGTATTCCGGTATGCCCAGGCGATCGATGGCCGGGCTGTTGTACAGAAGCTGTGAGACTTTTTCTTCCGGTGTCATCCGGGAGAGCAGGTCGGTGATGCGCTGATCAACGGGTAGTTCCGGATCCTGGAAAGGGTAAATTGTTTGCTGGGAAAATGCATTCAGAGAAGCAAAGATTAATATACCTGCTGTAATCAGTTTATATTTCATGACATTGTGTTTAATCTGTGCTTAACTTCATTTTCACCACAGAGTACACAAAGTTACACAGAGAATCACAGAGAATTCTTTTTGAAATTACAATTCAAATATTGAGTCCACTCCGAAAAGTCAAATTTCTGAAAGTTGCCACTAAAGCACCAACACACAAAATCCCACAAAAAATTGGTTATCAATGTAATAATATTTTGTGAATTTTCGTGTTTTAGTGATTTTGTGGCTAAAAAAGGTTTTCGGAGTGGACTCAATATTAAACATCTCATTAATCATTAAACCTTAAAAATTAAGCATTAAACATTATTTGATAACTTTATTGCAAAGTTATTAGCCATGAAAACAAAAGCATTTATTTTCATTCTTCAAGTGGGAATTATCTTCATTGTCTTCCTGAATATTAATGAAACCAAAGGGCAGCAGTTCTGGGAATGGGATATTAAAAGACCGCTGACCGATTCTGTTTCGGACAACAATAATCTGGACATGTTACACCAGTTTAATGGAAACCAGGAAATGCTCAATCTGGTATGGGAAAATTCACCTGATCCATCGTCAACTGCAATATTTTACCACGATTTGCTTTCTACCGATGAGCCCCAGGCCCTGGTCTCTTCACCCGGAGTGCATTTCACCCATCCTAAATTACTCAGGATAGAAGGGATCGATTTTTTATTTTATGTTCTTTACCAGAGTGACCAGAACGGGAGCCAGGATATTTTCTACCTGAAATATAGCGTAGATAGACAGTTTTCGGGACCATTTCCATTTGCTGCAGGTGAAGGTGATGAAATGGGCCTGGCTATAGGCAATGATTCTTATTATAATTTGTCAATGGGTAATAAATACATTCGAAGTGTACTGGCCTGGATCAATGATGGAACTCTTCTTAGTTGTAATTTGGAAGAAAATGGAGGAGCCTATTCATTTTCTGAACCAGTCACGATTGATACCGGCAATTGTTCTAATGCAGTAGTAGTTAATAATTATATGATTTATTATATCAGGAACAATGAATTGGGAAGATTTATTTTTGTTGTTTATATGGAAGATCCTGCCTGGAGTGAGCCTTATATTTATTTCAATGGGGGTGATTGTTATAACTTGTCCCAGGATAAGGTCGAACCTCGCTTCCTTACCTGGTCAGCTGATTCGAATGGTGTATATAGAAATTTTATTGCTGAATCTTTCTGGATGTATGATGGTTATCCAGTCGGACCTGAGAGTGATGCACCACTCGATCCGGCCATTTGTACGATAGCTATAGCAATTGAACCACAGCCTCTTGAATTTTTTGATTATTATATGGCTTTTCCATATCCCGAAAATGGGAATTATGAGATATTCATGAATTCACTGTACCAGTTTCCTCCGGTTTATGAAAATTTTTCACAATCCCAGTCCGAAAGCCGGAATCCGGATTTTTACCTTGGAGAAAATGATTCGTCAGGATGGTGGTGTTTTTACGTTTACCTTACGTGGGAAGAGCTTCAGAATGACCACTGGCAGATATTTTATTCGAGGACATTGATGTGCTATGGTAGTGTTGATGAGAAAGAGCAAGCATCGAATTATATTAAAGCTTACCCGACTCCATTCAGAGATGAAGTAACAGTTTCTTATACCCTTAAATCTGGTGGATCAATTAATATAGAATTAGTTGATCTTTACGGGAGAAGAATCAGGGAACTTTACAATGGAAAACAGCTTGCCGGGAAGCATGAAATTCAGTGGAACGGGAAGGAAGTCCCGCCCGGCCTGTATTTTATTCACCTCTCATCAGATAGAATTTCATCTTCAACACGAGTTTTAAAAATCAATTAAGCAAAAATGATCCCGATGCGCGCCCATATCTTTCAGCACCTCCCTTTTGAAGGCCCCGGCAGTATCAAGTCCTGGCTGATCAATGCGGGTTTTGAAATATCTTATACTCATTTTTACGAATCGGACGAAATACCACCAGTAAAGGATATCGATTTCCTGCTTATCATGGGCGGTTCGATGAGTGTGAACGATGAGGGGAAACTTCCCTGGCTGGTCAAAGAAAAGCAGTTTATACGGGATTTTAGTGCAACCGGCAAGCCGGTCCTGGGGATCTGCCTCGGTTCCCAGATGATTGCCAGCGCCCTCGGGGCAAAGGTTTATCAGAATAAATACAAGGAAATCGGTTGGTTCCCTGTCCAGGGGCTACTTTCCCCTTATACTCCTAATTTCCAGTTTCCAATTTCCTTCTCCCCGCTTCACTGGCATGGCGAAACTTTTGACCTGCCTGTCGGAGCTGTGCAACTTGCCCGCAGCGAAGCCACGGAGAACCAGGCATTCCAGGTCGGTAAAAACGTGATCGCCATCCAGTTCCACCCCGAAGCCACCAGGGAAATCCTGGATAATTTCGTTTTTCATTTTAAAAAGGAAATCGTACCAGCGAAGTTCATTCAATCAGAAGAAAAAATTCTCAATGTCAGCAATGAACATCTCCTTGAAATGGAGGAACTGGTGGATCGGATTCTGCGGTATTTATGCTCCAGCGGGTAAATCCGTCGTAATATGATCCACCCGAATTCAACATTCAAAATTTCAAAGCTATTTTCCCTTCAAGCTGCACCGCAATAACCGTCATCAAAGCATCCTGTGCCTCCCGCGGGATCTCGATGGTGATCAGGCCGGGGTTTCCGCTCCACCAGGGCTTGAGCCAGGTTTTCTGCTCGGGCTTGATCCCGTTTCCGACCGCCCACATTGTGCTTATTTCATTGGTGACACCTTTGAGCAGGACTGTTGGACTGTAGGACGGCATGACTGTATGGGGATCGGGATGTTCCATTGTCCTGACGGTGGGTACGAAAAGATATAATACCGTGCTGTCTTTGGAAAGTGTCGAAGCGCCGTAATAGCAATCCTTAGGGATGCCGGCGGAGGTGCCGTAAATGGCTTCCGTGTGCTTGGAAGTCCACGTCCCTAAATCCTGGAGGATGCGAAACTGTTCTTCCGGGATGCTGCCGTCTTCTTTCGGGCCGATGTCGAGCAGCAGGTTGCCACCCATGCCGATCACATCGGCAAAGATCCTGATGATCAGACCGGCAGATTTATAATTTTTATCATTTGGTTGATAGCCCCATGAATCGTTCATCGTCATGCAGAGTTCCCAGCATACGTCCGCCGGCTTGTTGACAGGGATACCCTGTTCAGGGGTTGCATAATCGCCATAACCGGCGAGCCTGGAATTGATAATGATATTTTTATTGTTCTTGATTAGCATTTCCCTGATTTCTGCAGCATGCCAGGTTTCAGCCTTGTGTTCCCAGTCGCCGTCGAACCAGATCAGGTCGGGGTTGAATTTGGTGGCGATCTCTTCGACCTGGCCCATGTTGAATGCAGAAAAGCGCTCCCAGCGTAAGGAATCATCTGTATAACGCTTCTGTGTTTTAGTGAAATTCGGATAATCAGGATGTGACCAGTCAATGAGGGAATAATAAAGCCCTACCTTAATGCCCTCCGCCCTGAGCGCTTTGCAAAAAGGTCCGACAAGATCGCGGCCTGCAGGTGTCATTTTCACCACATCAAGTATACCATCTTCAGTCTGCCAGAGCGCAACGCCGTCATGGTGCTTGCTCGTCATCACAGCGTATTTTGCACCGCTTTCCCTGATCAGCTTTGCCCATGCCTGCGGATCATAATTCGATGCGGTAAAGCCATCCAATTGCTTCATGTAATCCTGGTATGGCAGGTATTCATTATAAAACGACCATGATTCGTCGATGCCATTCACGGAATAAATGCCCCAGTGGATGAAGATACCGAGCTTGGCGTCTTTGAACCACTGCATCCTGGGGTTTTCCTGTGAGTATGCAAAATGCAAAATGCAAAACGCAAAAAGAAAAATGAAGGCTGGTTTTTTCATGGTTTTGTTTTTTTTACCACTTAGGCACTAAGGACACTTAGAAACACTTAGGTAGTAGTTATGATTCAAAATAAAATTTAGCACTTATTCTTAGTGAATCTTAGTGCCCTAAGTGCCTTAGTGTTCATATTTACTCCCAAATATAGCAGATTTTTTACCTTCGCCAAAATTCTTTCTTTATGCAGAAAGCATTTACACCGATAAAACTGCGCAGCCTCACCCTCCGCAACCGCTTCATCAAAACTGCCACGAATGAAGGCATGTGGATCGATGGCCTGCCATCTGAGCGGCTCACCGAACACCACGCCAGGCTGGCTAAGGGCGGTATCGGCCTGACCACGGTAGCTTATGGCTCGGTGCACCCCGACGGGAGGACACACGAAACCCAGATGGTCATGCGGCCGGAAGTTCTGCCGGGACTGAAAAAGCTCACGGCAGCCGTGCATGCAAACGGTGCCGCCGCAAGCATCCAGTTGACCCACTGCGGTTTTTTCACCAACAACCGGCTCGTAACAAATAAAAGGCCTATCGCCCCCAGCCGTATCCTCAATAACTACGGCCTCCTCAGCGGTATTTTCTATTCCAACCCAATGACTAATGACCAATTACTAATGACCAGTGACGACTTTGCCCGATCTGCAAAACTTGCCATAGAGGCGGGTTTTGATGCGGTAGAGCTGCACCTCGGCCATGGCTACCTGCTCAGCCAGTTCCTCAGCCCGCACACCAACCGGAGGAAAGATGAATACGGCGGAAGCCTGGAGAACAGGATGCGTTTTCCGCTGGAGGTGGTTGAAGCGGTGAGGAAAGCAGTAGGGGAGGAAGTGCCTGTAATTTGCAAGATGAACCTGAGCGATGGTTTTAAAGGGGGATTGGAGATCAGTGAAAGTATTTTAATAGCGAAAGCCCTGGAGAAAGCCAGTGTCGATGCCCTGGTCTTAAGCGGCGGATTTACCAGCAAAACCCCTTTTTACCTGTTACGCGGCGAAGTTCCTTTATGGGAGATGATCAAAGCCGAACGGCAAATTCAACATAAGGCCGCCTTTGCTTTTTTCGGGAAGTTTATCGTCGGGAAATACAAGTTTGAGGAGAATTTCTTCCTGCCATTAGCCAGGCAGATCAGGCAGGCAGTGAAAATGCCGCTGGTTTACCTGGGAGGCGTGGTTTCGGCTAAGGGCGTGGAGCAGGTTTTTGCGGAAGGTTTCGACATGATAGCGATAGGCCGGGCACTGATCCATAATCCGGACCTTGTCCTGAGCATTGCGAAGGATCCGTCTCATGTTTCCAAGTGCAATCATTGTAATATTTGCGTAGCGGAGATGGATCGCGGCGGGATACGGTGCGTACTCGAATTCATCGGATTTCACGAATAAACCATAATTCATATACCGGATCCAGAAATTCAGCGTTTTGGTTGTGAATGTTAATTAATTCTCTGTCAACCAGCGTTTTTTTAACTTTACTTGCATTTGCAGAACTCCCTAACCGGAATTTATTTAATATTTCTGCAGAATTAAAACCATTACTGACACCGGATGCCAGCGCTTTTAGAAAGTTTATCTGCGTATCACTTAAAAGTTCGGTTTCACGCTGGTAGAGCATCGCATTCTGCGACAGGAGATCATCAACCGCCGAAAAAAAGATTGCTTCATCCGGTATTTCTTCCGTTCGCAGCCAGATAAGATGTGATAGCTGCTGGACATAATATGAATGACACTTTACCGTTAGGGCAATTTTCTCTGCCAGAGGAACAGGAATCATTTTTCCTGTATCCCGGAAACGGTCTGTTATGTAAGAAATCCAATCTGATACCGCAATTTTCTCAAGATGTATGATCTCCCCAAATTTGTAAAACGGCATGGATTGTTTTTCAAATAAAGTTGACATCATGTGTTGCTTACTTCCATAAATACAGTACGTTACGTTTTGATGGTTTTGCCATGCAGCCCGAAGACGCTTATGGAAAAGGGACGATTCGTTGAAGACAGCCGTATTTTGAAATTCATCTATGCAAATAACCAGCTTCAGTCCTTTATCTGTTGCAATTTTTTCAGGCAGATCAAGTAATTCCTGGTAATTTTTTTCAACTGCTTCCAGTTCAAATGAAAGTTCAAAAGTGCTTAACGGATCAGGGCCAAAAGTTACTTTTGGGCTTACCCGGGTAAAAAATCTCTTAATGTGATCTATCCATGTTTCTATTGAATTAGATGTTCCTTTGATAGTCTCTGTAACCAGAACCTTATAAAATTCATTTGGATCACGCAAACTGAAAGAATCAAAATAAATGACTTTCAATGATTCATTACCGGCCAGCTCCCCGGCCCTTCTCACTAACGAAGATTTTCCCCATCGCCTGGGAGAGATCAATATAGTGTTTACACGGTTATTAAAATTTGAGATTAATCTCCCGGTTTCTTTTTCCCTATCTGTGAAATTATTGCCAGTGGCTTTCCTTCCAAATACAAACGGACTTTCCATGATATTAAAATTGATATTGTAGTGAAACAAAGATACAATATTTTTATGTAACCAATCGGTTGCAAACTAATTGGTTTGTAATCGACCACTACGGAACCTTTTCATCAGGCGAAAGAGCAAACAGACGGTCAGGTGATATTTCCGGCAGATTCCCACTTGCGTGGGAATGACGGTGGCACTACCGTAGCTGAAGAAAGAAGAAAAAGAGCGGCGCGGCTGCAGAGAGATTAGAATTCGCTAAAAACTTTGCAGCCGCGCCGCTCTTTTTCCCTTTATTTCCCGCGCCGGCACGTCATTCCCGCGAAAGCGGGAATCTGCCGGCCCGAGCGGGAATCTGCCGGCCCGAGCGGGAATCTTAAGGTATTAAATCCTCCATGCAGTTCGGCATTTAGTTTGATCATTTTCACTTCACCTTCTCGCTCTTTCGGCCGATCAATTAGCTATCTTTGTTCTATGCTTTTCCCGATTTATATAGCAAAAAGATATCTCATCGCGAAAAAATCGCATAACATCATAAATGTCATTTCGATAATTTCCGTTATCGGGGTGATGGTTGGAACCGGAGCACTGATCATCGTTTTGTCGGTTTTCAATGGATTTGAGGGACTGGTAATGGGACTGTTCAACTCATTTAATCCCGACCTAAAGGTCGGGGCAATTCAGGGAAAATCATTTACCATAACACCGGAACAAAAAGCAAAGATCAAAGAGATACCGGGAATTGCCTTCGTGGTGGAAACCGTGGAGGAGAATGCCCTTGCCCGCTTTGGGGATAAGCAGAGTATTGTTACAATGAAAGGGGTTGAGGATAGTTTCCTGGAAATGACCCCGCTCGATACTTTCATGCTGAATGGCAGGTACACACTGGGAAGCGATACAAAACCGGCAGGGGTGATCGGCGCCGGTCTGGCGTATCACCTTGGAATTTACCCTGAGGAATTTTCCGTGCCGATGTCGCTTTATCTTCCTAAGCGGACTCGAAAAACGCTTACAGGTACACCCGAACAGTCGTTCAACAGCCAGCCTGTCTATGTTGCCGGTGTATTCTCCATACAACAGGAATTCGACATGGCGTATGCAATCGTGCCCATCAGCCTTGCAAGGGATTTGCTGGAGTACACAGATGAGATCACGGCTTTGGAGATCGGATTTACTTTCCCTGGGTCTTTAGCCCAGGGTAACCATGCGTCTTTAGCCCAGGTCCGCCAGCGTATTGCAGAGATATTGGGTCCGGGATTTGAGATCAAAGACCGCTACCAGCAGCAGGCCACGCTTTACCGAGTGATGAAATCGGAAAAATGGGCGGTGTTCTTCATCCTTTCCCTGATCCTTGTCATCGCAGCATTTAACATGATCGGATCGCTTTCGATGCTGATCGTGGATAAGAAAAAAGATATCGGCGTCCTGTGGAGCCTGGGAGCCGGCAAATCACAGATCAAAAGGATTTTTTTCACAGAAGGCCTGATGATTTCCCTGGCCGGGGGATTGCTCGGGCTCTTTCTCGGCGGACTGCTTGCCTTGCTGCAGCAGGAATTCGGACTGCTTAAACTGGGCGGCGGCGAAGGCACTTACATCGTGGATGCGTATCCGGTTAAAGTTATGCTGATGGATTTTATTTACGTGATGGTCACCGTGATCGTAATCGGGGCCGCCACAACCTGGTACCCCGTAAGGCAGATCTCGAGGAAGTACCTGGCACAGCGGATGACGTTCTTTCTTTCCAGATAATCCTTTGTGCACTTCTTAAATAATTATTATAAAAAATATATACCTTTGTTGGAGCCTTTCATTTCACAAAGATTTTCTAATCTAAATCTAATCAATAAATTATGAAACTTTTTACACGCTTTGGCAGAATTTTTACAGGATCATTTTTTGTAATGCTGATGGTTGCAATTACGGTCGATGCCGGAACCGTTAAACTCAACAGCGGTACAAACGATATCAGCATTAAAGAAAACACCGCTTCCGGTTTTAAAGTATCGCTATCCTTTTCTGAATTCAACACACTGGATGTTAAAACAGAAAAAGGCATTTTTACCCGGTTGATCGTTCCTGCCTTTGCCCGCCAGGGTCTTTATGGTTACCCGGAGATCCCTGTAAAAAGTGAATTGATAGAGATACCGGTTGATGCTGAAATCCAGGTGAATATCCTTTCTTATGAAATGAAGGAATATTCTTTGATGGAACTCGGGATCAATTACCCGCTGATGCCGCACCAGCCGCCTGTACCAAAAACCGGGGAAATTCCTGCTTTTGCTTATGTGAAAGATGCATATAAAATTGATTCATTCTCACCGGCTGACCTTGCTATTGTTGAACAGCTGGGAACTATGCGGGGTGTAAATATCGGCCGTCTCGACATCATGCCCGTGCAATACAATCCTCTTACCGGCAAGGTCAGGGTGTATGAAAACCTTGAGATTGAAGTGGTTTTTGAAAATGCCGATCTTAAAAAAACACAGCTCAACAGGCAGGTTTACGGCAACCACTATTTTGAAGGAATTTACAGTTCACTGCTGAACCACATGAGGCCTGAGGCTTGTGGCCGCGAGAATTTCACGCAATATCCCATTAAGTACGTCATCGTTTCAGACCGGATGTTTGAAGCCCAGCTCCAGCCTCTGATCGAATGGAAGAAATTCAAAGGGTTCACCGTCATCGAGGCTTATACCGACGATCCGAATGTGGGCAGCACGACCAGCCAGATCAAAGCTTATCTCCAGGATCTTTATGAAAATGCCACTCCGGAAGACCCGGCCCCGTCGTTCGTGCTGTTCGTCGGTGATATCGCCCAGGTACCGGTTTTTTACGGTCAAGCGGCAAACCATGAAACCGACCTCTACTATTGCGAATATACCGGTGATTATTTCCCTGAAATTTTCTATGGCCGCTTTTCGGCACAAAACACATCCCAGTTACAACCCCAGATCGACAAAACCCTCATGGTCGAGCAATATACGATGCCGGTAACTTCCTACCAGGACACGGTGGTCATGATCGCCGGCATGGACGGCACATTCGGGCCGATCCACGGCAATGGCCAGATCAATTACGGGACCGAGAATTATTTTAATGCCTCTAACGGGCTTTATTCGCATACATACCTTTACCCTGGGTCAGGCTCCAATTCGGCACAGATCCGCCAGAACATCTCCGACGGTGTATCATATGCAAATTACACCGCACATGGCTCACCCGACGGCTGGGCCGATCCGAGCTTTACCGTTGGCCATATCCCTGCACTGCAGAATAGTGGCAAATATGGCCTGCTCGTAGGGAACTGCTGCTCGACCAGTGAATATGAAGTCAGTGAATGCTTCGGCGAGGCCATCGTCCGTGCTGCCAATAAAGGGGCCGTCGGATATATCGGCGCCTCCAACAGCACTTTCTGGGACGAAGATTATTATTTCGGCGTCGGTGTCGGTGCTATTGCCGGCGATCCCCCGCCGTACGAGGAAACCACCCTTGGTGCCTATGACCGTATGTTCCACACTCACGGCGAGCTATTTGGGGAATGGTACACTACGATGGACCAGATGGTTTTTGCCGGTAACCTGGCTGTAACCGAAGGTTCCGCGGGTTCCGCCCTTTATTACTGGGAAGCTTACTGCCTTATGGGCGATCCTTCCCTCATGATCTATTTCTCTGTGCCCTCTGAAATGACAGTAACCTACGATCCGCTCATCCCGATGGGCAGCGAAACCTGCACCATCAATGCAGTCCCTTACGCCTATGTCGCAATGTCGATGAACGGAGAATCAATCGGTGTGGCACTTGCCGATTCCCTCGGTGTCGCAGTGGTTACGCTGGTCAATGTCCCTGGCCCGGGTAATGCCGACGTTGTGGTCACTGCGCAGAATTACCAGCCCTACACCGGTACAGTGCTGATTGCCAATCCCGAAGGGCCTTACGTGATGCTCAATCAATATATCATCAATGATATGAACGGTAATTTTAACGGGATGGCCGAATACGGGGAAGATATCCTCCTCGATGTTGAACTCAAGAACTGGGGCAGCGGCGAGGCAGTGAATATCAATGCTGAACTTTCCTCCGAGGATGAATATGTTACAATTACCGATAATACACAGGCTTACGGTTCTATCGCAGCTAACGATTCAGTGATGCAGACAGGCGCATTCCAGTTTGCCGTTGCAGATTATGTCCCCGATATGCACATTGTGCAGTTCAATATGAATATCCAGGAAGATGTCCGCGAATCATGGGGCGCTACTTTTTCAGTGACCTTATTTGCCCCGGTCATGACGATCGGTTCATTGTGGGTTAATGATATGACCGGTGGAAATGGCAATTACAGGCTGGATCCGGGCGAAACCATCGACCTGGTCCTCGATTGCTACAATGATGGCCATTGCGACGCGCTTTCCTGTCTTTCCGTCTTACAGTCTTCCAGCCCTTATGTCACGATAAACAATGCAAGCTGTTCTTTCGACACCATTTGCTGGGAAGGAATGCAACAGGCAGTGTTCTCAGTGACCCTTGCTGATGAAATCCCGCAGGGTACCCTGATCGATTTTCAAACGGACCTTACTTCTGGTGTTTATGCCGACAGCAAATTATTTAATTCACCGGTCGGGATTGTTATTGAAGATTTTGAATCCGGGGACTTTGAGTCCTTTGCCTGGATCATGGGTGGTACCCAGCCCTGGCAGATCAATGGGGAGAATGTGTTTGAAGGTGTTTATTCAGCGATGTCAGGCATGATTATCGACGAACAGAATACGACTCTTTCGCTGGATGTCAATGTGGTAATGGACGACAGCATTTCTTTCTTCCGTAAAGTTTCCTGTGAGGATGACCCGTATGGAGAAAATTATGACTGGTTTGGCTTTTACATTGATGATGATGAGCTTGCCCGCTGGGATGGAGAATATGACTGGTCGCGCGTGGCTTTTGCAGTTCCTGCCGGACAGCATACTTTCAAGTTCGTTTATAACAAGGATTATTCGGTAGCTGCCGGCGCAGATGCGGCGTGGATCGATAATATCGTGTTCCCGGTCATGGCCCCGGGTGTCGGGATCGAAAATCCGAAAGCCGGGATTGCACCCGATCTTACGATAAGGCCAAATCCCGCCAGGGACCATACTGAAATCTATTTCAGCCTTAATTCTGCTTCTGAAGCAACGATCACCCTTTATGATATCACCGGTAATAAAATCAAGCAGGTTGAAAGCAATAAATTACTTCCCGCAGGCATGAACCAGGTGGCGCTGGACCTTCATGAACTAACCCCGGGAATGTATTTCTGCGTAGTTTCTGCAGAAGAAATGCAAATCACGAAAAAACTGATCATAACAAAATAAAGTACTATTTTTGAGCTAATTAAAAAGAATTTCCATATGAAAAGAGCCCTCCTTTCCATAATCCTGTCCTTGACTGCAATCATAATTTTTGCATCCGACGGGTACGAAGTAAAATACACCCAGCCAAAAACAGGTGTGCATCAGCTTGAATTCACGCTGGGAGATTATTCAGTAACAGAGGTTTCGCTACAGGGGGAGCAGTATTCAAGAATAGTCTTTGAGGGAAAAGTAGTTACGCAGAAAAAAGGTTATGCCGAGCTGCCGTACCTTAATGCATCCGTTATGCTCGACCCGGTGAAAAATGTCTTTATCGGGACTATACCCGGGGCTTACGAAGAGATAAGCCTGGATCATCCGCTGGTCCCTTCCCGCGGTGTCATTTACCGTAACCAGGACCCAGCTTCGGTGCCTTATATTATCGATCCCCGTTCCGTTACCGACGGCTGGTACCCGGTGAATATCGCAGAGCAAGCCGATCCGTTTATTATCAGGGATATCCGCGGCACAAGCGTTTATGTATATCCTTTCCTGTATAATCCTGCCAGGCAGATCTTAAGGGTTTATAAATCAGTAACTGTCAGGCTGGTAGAAAACAATTCATTATCTGTAAACCCTTTGCCAAAAGAGCCGTCGACGATTGTCCGTGAAATGGATGGGATCTATAAATCCGTTTTCATTAATTATTCCGGGAACCGCGAGGACCTTACGATTGGTGAATTTGGAGATATTCATATTATTTTGACCGATAGGGATGAGGCGGCAATTCAGCCTTATATCCAGTGGAAACAAGAAAAGGGATTCGATGTTTCTGTTGAAGTAGTGTCACCGGGAACAGTTGTGAATTCGAATGTGCAGGCTGCTTACGATGCTAATAATGACATTCTTTATGTGCTGCTTGTCGGTGACTGGGCTGACCTTCAGTGCACCACCAGCGGCGGCGGGCGCCCTATGGATCCCCAGGTTGGGACTGTAGTCGGTTCCGATGATTTTGCAGATATAGCCGTAGGGCGTTTCTCGGCAAATTCGCCTTCTGACGTGACCGTGCAGGTCAATAAAGTGATTGCTTATGAGAGGGATCCTGAAATGGGAGGGACCTGGTACAGCTATGCTACCGGGATGGCTTCCGCTGAAGGCGCCGGTATCGGCGATGACGGCGAGGCTGATGCCGCGCATGAATCGGTGATCTATAACGATAAGCTTGATCCGTTTACTTACAGCAATTTCAACCAGATCTACGACCCGGGTGCAACACCGGCTATGGTAAGCAATGCCGTTAATACAGGTACCAGCGTGCTCAATTACACGGGTCATGGCTGGGGAGACGGCTGGGGAACGACCGGGTTCAATTCTTCCAACGTAGCTGCCCTGACGAACGCCGAAAAACTCCCTTTCATCATTTCAGTAGCCTGTAACAACGGCGATTTCGACCTGGGTACCTGTTTTGCCGAATCCTGGCTAAGGAAAGAAGGCGGCGGCGCCATAATGTTCCTTGGCGCATCCATAAGCCAGCCCTGGGCTGAGCCTATGCGCGGGCAGGACTATTTTATGGATGTCCTGATCGGCGGATATGATTATTCGGCACATCCCGGTCAGAATGGCCTCAATACCACAGAGCAACGGACAACCCTCGGTTCAATCGTCTTCAACGGCCTGACCCTGATGTGCGTTGAATCCGGCGGCGGCTCCGACTGGGAAACGGCAAAGACCTGGAATTATTTCGGGGATCCTTCAGTGCAGCCACGTACTGCTGCCCCGCAAGAACTTACCCTCAGCAATACCCTGATCATGGTTGGGATCCCGTTTACCACAATAGTTACATCGACCGGGGTACCCGTGCCAAATGCCATGGTTACACTCAGCCAGGATGGGAATTTTTTCACAGGGATTACCGATGTCACCGGAAGTGTGACCATCGAACAAACACTGAACCCGGGAAATGCAAAGCTTGTTGTTACCGGTTTCAATACCGAAACCATTTATGAAAACCAGAGCGTCATTCCTCCAAACGGTCCTTATGTTACCATCGCTTCTGTAGAAGTTGACGATGCGGAAGGAAACGGGAACGGCCTGCTGGATTATGCGGAAACGGTTTACCTGACCATCGGTCTTGTCAATGTCGGAACGTCAGACGCCATCAATGTTTCAGCCGGTCTTTTCAGCACAGATGAGTATTTAACCATGCTTGATGACAGTGCCAATTTTGGCACCATCGCCCCGGGCGATACTGTTTTCGTTACTGAAGATTACCAGGTAACGGCCATCAGTTCAATCCCGGATATGCATTTGGCAGTTATCGACCTTTCAGCAAGCGCTGACACCCGCGACACCTGGGTTACCAGCTTTTCACTGACCGGTCATGCACCGGTTCTCGCGATGGAAGGTTATTCTATCGATGATGCAAGCGGGAACAATAACGGCCGCCTCGATCCGGGTGAAACCGTCCAGCTTACTGTCAATGCGCTGAACTCAGGCTCTTCGGATGCTTTCAATGTTGCAGGGACGCTTACCTCTGCCAGCAGCAATATCACCATCAGCAACAACCCGCTGGTTTATGGCGATATCCTTGCCGGACAGACCGGGATGCAGGCATTTGAAGTGATAGTGGATGCGGAAGCGCCGACCGGCGAAGCCACCCAGTTCTTATTCGACCTGGCAGCAGAAAATGAAATTACCGGGCATGGCGAATTCATAGAATATTTGGGCCAGGTCCCTGTCTTGCTTGTCGATTGGGATAACAACCACAATTCACCTGATGTTATTGAGCAGTGCCTTACTAACCTCGAGGTGGAATTTGAACGGGTTGAGGTCCTGCCGGAGGATATGAACCTTTATGCATCCGTTTTTGTATGCCTGGGCACCTATGACCAGAACCACGTCCTTACCGCTGAAGAAGGCCAGGTACTGGCCGATTATCTGAACCAGGGTGGAAGCCTTTATATGGAGGGCGCCGATACCTGGTTCTATGATCCGCAGTTTACCCCTACACCGGTACATGAAATGTTCAATATCACCGGTCTTGAAGACGGTGGCAGCGACCTTGCTATATTGAACGGGCAGGCCGGTTCCATTGCAGATGGAATGTCGTTTAATTTCAGCGGTGACAACAGTTATGTCGACCACATCGATGCTATTGCCCCAGCGCAGGTGATGTTCATGAATAATGAGCCTTCGTTCGGCGCTGGTGTTTCCTATGATGCCGGCACATATCATACCATCGGTTTTTCCTTTGAACTGGGCGGCTTGCAGGACGGTGATAAAAATAAGGACGACCTGATGATCGAGATCCTTGATTTCTTTAATATCCAGGGGGTCTGGACCGGTGTGGAAGAGAACGGACCGCGCGTAAACCTGGTTTCTGGCAGTTACCCCAACCCTTTCAGCAACCATACTGCAATCCTTTTCGAAACTGAAAAATCAGCCAGGATCAGCATTGATATTTTCAATGTGAACGGTATGCTTGTTAATAGCATCTTTGATGCAGAAGTTGGTGCCGGTACCCATGAAGTCATCTGGGATGGGACTGACAACGGCGGAAAAGGAGTTGCCGGCGGGGTGTACTTTTATCAGCTAAGGGCAGGGAACAGTCAGGCTACAGGAAAGCTGGTCAAAATGGAATAATTAAGGCACATCAATATTATTCTGCACTTTTAATTCCATCGAGTTTAATTCTAAGGCAACAAGATTGCCGAAGCCTTCTTTTCCGGTCATGTAAATCCCATTATCAAGATCGATAAAGTCAAAGCTGTCCGAAGTTTTTAACAGGTCAATAAAATCAAGGCTGACGGGCACATGGCCATGGACCAGTTTCCGGTTGCCTGTCTTTGCCCGGTCAACTTTGTAATCTTTGATCCAGAGCATAGATTGCGTATCCTCGAGCGGGTTATTCAGCCCGAAATTCATACCGGCATGGACCAGGATATAAGAATCAAGAATGTAATAGTAATCCAGCTTCCGCATCCAGTCGATATACTTCTGAGGGACGTCATGCACATCTGAAACCATGAAACTTTCAATTGTTTCTTTACCTCCGAATTTGAACCATTCCTTTTTCAACTGGTTACGGTTTGTTATGCCAAGGAAATTTTTATGGACGGTTTCATTATCAAAGGTACGCAAGAGGTAATCTTCGTGATTTCCACGTAATGTTTTGATGGAATAATCATCATCCTGGAGGCTGATGATGTAATCAATTACCCCTTTACTGTCGGGGCCACGGTCTATATAATCACCCAGGAAATAAATGGTGTCGTTTCGAGAAGGCTTTATCTGATCTTCAATGAGAGTCTGTAAAGTACTGGAGTAGCCATGAATATCCGGGATCACCCATTTTTTAGTCATGTAAGTTTAGTTCTTCTTAGTCTGATTTGCAACTTTTTCCATCATTTGCCGGATAACCTCAGGGTCACCGACAAAATAATCATTCAGCAGGTTTAAATTATCATCAAATTCAAATACATAAGGAATCCCTGTCGGTATATTAAACGCAATGATCTCGTCATTGTTCATTTTCTTGAGGAACTTGACGATAGCACGGAGGCTGTTCCCATGAGCGGCAATCAATACTTCTTTTTCTGTCAGGATGGCTTTGGAAATCTCATTTTCCCATAAAGGTAATATACGGTCAATAACTTCTTTCAAAGATTCTGTCCTTGGTATTTCCTCATCTTTCAGGCCGGCATAGCGCGGATCAAACCTGGCATTTTTTTCATCGTCTTCAGGGATTGCCGGGGGAAGTACATCGAAACTCCGGCGCCATTGAAGTATCTGCTCAGCGCCATATTTATCTGCCATATCTATTTTATTCAACCCCTGTAACAGGCCGTAATGCTTTTCATTCAGCCGCCAGCTCTTCTTTTCCGGGATCCACATAAGGTCCATTTCTTCCAGGGCCAGCCATAAGGTTTTTATCGCCCTTGTCAGGTATGAAGTATACGCCACTTTAAACCTGAATCCCTTTTCCTTCATAGCTTTCCCCGCTTCCCTGGCTTCTTTTATCCCTTGTTCCGATAAACCTACATCTACCCAGCCTGTGAATCGGTTCTCCTTGTTCCAGGCACTTTCACCATGCCTTAATAATACCAGCCTGTTCATCTTAATTCAAATTTGCCGCAAAATTAAAAAGATTTTCACACCCTGTCGGAAGTTCTGTTTGAACGGCAAGGGGATATGCATTATTTTATACTTTAGCAGATTAATTTACATCAGATTATGGAACTGACCTATAAAAAGTTCAACAGGATCATAGGTTTTGCATTGTTTGGCCTGGCATCGGTCGTTTACCTCCTTACTTCAGAACCTACTACATCGTTCTGGGACTGCGGCGAGTATATTGCAACTGCGTATAAACTGCAGGTCGGCCATCCCCCGGGCGCACCGATCTTCCAGCTCCTCGGGCGCTTTTTTTCCCTGTTTGCCTTCGGAGATACTTCGCAGGTAGCCAGGATGGTCAATGCCATGTCGGCCTTTTCCAGCGGACTTACCATCGCCTTCCTGTTCTGGAGCATTACCATGCTGGCAAAAAAACTATTCAACGGACAGGCCATGACACAGCCACGCATGATCGCGATTTTCGGAAGCGGCATAGCCGGTGCGCTGGCTTATACTTTTAGCGATTCATTCTGGTTTTCAGCCGTTGAGGGAGAAGTTTACGCCATGTCGTCACTCTTTACAGCCATGACTTTCTGGGCAGTGCTGAAGTGGGAAGCCGTTGCCGGGGAGCCCCATTCCTATCGCTGGCTGATCCTAATTGCATACCTGGTGGGCGTTTCCATCGGCGTCCACCTTCTGAACCTGCTTGCAATCCCTGCTGTGGTCTTCGTTTATTTCTATAAAAATTACAGGATCACCGGCTGGAAAGGATTTTTCATCCCCCTGGGAATCTCGGTTATCCTTGTATCAGTAATTCTTTACGGCGTTGTACCAGAAATCGCTTCCCTCTTTGCCAATACCGAGCTTTTCTTCGTGAACACGATCGGGATGCCCTTTAATTCAGGGACATATTTCTTCCTGGTCCTGCTCGCCTCAATCATTGTATTCGGGCTTCTTTATACGATATCGGATAAGAAGCTCTATCCAAAGGTCATCCTCGTGCTTTCTGCCATTTTACTGGTGCTTTTCATGCTGGAAACCAGCTCCGCCGGGAATTTCTTCGGAAGGCTAGTCGCCGCCGCTGCAATTATCGGCCTCTTTTATTTCTGGCGCCACCGGAAAGCCTTGCTCAACAGCATATTGATCAGCTTTGTTTTCATCCTTATCGGTTATTCTTCGTTCTTTATGCTGGTCATCAGGTCGAATTCCAATCCGCCCATCGACGAAAATAATCCTGAAAACGCCATCAGCCTTTTATCATACCTTAACCGCGAGCAATACGGAAGTTTCCCGATAGTGTACGGGCAGTATTATAATGCCCCCATTGCCGACAGGGAAGACGGTAAGCCGGTTTATAAGCGGGATGATAAAAGCGGCGAATACATTGTCTGGGACAGCCGCGAGGGCACAGTTCCGGTTTATGACCCCGATTATATGACGATATTCCCACGAATGTGGAACAACCAGGAGGACAGGTATATTGAGGATTATAAGAATTGGGCAGGGATCACGAACGATCCTGAGAATAAAAAGGTCCCGAAATTCAGCCAGAACCTGCGGTATTTCTTCAGTTACCAGGTAAACCATATGTATTTCCGCTATTTCTTCTGGAATTTTGTTGGGAGGCAGAATGATAACCAGGGGATGTACGGCGATATACTCAATGGCAACTGGCTCAGCGGGATCAGTTTCCTCGATAAAGTCCGCCTCGGTCCGCAGGATGTGCCTGAAACCATGTCGAACAAAGCCAGGAATACCTATTATTTTCTTCCACTGATATTTGGTTTGATCGGCCTGTATTATCATTTTAAAAAGAATTCAAAAGATGGTACGGTAGTCTTTTTACTTTTCTTTATGACCGGCCTGGCGATCACCATTTATCTTAACCAGCATTCACCGCAGCCCAGGGAAAGGGATTATGCCTATGCCGCCTCGTTTTATGCCTTTGCAATATGGATCGGGCTTAGCGTACTGTGGCTGTTTGAGCTGCTCTCGAAGAAATTATCGCCCAAAATGGCCGCCATGGTATCATCAGCCGTGGTCTTCCTCCTGGTCCCGCTGATCATGGTTGGTCAGAACTGGGATGACCATGACCGTTCGGGAAGGTATAGCGCCCTTGAAACGGCGAAGAACTACCTGAATTCCTGTGCACCGAACGCCATCCTTTTCACCAATGGCGACAACGACACCTTCCCTCTCTGGTACGCCCAGGAAGTTGAGGGTATCCGCACCGATGTGAGGGTTTGTAACCTCAGCCTGCTCAATACCGACTGGTATATCGACCAGATGGTGGCAAAGGCCTATAATTCGGAACCGCTTCCCTTCTCGCTGCCGGCGAAATTATACCGGAACGGTTCTCATGATGTTACCTACCTCCTTGAACAGGAAAATATTACTGATTATGTTGAACTGAAGGAGCTTTTCGACATTATAAACCAGGACGATAAAAAGCTGCAGATCAATACGGGAAGGGGCATTGCCGATTATTTTCCCACGAAGAAATTCAGGGTATCGGTAGATCCTGCCATAGCTGTGAGAACCGGCACTGTACCTCCCGAACTTGCCGGGCAGGTCACCGACCTGGAATGGAGGATCAGCGGTAATGTCATCACCAAGAATTACCTGATGATGCTTGACCTGATCGCCAATAACAACTGGGAAAGGCCTGTTTATATCGTCAGCACCACCGGGCGTGAAACTTATCTCGGCATGGACGATTACCTGCACCTTGAAGGATTTGCCTACCGCCTTTTGCCGTTGAAGCAGGTTTCGGGTCAGAACCGTATTGGCGGGGTGAACACGGATGCAATGTATGATAACCTGATGAACAGGTTCGTGTTTGAAATTAAAAAGCCCGGGTTCCTCATCAGCGATGATGTTTTCAGGATGACCATCACGATGCGTAACAGCTATTCGATGCTGGCCGAAGCGCTTGTAGCGGAAAATAAAATGGATAAGGCCGTTGCAGTTTGTGACAGGATACAGGAGATGATCCCTGACAGGATCGTTCCATATAATTACTTCAACCTGCCGATTGCTGAAGCCTATCTCAGGGCAGGGCAGACGGACAAAGGGGTGGAAATTCTGCAAAGAATGACAGACATCCATGCCGATCAGCTCGGTTACTTTTTCAGTTTCCCGAAGGATAAGAGGGGACACCTTTCGATGGATATCCAGCAGGGTATGGCGATCCTGAACGCTGTCGGACAGGTGGCCGTTGAAAATGGCCAGAAGGAAATTGGCGACAGGGCCAACGAAGTCCTTGACACATATTATAACCTCTATGTCGGTGAATCCTATAATCCCTGATATTCATTATACAAGCCTTTGAAAGACGAGCTACTCACCGGTATTTTCACTTATGTCCTTCCATCTTCCCTTTTGTGGCAGGTCAAAACCGATGACAAATCGGTGTATATCACTTTTGACGATGGTCCTATCCCCACCCTCACAGATGAGATACTGGACATACTCGCTCATTTCAGGGCCCGTGCCACTTTTTTCTGTGTGGGCGAAAATGTAAAGCGGAACCCGGAAATTTATGGCAGGATACTCGGACAAGGGCATTCCGTGGGTAACCACACATTTCAGCACCTGAAGGGATGGTCGACCAATTACAATGAGTACCTGGAAAATATCAGCGAAGCCCGGAAATACATTAATTCTGAGCTGTTCCGCCCTCCGTACGGCTTGATGTCGTACAGGCAGGCAAAGGCCGTAGCCAGGGAATATAAAGTGGTGATGTGGTCGGTGCTTACCAAGGATTATGATCCGGAAGTTTCTAAGGAAGAATGCCTGCAGAATGCTGTGAACGGCCTGAAACCCGGCGCTATCATCGTTTTTCATGATAACCTGAAGGCCCGTGAAAAAGTGCTTTATGCGCTGCCCAGGTTCCTGGAGCACCTTGAAAAGGAAGGCTATTCTTCGGAAAAGCTGGGGATGGACGGGAGCCAGCCGGTAAATGCTCAGAGCACTTTTTTAACCGAATAAAGCGGCTTTTTATTCTGGACCATATAGATTCGGCTAAGGTATTCGCCAATTACTCCCAGCGACAGCAGGATAAGGCTGGTTGAGAACAGGATGGCGACGATCAGCGAAGTATAACCGAGCGGGACATTCATGAGGATTTTCCTGAGGATAAAATAGATGGAAAAGACAAAGAAGACCATCGAAGAGACCATCCCCCCATAAACCATAAGCTTAAGTGGCGCTGTTGTGTAGTAAAACATGATATTTGCCAGCATGCTCCAGATTTTCCGGTTATTATATCCCGAAGTTTTGTATTTGCGCTTATGATGCTCCACCACGGTGAAACTGACATAATCGGTGTACCAGTTGAGGATTTCGTCAATAAAGACGAAATTCTGGTGATGGACGATAATTTTTTGGATGATATTTTTTGAGATCAGGCGGAAAGAGGAACCGTCCTTAGGTTTTCCGAGGATACTGGAGACGTTTTTCAACGACTTGCTTCCCAGGTTCCTGTACATGGAATGCTTCTTATTTTTGAAGATGCCGTAGACCAGTTCCGAATCCCTCCCCTCCATGGCCCGGATCAGCTTCGGGATCTCTTCGGGAGGGCATTGCAGGTCGTCATCGAGGGTGATGATAAAATTACCCTTAGCGAAGTTAAAACCGCAGAAAGTAGCGCTGTGCTGGCCGAAATTCTTAGCCAGCCTGATGGCTGTGAATTTTTCCGGGTGCTCCTGCTTGAGCTTTTTAAGTACTTCCCAGCTATTGTCCCTGCTGCCGTCATCCACGAAGATGAACTCGAAATCCTTTCCCGTTGCAGCCAGAACGGTCGTCAGCCGGCTGAAAAGCTCTTCAAGTGAAGCTTCACTGTTGAAAACGGGTACAATTACCGAATATTCCACTTCGTTCATCGGGCGATTTTGCACAAAGTTAGGAGAAAATAGCGATTAGAAAATCGAAATTGGAAATTAGGTTTTGAGGTTTTGAGGTTTTGAGGTGGCGGAGTGGTGGAGTGGTGGAGTGGTGAAGTGGTGGGGTTTTTAGGT
>CAYJNJ010000045.1:0-12913 GCA_964371595.1 uncultured Bacteroidales bacterium | reverse complement strand
TGGTTTTTGCTTTTTTTGTTGAGTTTTTTGTGTTTTGTTTTATGTTTGGGGTTTTGTGGTTTTGAGGTTTTGAGGTTTTGGGGTTTTGGGGTTTTGAATTTGTTTGGTCCGCCAGCTGGCGGATGGAATTTGGAATTTGTTTGGTATTTGGTGCTTGGTGCTTGGTGCTTACAATCAGGTGCTTGCTCCATTCTCAGGATTTTCCCCAAGGTTCCGGTCTTCGCGGATTTTCTTAGCCGGTGGCCAGCCCTGGTGCTCTTTATCCAGTATAGTTTCAACCCTTGAAACAAACATCGCCTCTTTATCTACGCCGGGCAGGCTGTAAGGACCAACGCTGAAACTGTAATAATGATATTCGGGCTTCAGTTGCTCGTGAGTGGCCCTGTAGGTGACCCACAGTTCCTGGTATTGAAATGTCTTCAGCCCGGTAGTCAGGATGGCTACGATAGCCGATACGACGATAACGGCGATCTGCAGACTGAACCATTTGCCGTCGAGAGCGGCAAGAATAGGCGTCAGCGCCGACAGGATGATCAGTATCCATTGAAAGCGCCGGTATTTTCTCTGGTTCTTCATCGAAGCCCGGTCATAATAGTTCAACTGGTTATAATAACGGTCTTCAAGATATTTTTCAAAAGCTTCTTTATCCATAGCATGAGTAGATTTAAAGTTAATATCAATGAGCTGTAAGCCATAAGCCTCAAGCCTCAAGCCCTAAGCCCTACGCCAGCATAAAAGTACTAAAAACTACAAACGATACCAACACCATATTGGCTTGGCCCGAGAAAAAACGATACATCATTAATTTTCCGGGTCTTTTTAAAGTTGTGAATTGACTTCCTGGTAATGACCATATTTCTCACGCTTCTTATAATAAGCCCGCTGCCGACGACTGCGAAACCTGTCCCGACGGTCATCCCGTAAACAGGGATTTCCCCCAGTTCCGGTTCAAGAACCATCACATAGGCTGAACCGGCAACAATACCCAATCCAAAAAGCTGCATGGCAATACCACCGAATAGCTGGGCCGTGTTTTGCGGCGGGGTTTTTGGCTGCGACGGGGTGATTTCATCCAGCCAGGTCTGGGCCCGGCAAATGGATATTGAAAGAATAAGTATCAGAAGAGATATAATTAGTTTCTTCAATTTAAAATCTTTAACCGGGTAAACTTAATTATTAGTCTGAATATTGTAAGGTCAGAATGGTGGAGTTATATAAAAATCCTTTAAAATTTCGCCCAATTGGAGATCCATATTTTGATCCCGGATCATTTTCTGCAAAGTCTCGTGGTACTGCTTATTCATTAATCGGTGTTGTTCTCTCAGGATTTTTAATTCGGCTTCAGTAAAACCAATTTCACTGATTATTGTCAACTGCCTGCATTCTTTCTCTTTGTCCCGGATAGATATTTTATTATAACTCAATAATCCCATGCCTGAATTGGAAATTGTAGGCAGGACAGTATCTGCAATGGTTTGTTTCACTTCAGCTTTAGGTAGTTTCAGGAGGGTATCTTCGCGGGGAACTATTGCTGGTAAAACTTCAACCTGGGAGTATAAGGGAAGACTTAAAATTAAGCAAGCAGTAATCCACACCAGGACTGAAAAGCGGGTAACAGAGAACATGATTTTCATGACATGCAAATTTGGAGGATTATGCCACGAATTAGATAATTGGCTTGATATTCAACGATAAAGATAGTCTATTTATTAAAAATTTGCAATGATTCAGTCGATTTTTTTCAAATATTATTAAGCCCACTCCGAAAAGCCTTAATATGGCCACCAAAGCACTAAAACACTATATTACACTAAAGTTATTGACTTAAAAATCTGTTTTTGTGATATTTTGTGTGTTGGTGTTTTTGTGGCATATTTTAAAAGGTTGATTTTTCGGAGTGGACTCATTATTTATAGTTACTTTGCTCTTCTATATTGAAACTTTAAGAAAATGCCAGGCAATTTTCTTTTGAAAAATCCGGTACCGGCTCAAATGACTGCGGTTTTTATCAATCCGGATAGCGGGAAATTATTTACCAGGAGGGTTGATGTCCCTGTCCCGGGAAAGGGGGAGGTGCTGATAAAAATGACAGCAGCCCCGGTCAATCCTTCCGATCTTGCTAAGGTCAGGGAAACCGGGGCCGTGGAAGCCGTGGATTTTATTCCGGGTATTGAAGGCTGCGGGATTGTCGTTGCTGCAGGGAAGGGGATACTCCCGGGATTCTTCCTTGGAAAGCGTGTTGCCTGTTCCTCCAAACACAAGACCAGCGGGACCTGGGCAGAATATATGGTTACCCCGGCGGGGCATTGTTTCCCTCTGAGTAAAAAAATACCTGATGAGCAGGCCGCCATGATGCTGGTCAATCCCATGACGGCCCTTGCATTCCTTGATATTGCCAGGAAGGGAAAGCACAAAGCCGTTATTCTTTCCGCCGCTGCCAGCGCTTTGGGGAAGATGATCTCAATACTTTTCGAAAAGCATCATATCGACGTCCTTAACATCGTCAGGAGCGATGATGCGGTTAGCGAGCTGCAGAAAAGGGGTTGCAGGCACATCCTGAAAAGTACTGAAGATGATTTTCCGGAAAAAGTCAAAGGTTGGTGCGCTGAAATGAAAGCAAAGCTGATGTTTGACGCCGTTGGCGGCGAACTGGTAAATCCCCTGCTTGATTACCTTCCTGTTGGTTCCACTATCATTTTATTCGGGAACCTTTCACAGCAGAAAATCGAATTTTTACCCACCCAGCTGGTAAGGGAAAACAAAAAGATGATCGGTTTTTTCCTTGGACATTGGATAGAAGAGAATGGCATGCTCAAAGCCGCCCTGAACCTGGTGAAAGTGAACCGCCTGCTCAAAAACGGCATGGAATCGAAGGTGCAGGCTGTTTTCACCCTGGATGATATTCAAAAGGCGGTTGAAATCTATGAGGGAAATATGGGCGGAGGGAAGGTGATCGTTGGCCCCCATCCCTAACCCTTCCCCCAGTTGGGGGAAGGGAATGAGCAGTGTTGATTAAGATAGCTTTTCAGCTATTTTAAGGAGAACGTTCTCAATGTTGTTAATCACTTCTTCATTTCTGAAACGGATTTCATGTAAGCCCATTTTTTGCAGAATAATTGTCCTTTCTTTATCTCTTTCTGATTGGAATTCGTTATCATGAACTTTTCCATCGAGTTCAATGATAAGCCTGGCTTCATAGCAAAAAAAGTCGACAACAAATTCGTTGATAGGATGCTGCCTTCGGAATTTATATCCTTTTACCTGCCTGTTCCTGAGTTTACTCCAGAGTAATTTTTCAGCCTCAGTCATTCCCTGCCTAAGATCATAAGCTATACCCAGAATCTTTGGAGTAGCTCCGAAATAAATGGGATATTCTTCCCTGCCTTTGATTTTTACCATAATTGAAGAATTAAATATTAATAAATAGAACCTTCTCCCTTCCCCCGACTGGGGGAAGGGCCGGGGATGGGGGCCGATTCCCGACTGGGGGAAGGCCCGGGGATGGGGGCCGGCATTTTAGGTTTATCCGGATTTTCGCAAAAAATACCCGGCGTTTTGAAAATAATTCTTAGGGATTAAAAAAACCCTTCCTCCGGCTGGGGGAAGGGATGAGGTTGAGGGTATGTGGGATGTGGGAGATTCGAACTCCCGACCTCATGCGTGTGAAGCATGCGCTCTGAACCAACTGAGCTAACATCCCGGATTGTTTTGCAAAATTAGAGAAATATCCTTTTCATGGACGATTAAACATGGACGACGGACGATTTTTCATTCATTTTTGAACTTTGAATTTTGAACTTTGAATTTTCCACAGCGCTTTCAGCTTTGCATGCTTGAGAAAAGTAGAATACGCCATGTTCCGGCAGATCAGGAATCCGTAATAACCGTCGAGGAAACCCAGGAGGAAGAAATAATGCCGGATGAATTTGTAGGTAGGGCTGAAACAGATCGAGAGCCAGGAGGCTTTTTTGCCGCGCTCATAGTTCTCCTTCGCCTGGATGGCAGTGAACCGGTTGATCTGCTGTATGTGCCCTTCTACCGAGTAATACGTGTAATGCATCAAAGCCCCCTTGATATGCTTCTGCGTTGCCCCTGCGTCCATCACTACCTCATCATGCGGGTTCCGGCCTTTTATGGATGCCTTGCGCCGGTCGTACAGCCGTAGTTTCCTGTCGGGGTACCAGCCGCTGTGCCTGATCCATTGCCCGCAAAAACTGTTCAGCCGGTTGAAATCATAACCATCGTGGGTCCAGTGATGCTTGACTTTTTGAATCTCTTCCCTGAGCTCTTCGCTCAACGCCTCATCTGCATCAATTAAAAGGACATGATCATAAGTCGCCATGGAAATCGCATAGCTCTTTTGCTCGATATACCCGCCAAAGGGATGGGTGCTGAATCTGACCCCGTGCTTTTTGCATATCTCTTCTGTCCTGTCGGTGGAGAAAGAATCCACCACAACGATCTCATCTGCAATATCTTTTACCGAAAGCAGGCACCTTTCTATGTTGTGCTCTTCATTCAGGGTGATGACCACTGCAGATATTTCCGGCATACTGTGAAATTTTTATACCGTTCAAAGATATTGATTAAGACGAAAAGAATGTTTTTTTCGTTCTACAATTATTAGTATCTTGTCAGTTGAATCAAAGTCAGATAAGCCGGTTTTATTTTGCCACTAAAACACTAAAACACAGAAATCCACAAAACTGGGATAGAAACTGGATTTTTTAGTGAATTTTCGTGTTTTCGTGATTTTGTGGCAAATGCACATTGATCAGGAAATTAATATCAAACCATATGAAAAACAGGGCCTTGTTTTTTTTAGCTGCAGTCATTTTCCTTTTCCCTTCCTGCCTGAAATCCCGCAAAATCGCGAATCCCGCCGAGTTTGCAGAATATATCACAGGCTACACCTCCGGCGTTATCCCCAAAAATGAACCTGTCAGGATTAAGCTGGCAACTGGAAATTTGAAATTCGAAATTGGGAAAGAACTTCCTTCCGACATTTTAACGTTTGAGCCATCAGTGAAAGGAACGGCTACGCTCTACGCCGAAGATCTCCTGGTTTTCAAGCCTGCCGGTTCCTGGCCGGCCGGAAAACCGGTCCAGGCAACCTTAAACCTGGGCAAAATAATGGAGGTGCCAACCAAATTTTCAATTTTCAATTTTCAATTTACAATCGTTCAGCCTTCTTTCAGCGTTTATCCCGGTATCCTGGTATCTATCGGGGAAAAGGATAAAAAAATGAAGAAGATAGAAGGTAAGTTGGTCTCTGCCGATATGATGCAACTGGAAGAGGTTGAAAAACTGGTGGAAGCCTCTTCGCCGCATTCAGATCTTACTTTGAAATGGGAAGCCGGCGGAGGGCAAAATGAATATGTTTTTGTGATCGACAGCCTGCCCCGGCTTGAAGAAGCCTATGAAGTAGAACTTACGTGGGATGGCTCCCCGCTGGATATCGATGTGGAAGGCCGGTATACCTTCGAGATCCCTTCCATCTTCGAATTCCTGTACCTGGGATGCAACCTTGGACAGGGTGAAGAGCAATATATCGATATTATCCTTTCCGACCCTGTTGATCCTTCCCAGGACCTTACCGGGCTTATCTACCTGAAAGAAGGCGATCCCTGCCATCTTGTAAGCGACAATAACCTGGTCCGGCTTTACCCGGCGCACCGGTTGGAAGGCGACAGGACGCTCATTATAGAAAATTCCCTTCGGAATGATGCCCGTGCACCCCTCAAAGAAAGGGTTGAAGAAGTTGTTTCGTTCGAAGAGTTAAAGCCTGCTGCGGAATTCATCGGCCAGGGGCTGATCATGCCCGATCCCGAAGGCCTTTTTCTTCCTATACGGACCGTCAGCCTTAGGGCTATTGATGTATTCGTCTTTAAGATCTTTGAAAATAATATCCCTTATTACCTCCAGGAAAATAATTTCTCGGGGAATAACTATTATAATTTCAAGCAATACGGCCGGCCGGTTTATGCAAAAACCATCCTTCTCGACGATGACAAATCACGGGATTTGAACCGGTGGAACAGCTTTTCGCTTGATCTTACCTCCCTGATGGACCAGGACCCGGCGGCGGTTTACCGTGTGAAACTTTATTTCCGGAAAGAATATTCTGTCTTTGGTTGTAATACCGATGAAAAGGCGGACCTGTCGGAATTCATCCTCGACGGGACTTTCCCTGAGGATAAAATGGAAGAATGGGATTCGCCTGGCTGGTATTCGGAATATGACTGGCCTGAAGATTATGACTGGAGCCAGCGTGACAATCCCTGCCATAATTCCTATTACAGAAATGAGCGGTTCAATCAAAAACTCATACTGGCTTCACATATCGGAGTAACTGCAAAGTCGGCTGACGGGAAGAAGTTCATTATTTATGCCACCAACCTGGTCAGCGGGGAGCCACTGGCTGAGGTTGCCGTCGGATTTTATAATTTCCAGAACCAGCCCGTCGGCGAGGTAAAGACTAATTCTGATGGGATGGCTGAGATCAGTCTGGAGAACAGGCCATTTTTCCTGAAGGCGGCACGGGATAATCAAAAGACATGGATGCGGCTCGATGATGGCAATTCCCTTTCGATGAGCCATTTCGATGTGAGCGGCGAGGAAGTCCAAAAGGGCCTCAAAGGGATGATCTACGGCGAGCGCGGGGTCTGGCGCCCTGGCGATACGCTTTATCTCACTTTCATCCTCGATGATACGCAGAATGAGCTACCTGAAGCTTATCCCGTTCAGTTCGACCTGACAAATTCAAGGGGACAACTGGCTTACAGCACGAAAAATACTGCTTCCGAAAATGGCTTCTATCTCTTCAAAGTACCCACCGATCCGGAAGCGCCTACAGGTAACTGGCGTGCCAGGGTTAAAGCCGGCGGGGCGGTTTTTGAAAAGAACCTGAAAATCGAAATGGTCAAGCCTAACCGGTTGAAAATCAAGATGGATTTTAACCAGGAGGTGCTGAATGCTTTTTCACAGAACCCGCAAGGCAGCCTGGATGTCCGCTGGCTTCACGGGGCTGTGGCGCCGGGTATCAAGACCAATGTCAACCTGAGTTTCCGCAAGACCAGGACAGCCTTTAAAGGATTTGAAAAATTCACTTTTGAAAATCCTGCAACATATTCCTGGACGGAGGAACGGAATATTTTCGATAAAGAGCTTGACAACCAGGGCAAAGCCGACTTTTCATTCGAGCTTCCTTTCAGGGAAAATGCCCCGGGCATGATGGATGCCATTTTCCTCGTCAGGGCCTTCGAAAAGGGCGGCGATTTCAGTACCGATGTTTTCACCCGCCAGTATTCACCCTATAAAAAATATGTCGGGATCCATGTCCCGGATGGGGGAAGCTACAGCGAAATGCTGGAGACTGACGTAAACAACAGGGTAGAGGTGGCCTGCGTCGACTGGCAGGGGAGCCCTGTGACTTGCACTGACCTTCAGGTCAAAATCTACCGGATTTCATGGCGATGGTGGTGGAATTCAGGGGAAGAAGACCTGGCTTACTATATCGGGAGCCATGATGCCGAGATCGTTTACCAGGGAACAGTGGATGCGGTTAATGGTAAAGGCTCCTTCAATTTCAAGATTGATTACCCGCAATGGGGCCGTTTCCTGATCCTGGTGAAAGATACCGAAGGGGGCCACCAGGCAGGGCTCCCGGTCTATATCGACTGGCCTTCTTTCCGCAACCGCTCAGGACGGGCAAACCCGGCCGGTGCCACGATGCTGACCTTTACCGCTGACAAAGAAAAGTACCTTACCGGCGAAAAGGCCGTCATCAGCTTCCCTGCATCGCCCGGGAGCCGTGCATTAATAAGCATAGAATCAGGCAGCCATGTCCTGTCGAGCGAGTGGAAAATGTGCCGCGAGGCCGAAGAAACCTTCGAAATACCCATTACCGAGGGCATGGCCCCGAATGTCTATGTTTACCTGAGCCTCATCCAGCCACATAGCCAGACGGTGAACGATATGCCCATCAGGATGTACGGTGTAATTCCCCTGATGATCGAAGATCCATCGACCTTATTAAGCCCTGTGATCTCGATGCCGGATGAATTGAAACCGGAAGAGAAATTCACCATAAAAGTCAGTGAAAGCAAGGGCAGGCCAATGACCTTTACGGTAGCCGTGGTAGATGAGGGCCTGCTTGACCTTACGCGCTTCAAGACCCCTGATCCGCATACCGTTTTTTATGCCCGGGAAGCCCTGGGAGTGAAAACCTGGGATATGTATGACCTGGTGCTCGGAGCTTACGGCGGACGACTTGAAAAAGTGCTGGCTATCGGCGGGGATGAAGAGGCCACGCTTGCGAAAAATAAGAAAGCGCAGCGGTTTATCCCTGTCGTGAAGTATGCCGGGCCTTTCACGCTGAAGAAAGGGGAGAATAAAGAGATCAGTTTCACTATGCCCAATTATGTCGGCTCGGTGAGGACGATGGTCATAGCCGGGAATGATGGCGCATACGGCTATGCGGAAAAGACCACTCCTGTCCGGAAAGCGCTGATGGTGCTGGCCACCCTTCCGCGTGTACTTGGCCCCGGAGAAGAAGTGGATCTGCCGGTTTCCGTTTTTGCTATGGATGAAAATGTGAAAAACGTTGACGTAACCGTGGAAGTTGATGAATCCCTTACACTGGTCAGTTCTGAGGGGAATTTATCATTTGCACAAACCGGGGAACAGATGGCTTATTTCAAGCTAAAAGTCAAGGAAAATGTGGGAACCGGGAAGATAAAGGTCAAAGCAACATCGGGTAAAGAATCTGCTACCCAGGAATTTGAGATCGAGATCCGCAATCCGAACCCTGTCATAACTAAAACTGAAACCTTTGTCATTGAGCCAAGCCAATTACTGGATATTCCTTATTCTTTTTTCGGGATGGAAGGGACAAACAGCGGCCAGCTCACTTTCAGCGGCTTCCCCGACTTCAACCTCGACAAACATCTTTATTACCTGATCCGGTATCCCTATGGTTGCCTGGAGCAGACCACTTCGAGCGTTTTTCCGCAGCTTTACCTTTCCGATCTCACAGATATCAGCAGGGAAAAGCAAATAAGCATCGACAGGAACATCAGGGCCGCGATCAACAAAATTTCCAAAATGACGATGAATGACGGCAGTCTTACTTACTGGCCGGGCGGGTATTATTCCGACCACTGGTCGACCACCTATGCAGGGCATTTCCTTGTTTTAGCGGCGAACAAAGGCTACCTGCTGCCTTCCGGTTTACTGGAAAAATGGATGGAATATCAATACCGTACAGCAAGCAATTTCAAGCAGCAGACGAATGAGAATTATAACTGGCAACATTGTGACCAGGCTTACCGCCTCTATACCCTTGCCCTTGCGCAAAAGCCCAATATGAGCGCGATGAACAGGATGAGGGAAGGCGGGAACCTTTCGGCTTCGTCAATCTGGATCCTGGCTGCAGCTTACCTGTATGCAGGTAAGCCTGAAGTGGCCGAAGAGCTGATCGCCGGCAGGCCTGCCGGGGTGACGGATAAATATGATAATGCAGGCTATACTTATGGCTCGGAATTGCGCGATATGGCATTTACCCTGGAAGTCCTTACCATGCTCAGGAAAGAGCCCGAAGCATTCCAACTGATGGAATTGATCGCCAAAAATCTGCAAGCCAGCTATTATAGCACACAGACAACTGCTTTCAGCCTTTATGCCCTCGCGCGATATATTGGAGATAACAGTGATCATGGACTTGATTTTGAATTCCAGGGTGGAAATTCTGCCAAAGAGGCTGTTAAATCAGTAAAATCGATTTATATGCTTGATCTTGAGGAAAAAACCGGAAAGAATGGAAGTTTCCGGGTTATGAATAAAAATGCCGGATCGAGACTTTTTGTGAATGTTACCCTAAACGGCCAACCATTGCAGACGGAAGAAGTTGAGGAATATGAAAACCTGAAATTCAGCGTGATATATAAAGATGATGCCGGAAAACTGCTGGATATTTCATCCCTGAAGCAGGGGACGGATTTCATGGCAGAAGTCACCGTTGAACATCCCGGCATTTTATTTTCTTACACTGATCTGGCTTTGAACCAGGTATTCCCTTCAGGATGGGAGATCATCAATACCAGGGTGCAGGATGTGACTACAGGATTAAGGGAAGATATTTTTGAATACCGTGACTACCGCGACGACCGGGTTTACACCTTCTTCAAGCTCAAGCAATATGAAAAGAAAACCTTCCGTGTAAGGCTTAATGCGGCTTATACCGGGAGGTATTATTTACCGGCGGTAAATTGTGAGTCGATGTATGAGGAGAATATTCATGCGAATAACAAAGGCCGCTGGGTCGAAGTGGTCCGCTAAGAGGCTGGCATGGACCGGGGCTGTTATCCTGGTCCTGCTGCTATTCTGGCTGTCACTACCTTCCCCGCTTTTTGATGACCCGTATGCCACGGCGGTTTACGACCGAAATGGGAAGCTGCTCGGGGCCAGGATCGCTGCCGATGGCCAATGGCGCTTCCCCGCTGTTGATTCCGTGCCGGATAAATATGCCACCTGCGTGCTTCAGTTTGAAGACCGGCATTTTTACCGGCATCCCGGTTTTAATCCCGTTTCCCTTGGCCGGGCGCTGATTCAGAATGTCCGTGCACGAAAAGTGGTCAGTGGAGGAAGCACGCTTACGATGCAGACCATCAGGCTTTCCAGGAAAGGGAAACCGCGAACGGTAGGGGAGAAGCTGGTGGAGATCTGGCTGGCAATCAGGATCGAAGTTTCATTTTCCAAGAAGAGCATCCTTTCGATGTATGCATCTCATGCCCCTTTCGGAGGGAACACCGTAGGTCTTGGTGCAGCCTCATGGCGTTATTTCGGCCGTCCGCCTGAGGAACTGTCATGGGCCGAAGCCGCTGTCCTTGCAGTGCTTCCGAATGCGCCGGCAGCCATTCACCCGGGAAGGAACCGCGACGAGCTACTTAAAAAGAGGAACCGGCTTTTAAAGAGATTACTTGAGGAGGATATTATTGACGAGGTCACTTATGAGCTTGCCTGCGACGAGCCTTTGCCGCAGAACCCGCTCCCCTTGCCCGATCTGGCCCCGCACCTTGTAGGGAAAATTTATAAAGAAAAGCCGGGTCAGCAGTTTTACAGCACCGTGGATGGCGGGTTGCAGGAAAAAGTTTTGGCTGTTGGCCAAAGGTACCAGCCATTGCTTGCCGCCAACAGGATTTTCAATGCGGCCATTCTTGTCCTGGACCTTAATACTGATGAAGTGCTTGTTTATGTGGGCAATACGGCTGATAAGGCGGATCCTTCCCAAAGTCCTGATGTCGACATCATCATGGCCCCGCGTAGCAGTGGCAGCATCCTGAAGCCTTTTTTGTATGCTGCAATGCTGGATGCAGGGGAATTGCTGCCCGGGATGCTTATTCCCGATGTGCCGTCGTATTATTCCGGATTTTCCCCGAAGAATTTCAGCCAGACTTATGATGGTGCTGTGCCCGCCAGGCAGGCCCTGAGCCGATCATTGAATATCCCGGCCGTTTATTTGTTGAAAGAATACGGTGTCCAGCCGTTTTATGATATGCTGAAAAAGCTTGGCATGACTACACTTACAAAGCCTTCATCGCATTACGGCCTGTCGCTGATCCTCGGCGGTGCGGAGGTACGGTTGTGGGATGTCTGCTCAATGTATGCCGGCATGGGCAGGACGCTGAAAAGCTATATTGAGAATGACAGGGATTACAGCGGTGTGCAGCAGACATATTCAGCCGGCTCCGCATGGCTCACGCTCGATGCCCTGCGCGATGTGAACCGCCCCGACGAAGAGGCAGGCTGGCAGGCCTTTGCCTCCTCCCGCGAGATAGCCTGGAAAACCGGCACCAGCTTTGGCTTCCGCGATGCCTGGTCGGTGGGGATGACGGCGGATTACCTCGTCGGCGTGTGGGTTGGCAATGCCGATGGCGAAGGCAGGCCGGGGCTTACAGGGGTTTCAGCCGCCGCACCGCTGATGTTCGAAGTGTTCCGGCTGCTTCCGGCATCCGCTCATTGGTTCAGCGCGCCCTATGATGAACTGGAGAAGGCAGAAGTCTGCAGGCAGAGCGGTCATCGTCCCTCTGTTTATTGCCCGGAGCGCGACTCGATTTTCATTTGCCTGGAAGGTTTGCGTTCAGCACCCTGTCCGTACCACCGCCTTGTACACCTTGATGCCTCCGGCCGATACCGGGTCAATGCCGATTGCTACCCGGCTGAAAAAATCGTCAACACCCCCTGGTTTATCCTTCCTCCCGCCATGGGCGCTTATTATAAATTCAGGGACCCGTTCTATAAGCCATTGCCGCCATTGTTGGCCGGCTGCAGCGACGACCGTCAGAAACTCATGCAGTTCATTTATCCTGCCGGTGATAAGAAGCTCATGATCCCCGTTGGCCATGACGGCAAGCCGGGAGAAGCCGTCTTCGAGGCAGCGCATCAGATCCCCTCCACAATGATCTACTGGCATCTCGATGGAGAATACCTTGGTTATACCCGCGACATTCATAAAATGAGCCTTTCGCCGGGAAAAGGAGAGCATGTGTTGACGTTGGTGGATGAAGATGGGAACCGGCTGGTGACGAAGATTGAGGTGATATGAAGTGGTGGAGTTGTGAAGTGGTGGGGTGGTGGAGTGATTCTGTCCCGAGGGGACAAACGTGAATAGCCCTGGGTTTCAACTGGAAATACATATCCTTTACAGGAGAAATCAACAAATTAGATCAGACCATGTTCCGTGCAGTTTTTATTTTTGATAATAATACTTACTACCTCTAATAATTTCCCACTTTCGCTGGCAGATTCACGCTTTCGCTGACTGATTCCCGCTCGGGCAGGCAGGTTCCCGCTTGGGCTGGCAGATTCCCGCTTGGGCTGGCAGATTCCCGCTGTCGCGGGAATGACGCACGGC
>CAYJNJ010000044.1:0-35088 GCA_964371595.1 uncultured Bacteroidales bacterium | reverse complement strand
AGATGGCAATGTCTACCTTTTATGCTCTGTTCAAAGGTATGCCAATTCCGATCCCTGCGATATCATGTTTGCCCGCAGCACCGATGGGGGCCTGAACTGGAGCGCCCCATGGAGGGTCAATGATGATGTCAGTAACTTCAATTACCAGTGGTTCGGGACCATGTCGGTTGCACCGGATGGCCGCATCGACGTGATATGGCTCGATACCAGGGATAATCCCGGATTTGTGAACTCGGCGCTATATTATTCGTATTCGCTGGATGAAGGGGTGACATGGACGCAGAATGTTAAGTTATCCGAATCCTTTGATCCGCATGTCGGCTGGCCGCAGCAGGATAAAATGGGCGATTACTTCGATATGTATTCTGATGAAGCCGGCGCACACCTGGCATGGGCTGCCACGTTCAACGGCGAGCAGGACGTTTATTATTCGCTGATCACACCTTCTTACGTTAATATTGCTGAAAATGACCAGCATTTAAGTATCGTAAACATAGTGAATTACCCGAACCCGTTCAGTGACCAGACCACGATCCGTTATAATCTGCAGGAAAAAGGATTTGTTTCCCTGAAAGTTTTTACCCTGACCGGCGCAGAAGTTTCGACGGTTGTCAGAGAAATTCAGGACGCAGGAATGCACAACGAAATTTTCAAAGCAGACGGACTGAATAGCGGCGTTTATTATTTCAGAATTGAGAGCGGGGAATCGGTGATTACGAGAAAGATATTTGTGATTTAATCTGGATGCTGCAAGCCATTTGCCTCAAGCCTCATGCATCAAGCCACAAGCTGGAAGCTTTAGAATTTTGCAGACTCTATAATATGAGAATGAATTCCACAGGAATTCCACGTTTATAGCAGAGGAAATTGCAAGAAGATAATATTTTCCCCTCCCGTGATAATTTTAATTTATTAGAAAAAATTGGCATGGGAGGGGATAAAGGGGAGGGATGTGATTCATTGAGCATTTAGCATTGAACGTTGAGCATTGATAATTTCATTGACCATTTTAAGGATAATATTTGCAGAATATGTTCGATGTTCAATGTTAAACCGACGTTGAATATACCCCTCCCCAAACCCCTCCCCATGAAGGATTACCGCATTAAAACAACATTATCTAGGGGAGGGGCTTTTTGTTTTATTTCCCTCGTGTTTGCTATAAACATATCTCTCCGGTGGAGAGAAGTCTTTGCTGGTTTGTGATCTTCGAATTGCGGAAAGTGACCTTCGAACTGTAAATTTTGTCAAAGGTCTCAACAACATCAACGGCGTTTCTTTCGTGTAATGCCTGGCTTATTTCTGAGAAATAGATTAAGGTATACTTGAACCATCAATTTGCAAGGAGGTGTGGTGGTTGAATTGTATCTATATAAAAGATCCCATCATGTATTGACGGCCAAATTGCTTTAACATTCCTATGCCCGTGAGGATTTGAGTACATTGCTTTATACAAGTAAGTATTAGTAGGAGAGGTCTTAAAATCTATTATCCCATATTTAATATTGCGGGATATAAAGAGGCTTTCAATTGAATTTTCACTCTTCGAAGTTATCACTTTTGGTTCATTCATCATATAAGGAGTTTGAAAATACCCAAATGAAGATGAAAAAGCCAACGAGTACATCCTGTTTCCAATACTGTCATGAATAATTTGACCCATTGGAATATATCTATTGTAAAATAAAGTATCACCGACTTCTGCAATTGATTTAATATTCCGTGCATTATGCATCGATGCCGACCAAACGATTAATTTATCTTCAGAATTCTTATGTTTTAATATCCATAAGAGATTATCAGCCATTTGAGCATCACGCAAATTATCAATTGTATATATTGGTATTTGATGCATGTTGTCAATAGTCAGTATTACATTCTTAAGATAATTTTTTAACGTCTGATAATAAAAATCGTTTGGACTATTCGGACTGATTTGAAATCTTGAAGTGACTGTCAGCAGTTCATCCATTCCTTTAAAAAAAGCTAAGGAATCTGAGTCATTTAAAAAGTATCGCTCTTGTGATAGGCTTCTGGGGAATAAATAGTTAGACAATATGAGATATAATGATGAATCAATTGAATACTCATTTTTCTTGAGAACTGAATTGAGACTATTCATATAAGTGTTATAATCAAGTTTCGTAAACTGACAATCGATACCATAAAGTTTCAGTTTATTGGATCTTATATTATTTATAAGTAGATTTTGCATTTCATTAAATTCTAAGGTGTTAGCCCACATGGGCCCGATTGAGTTTTGGATGAATACTTCAGGATTTTTTTGGGTTTTTATAAAGTATTCTGCTAAATATGTACCGAAAAATCCCGATTCAAATGCAATTATATTGAATCCTTGTTCCTCAATAAGGTACTTGATTAACCGGGTTTTTGCAAGAGTAACACTTCCTTCACCATGGGCTTGTTCCCCTAATAACACGACATCAACACCTTCAAAAACCTCCTGTAAAAAATTCAGATCATTGAAATTGCTGTCTAATGGATCTATTGAGTTTATTTGGAATATGTTTCCAAAGAAGTAGCTGGTGTCATGAACCTCTTGCGAAAAGGTTAACTTACTTATAAAAAGGAGAATAACAAAATATTTTTTCATAATATCAACTTATCTGCAAATTATAGGAGTAAATTTAATAAATTAATAGAACGACTATCACAGTTGCTGTTTATTGATAACGCGTTGTATCTGAAGTTTTCGCTTCATTTAAGTTGCAAATTAATTCAAGATTGCAATTTTGAGCAGTAACGGGGCGTTTGTATTAATAATCAAACCTTCGTTATGTTAATTGTCCTGTTCCTTGTTATCTTCCTGGTACCAGCCTCTTTTGCCCAAAGCAATACATACTACCCTGAATTATCGAGATACAGCCATTGGAGTATCATCGCCGGACCGGCTCTTTATAATAAAGCCAAATTATACCCTGAATATGGGGAGTACACATTCGAGAACCGACCAATCTGGAGTTTTAATGCTGGTTTTGAGTATGATTTTATTCCGGATGGTAAGTGGTCATTCACAACTGGTGTAATCGTTGGTTATGAACCTGTTTATAGTATTGAATATCGCATCAAAGAAGAAGATATTTACCCGCATTTTACAGAAGACTGTGTGGATGAAGCAAAAATGTATGCAATGCCTTCTTTTTCATTTCCATTGCTTGCCCGTTTGAACATACAAGTCAACAAAAAGTTGTTCGCTTTTTTCACAACGGGACTGAGAGCCTTGTATTTCCCGCATGGAGAAGCATCGTATAGTTTAATTTTTTCTAACCCAGATCAAAATGAATCCCGTGAAGTCTTTGGAATGAGAATGGTCAGCCCTGATAATGCTGTTCAAGGCAGCTTTGAAATTGGAACCGGGCTGATTTTCCCTGTAAACAAGGTACTTCTGAAATCAAGAATTATTTATGTTATGAATTTTCAGAACATCATAGAAGGTGAGTATCTGTTCGACAACATGTTTGTTTCACCCAGATCATACGGGCTGTATGAATTATCTGGCAATTATCTGGCAGTGTTGGTTTCAGTAAGTCTTTTAAAAAGTAAAAAAAATCTGAATCGTCAGTAAATCAACCCCAACCATTGTTTCTGAAACTGTCGCACATTGGTTCTTATTATCCAGGTAAAAATGCCGCTTAATATTTTTTCTTCAAGTAATTTGCGTTTTGTATTTATATAATCTAAATTTATACTTTCAAACGAAAAACTGAATTTACTGGTTAAAAATGAAGATTTTACAGTTTTACTGATGCATTCAATTAATAAATAAAAACCATGAAAAATTTACTCATTTCTTTAATTTTTACTTTAGGATTTGGTATTATCTATGCTCAAACCAATAATTTGGATATCACTTCAGAATGGCGGGTCAATTACCAACAGGTCTGGGAACCTTATGACTTTTATAATAATTTATACAGGGATTTTATCGAAGGTGATACAGTAATAAATTCTGTTGAGTACTCTAAGGTTTACCAATCAGGTTATAGCTATTACGGGTATATTCCTAATGGCGAAATCTATCCTTATGAGCATGTATTGCATGGATTTCTAAGGGAAGAAAATAATAAATGGTTCACTTTATTCGAGAACCAGGACACACTTCTTTTCGATTTTAACCTAAATTTGAACGATACTGTAATTTCCGCATACACATACTCTTTCGCGGATCCAATTGTTGTCACAGCTATTGATTCTATACTCATCGACGGGGAATATAAAAAAAGAATGCAGCTGAATGGAATGGGTGCTGAATACATAATTGAAGGCATAGGGGCTACCTCGGGATTATTTGAAAATATGTTCTTCTTTGAATGGTATTCAGAGTTGGTATGTTATGCCAAAAATGGAGTTTCTGTTTGGGGTACAACAACAGAAGAATGTGATCTTGCCGTGAAAATCATGGAAAATCAAGGAAACTCTGGTCTATGTTCAGTTTTCCCAAACCCTGCGAAAGATTTCACCATGATAACGGTTCCGTCCGGCCTTGAAAATGTTACTTTCCGGTTGATTGATATGGTTGGAGGCCTTATCTGTCAAAAATCCTTAGAGAGCCCTTCTACAAATAAAGTACAATTAACGGATTATCATTCAGGTGTCTATCTTGCAGTTATCGAAACGAATGGATTGAAGCAATCAGTTAAGTTAATCATAAAATAATGTTGCTATGAAAAATATTCTTGTCATCTTCATCCTTTTCTGCAGTATCACAGTTTTTTCGCAAAACGAAATTTCGGTAAAAGAACCAGTGAATCACGAATTTAAATGCGATCTTGTTCGATTTGATACCGAATGCAATGTCATGGAAATTATTGGTAATGTCAGTTTCAAAACAGATATCATAGAATTCGAGGGTGCAGAGATGGTTGTTTTCGACCAAAACACCCAGGAGATACTGGTTACCGGAATATCTGAATTTACATTTGACGGTGCAATTCAAGTGGATACCGGAACAGATATGAAAACCCTGCGTTATACGCTTGGCGAAAAGATTGCATATGTCGAATAGCATGGTGTGTATTACGCTTGGGACATGATCCCGCGTTGAAGGAAGTCATCTTGATAAAAGGGGAGGAGGCACACTACATGGCTTAAGCCAGGATACAAGCCCCAGAGAGTCCTTAACTGACCGGTTTTTGAAAATCATATCGGGATTATTTTTCGGTTTCCGGTATAAACTTACTTGCTGAATTAAAGTATGATTCTAATCTATGGAAATAAATTATGTATAAACATTTGCTTGTAAATCCATAAATGATATTTGACGCTATTCTTCTACTATCTTAAAATCAAGAACTCTAGCTTTTACCTTATAACCGTAACCCAGACTTACAGTTGGGGCCTCTTCTTCACTGTCAAAAAAGTCTACAGTTTTTGCAAGGAATGGTCTAATTCCTACATTATCTGAGTATGAATATCTAGTTTCAAAATAAGTACTCTCGTTATAATCCACGATCGTACCACTTGCATCAAAGACAAGAATTAGTATCGTAATATCCGTTACAGTGTATGCCAGATTATTTTTAATTGAAAAGGATACCCTACCCATATTCTCATCTGGCTCAATATTTCTGACAATAACACCATCTTCTATATTTGGGTTCATGGTTCCTGCAACAGGTGATTTTGTTTTTGGTACTATAGTAGATACTTTTTGCTCAATTCCTATTAAAGATTTCAAGATTTTTAAATACTTTACAGGTATTGCAAAATTTAAGTTTTGACCATCTGAATAACTTGCAAATGCGATTCCTATAACTTCACTTTTTGAATCTAAAACTGGCCCACCACTTGAGCCAGGTGAAATTGGTGCAGTAATTTGAATTAGGTCATTATCTTCAATTTCCCTTCTTCCACTAACAATTCCTTCTGAAAATGTTCCACTCAACCCCTTTGGATTTCCTATTGCATAAATCCTTTCGCCTATTTCTGGTAATTCATCACTGGCTAATGCTAAGGATTTTCCAACTAATCCGGTTACCTTTAGTATTACAAGATCATTTGATTTATCTATGGAAACAAAGTAGTTAGCGACATATTTAGTTTTGTTATCATTCATCAATATATAGGCAGACTGACAACCTTCTAAAACATGAACATTCGTAACTATCAAATCATTTTCGAGAATGAAGCCTGATCCGTAACCGAGTGGCTGTTTATCATTATCAAGAGCTACAACAGAAACAGTTGAATTAATCCCAATTCTTGCAACATCTTTTGCCGTCTGGGCTTTTAATCCAAAACTTACAAATAAAAAAGGTATTACGGTTAATAGTTTCATTTTCATTGCATTATTTCTTAAGCCACTTATAATTAATTTTCAATATTTAATGAAAGTGAGTCAATGTCTTTTATCTTTTTACATGTCAAATAGTCCAAACGCAAAATACTTGTTCAATTCACCCTTTTTATAGAATTCATCTCTTTTTATTGGTAATTCATCAACGTTTCTATACCTATAATTATACGCTTCAATTAAAGAATAAACTGAAATATAAAAATTTTGAAGAGCATTTATTTCTGTGCCTTTTTCATTATTAAAAAAATACGAGCTATATCCAATCTCATCACGGTCTCCATTCACAGAGTCCTTGGACAAATGATAGGAATTATTTAGTCCTGTAATTTCATCTGGTAAAAAAAGAAATGTATCATGATCAAATTGTTGATAGTCACCTTTGTGTTTAAATGATCGAAAGTACATATCAAGATTATTTATATCACAAGAATTATATATAAAAAGATATTTTCTAGCTTCAGTGATAAAACTAATATTCTCAAAGTAGTTAATTACATTATGAAAAATCGACTTTGTCAGGGTTGTTTTAACCTCAATTACAGCAATTACTGAATCATATGGGACAATTACAATGTCATTAATTCTATAAAAAGGAGCAAACAAGTATGAATCATAAATCAATATATCACATTGCTTTGAAATATTTCCCTCTTTAGAAAGTATAAATCCTTGCTCAACACTCACACTTTTAGGTAAATATGCTTTTAAAAAGGACCGAAGTATCTCTTCTGTCAATACTCCTATTGTTGGATTATGCCTTTTTACAAACTGTCTAATCTGATCTAATTTATTCAACAGTTCCTTACTTACTAATTCAAAATAGTCAACCATTTTCCTTATTCCTTTAAGTAGGCCAAAATATTATCATAAATGTACAATAAATAATAAATTAATCTTAAAGCTCTTTGAGCTGTCCTAACTGCCTTACTGAATCATTGCATGTTTGTCCAGTTGTGACTGATCAGGAATTAGAATGGCGTTTTATTCGATCCAGGATCATTTTTGTTATTCTTTAAATAGTAAGTTGTTGTATATTATTTTGCTCTGATTATCAATTAAGTGTTAAGCACTTTTAATGTATTAGTGAAATTACCAGATAATTCATCTTCTCCACTGGAATAGAATAACTTAATTTCAAAGTTGAGATTTTTTAATGTCTCAAATAGCGTTTTCTTTTTTATGGTTATCGTAACTCTAATCATATCGACAAATTCAGTCGGATAAATGGTTGTATTTTGCATTGAGGAAATTTTAACCCTACTATCTTCATATCGTGTATAACTATAGTTACCTTCTGAAGGATCCCAACTTAAAGTAGTATTTGAATCAAGATTATTGAAATATAGGTTTAATTTGTAAGATGATTCAGGAATATCTCCATCATTGACAATTGAAGCCACGATTTTGAGCTTTCTCGTGTCTTCCTCAGGATCATCATCTAATAGTGTTATTACATAGCCACCAATTTCAAGCTTTGATTTGGATTTTCTTCCATATAATTGACGAACTTCATATTCTTCCATCATTACAGATTCAAAATTGAATCGTTTATAGAATCTTTTATCTTTAGACATGTGAGGGGCTTCTATACTTCTAGGAATCTTTACAATATAAACTGTCTTTTCACTAGAAGAATCAAACCTCACAGGAAAAATTATTAATTCAGGTATATGCCTCTGAATATTTGTATTAATTATCTGTTCAAGCCATTCTTTTGTAAATTCATTTCCATTTACAAATGATAAAGAATGTGCTTTATGATCATTTTCCTTTATACCGTATATTATTAATCCACCATCAGAGTTTGCAAATGATGCCACATCCTTTGATATTTCTTTCCTTTGATTATCAGATTTTCCTAATGATGCAGCATCTTTGAAATCAAGATGAATAGATTCCTCTAATTCATTTTCGATTACAGATAAAATATCTTTTTCAGTGAATTCTTCCTTAAGAAACAGATTTTGCATGAGATAAATGATGAATTTGGGATTATAAATGAAGTCATTCCACACTGGAGTAAATTTACATTAAATAATAATGAAATAACACCAAGCCTCCTTAATCTGTCTTTTGCCGCCCACCTGAGTCGTCTCATTTTTGTCCTGATCTGCATAATCAGGAATTGGAATGGCGTTTCATTCGTGCCAGGTTTACTGGACACGGAAATGTAATGTTTTCGCAAAAAAATCATTTATCCGGCACACCGGATGCAAAAATAATTGGGTAGGGTAGGGGTGGGTATGAAGCCTATCCCTTGTTCTCTCGTTTTGCAAAGTAATATTTCACACTAATCTGAATGAGTAATATATTACCGTCTGTTTAAGAACCTTTATCCGGGTGCTGGGTGAATAATTAGTAATCTTTATATAATTAGACCTGCTTTTTTTAGAGTCCTGGTCAACTCATAGAAAGTTTGTTCGACATTATCATCTGTAAATGAAATATGCTGTAATCCATTTATATTTGTAAATTCTTCAGTTTTATCTTGTTTTATTATTATTACTTTGTCAAATCCCAATCTTCCTTGAAATAGACCTGCTTCATGTATTACATTCTGCCGAGCTCTCACTTTTCCTTCAATAGTTTCGTCCTCAGCAGTTAATATTAGTATTGCATAAGATGCCTTTTCTAAAAATTCATTTAATATGCTAATGATAGATTCGCTTGTATGTGATTCAGATTCATAGGATATTGTTTTTAAATTTAATTCATCCTTGAGAAAGACTTGAACTCTTGCCCAAACCTTACTTCCACCATGACCTATAAAAACATATCCATGTCCAGAAGAAATTTTTTTAGATTTCGGTACAAAAAGTTCAATTTCTGTCGCTAATTGTTCTTCTGTCATGTTCGATAAATCATTAACTAGAGCCAAAATGGATCTCACTGTTTCTTCATTTCTAGCAGTTTGTTGGGGGGGAATGTAGAAATCCCCACCTGTAGGACGATAGTCCTTAAAAAAACTTTCTATTCTATTAACGTAAATTATAAGTTCCGTAAGATCTTCTTTTTTGAAATCTACATAATTGAAATCAGCAAGCTTTCGGACGAATGATTGAATTGGAGAGAAGAATGACAAATCTGTTTTAACTGATTCCCATAAAGCTTCTGAAAGTATTTGTATTTCTTTAATAACCATATAATTAAGTGGTATTTTATTATAAATGAATATGGGTGGACAATATAGAAGTAAATGTACAAAAAATATAACCAGATAAAAAACAGTCCTTTATATCTTTCCATTGCTGCTACCAATAGTATGCACATTATTGTTCTATTTTAACTAATCAAGATCTTAAATGGCGATTTCTTCGTACCAACCTTATTGGCCAAATGAAAAGCTCCAAAAGACCTTGTTTACCCAAGAACTCATTGACAGCCACAGATTGTCAAATTCATTGAGATTTCATATTTCATCAATTGAAAAATAGTTAACTGAACCGTTAAAGAAGAACGACTAAATAGATTGAAATATAAGTAGTTGGAAATTCGATATCTGAATAAATTTTATTGATTGGTTAATTTACCCTTTTGTCCAATAATTAATATTATGTTAAATGGCATTAATGAAAATAAAGGAGGGCTTATTCGTAGGCCCTCCTCTGTTTTTATCTACTTGTGAAGTTTTTCATCGATAGCCTTTAGCTTTTCGGTCATCCCCAACCTGGTGTAGATCTCCTTCAAAGAAACCATTGTGTTCGTATCATCAGGTGAAAGTTCCAGTGCTTTCTCTAAATATGGAATAGATTTTTCCAGCATCTGGTCAGCTCTGGCTTTTTCCATGTCGTATTGCGCTACGGCATCCAGTGGAAGATCGTTGGCCTTATCAAGAATATCTGCTGCCTGGTTCACATATAATGCGCCGAGGTTATAATTCGCTTCGAAATAATCAGGCTTAAGGCTGATTGCATTTTGATAAGCGCTGATAGCTTTATCCACACTGCCTACCTGGTCATAAATCGTTCCGACAGCAAAAAAGATCGAAGGATTGCTGGCATCCATCAATAATGCAGTCTCAAGGTTTGTCATCGCCTTCTCCTTCTCATCTGTCGCAAGGTAGATATTAGTTTCCGCTATAAGAAGATTGAAATCTTCCGGAAATAATACCCTGCCCTTTTGTATAGTTTGTAAAGCAAGCGTCGTATCCCCATCAGCTTTGTAAATCTCAGAAAGGCTTGCAAAAACATCCGGCTTCTGCACCCCCATATCAATGAGCTTCTGGTAGTAGTTCTTGGCCATACCGGTTTCATTGCCCTGCGTCGCAGAAACAGCAGCGTTTACCAGGGCAGATGTATCTATCCTGTTAACAGATTTGCTCACATCAAATGACTTTTCGAAATTTAATGCAGCATCCTTGAATTTAGATTCATTATAATTGATCACACCTATATTATAATAACCTTCTCCCACAGCAATGGTATATTTTAATATATCGGTCGTGAATTCCCCTTTGGTATCAAGTTCTTTAGCCTTATTATATGAAATAAAAGCTACTCCGAACGGGTCGGGATCCAATTTGCGGAAATTTGAATCCGTACTGATCCCGATATCATAATAAATATTCCCGCGATAAAACCACGTCTTCGCATCCATAATGGTCTTTTCGTTCAGGACAGCTTTATCAATCGAGGCTTTGGCTAAATCAAGTTTCCCGTAACGATGGTAGTTGAATGCTGAGGTCCTTTCACTGGTCTGGCCAATCATCGCAACGGTAAAACACATGATCAGCGCCGTTAAAATCGTTTTTTTCATAGATATTTTAGATTTTGTTTATTGTTAATCAGTTAACAAAATTATATATTTATATAAATCAAACAATTATTTTGCCAAATTTCACAAAACCTCTTCTTCAGGGCTATCTTCTTCTCCTTCGTTATCGATTTCGAAATTCTCATCATCCTCCCCTTCAGTTTCAACGAACTCTACTTTGGCTACGGAAGCAATGGCATCTTCATCCCTCAGGTTGATCAGCCTTACCCCCTGGGTTGCCCTGCCCATTACGCGTAAGTTACTCACGCCCAAACGGATAAGGATCCCTGATTTGTTGATAATAATAAGGTCATCCGTGTCGCTGACTTCCTTTATAGCAATAAGATTACCTGTTTTGGTGGTAATATTGATCGTCTTAACACCTTTTCCACCCCTGTTGGTCACACGGTAATCTGCAAGACTTGACCTTTTTCCGTATCCATTCTCAGAAACGACCAGCACATCGAAGTTTTCATTCTCCACGCAGATCATCCCGATCACTTCATCATCACCTTTTCCCAGCGTGATCCCTTTGACTCCGGCGGCATTTCTTCCCATAGGCCTGACTTTGCTTTCGTTGAACCTGATGGCCCTTCCTGAACGTAATGCGAGCATCACTTCGTTAGTGCCATTGGTTAGCTTGGCTGCCAGCAAATGATCGTTTTCATTGATATTGATGGCGATAATGCCTGCCTGGCGCGGCCTCGAGAAAGCTTCAAGGGTGGTTTTCTTGATAGTTCCCCTTGTAGTGCAAAGGATGATATAGTTATTATTAAGGTATTCTGCATCCGTAAGGTCCTTGATCTTGATAAATGCCCTCACCTTATCATCCGGCTCAATATTGATCAGGTTCTGGATCGCCCGGCCCTTGGAATTCTTAGTTCCTTCCGGGATTTCGTAAGTACGCAGCCAGAAGCACTTGCCCTTTTCTGTAAAGAGAAGCATGTAGTTATGGGTATTGGCCACGAAAAGATGCTCCAGGAAGTCCTCCCCTCTCAGGTCGCTTCCGCGGGCCCCTCTCCCACCCCTGTTCTGGCGGCGGTATTCGACGAGGGGAGTCCTCTTGATATATCCAAGGTGTGAAATCGTGATCACCACTTCTTCCTGTGCGATCATATCTTCCATCCTGAAATCCTCGGCAGTATACTCAATCGTCGTCCGTGGCTCATCACCGTATTTATTCTTTATTTCGATGAGTTCGTCCTTGATGATCTTCATCCTGAGGCTTTCATCACCCAATACGGTGCGGAAATACTCGATCTGCTTCAGCAGTTCATCATATTCTGCCCTGATCTTGTCTCTTTCCAACCCTGTAAGCCTCTGCAAACGCATTTCAAGGATCGCTTTTGACTGGAGCTCAGATAACTGGAACTCCCTCATCAGGCCTTCTTTAGCGTCATCCGGGGTCCTGCTTGCGCGGATCAGGGCTATGACTGCATCGAGGTGGTCAAGGGCAATCAGTAATCCTTCCAGGATATGTGCCCTTTTCTCAGCCTGGTCTAATTCATATTGCGTCCTTCTTGTAACGACTTCATGACGGTGCTCAACAAAATAAAAAATCAGGTCTTTCAGGTTCAACATCTTGGGTTTCCCGTGGACCAGGGCAACATTATTCACATTGAAGGCCGTCTGCAGTGCGGTAAACTGGTATAGTTTATTCAGGATTACATTGGCAACCGCGTCTTTGCGGAGCTCATAAACGATGCGTAACCCATTGCGGTCCGACTCGTCCCTTAAATCTGTAATCCCGTCTATTTTCTTTTCATTGATCAATTCGGCCGTCCTGCGGATCATTTCGGCTTTATTGATCTGGTATGGTATACTTGTGACGATGATCCTGTCCTTCCCACCATGGCCCGGTTCAATGCGGGCTTCACCGCGCATCACAATCCTTCCGCGTCCTGTCTCAAAGGCTTCCCTCACACCTTCATACCCGTAAATGATCCCGCCTGTGGGGAAATCCGGGGCCTTGATATACTGCATCAGTCCTTCGATGGTGATCTCCCTGTCATCGATGAAAGCTATAGTTCCGTCAATTACCTGGGAGAGGTTATGCGGTGGCATATTGGTTGCCATACCCACGGCAATACCGGATGCCCCGTTGATAAGCAAATTAGGGATCCTGGCCGGCAATACTTTTGGTTCTTCAAGTGAATCATCGAAGTTCAGCTGAAAATCCACGGTGTTTTTATCGATATCGTCCAGCAGCTCTTCGGCGATTTTTCGCAGTCTCGCCTCGGTATAACGCATTGCTGCAGGACTGTCACCGTCGATCGACCCGAAATTACCCTGACCGTCAACCAAAGGGTAACGTAATGACCACTCCTGGGCCATCCTGACCATCGCGTCATAAACAGAGGTGTCGCCGTGCGGGTGATATTTACCCAGTACTTCCCCAACGATCCTTGCTGATTTCTTGTAAGGCCTGTTTGAAAGCACCCCTAAATCAAGCATTCCGAACAGCACTCTCCTGTGAACGGGTTTTAATCCATCCCTGACATCCGGAAGGGCACGGGAAACAATGACTGACATTGAATAATCAATGTAAGCCGATTTCATCTGCCCTTCAATATTAACCCTTATGATTTTTTCTTCTTCTGGTTGCATATTATTTGTTAAATCATTATTATCCAACACGTTGATATTTCAACACCTTCGTTGCGAAGGTACTTAATTTTTAAAAGCCGGGAACCGTTTTATTCACCTTTTTATTACTAACATGGGCATGTTTATATTTAAAAAAAATAAAGGCATAAAGTAGCCTGTGGGAGAAGTAGATTTGTTGTGGATAAAAGTTACCCGGCCAACTCTTTGAACCTTATTTTCGTATAAGTGTTTATACTGGCGGGAAGGAATAAACTGGACGATCAATGATGATTTTATCTACTTTTGTGCAATTATAGTGGTCACTGATACAACGAGATGGAAGCTAAATTTTCGCAAAGAGTCAAAGATGTACTTTCTTACAGCCGTGAAGAGGCGGTCAGGCTTGGTAACAATTATATCGGTCTTGAACACCTCCTGTTAGGTATACTGAGGGAGGGAGAAGGATTGGCTGTGCAACTGATGAAGTATTTTGGCATGGACCTGAACGAAGTCAGGAAAATGATCGAAAAAGCTGTTGCCAATCCCGAAGAAGTTATGCAGAATGCCGACAATCTCCCATTGGTCAAGCAGGCGGAAAGGGCATTGAAGATCACCTATCTTGAAGCCAAGATGTTCAATAGTGAACTTATCGGGACAGAACACTTGTTGCTCTCCATACTTCGTGATGAAGATAACATCATCACCAAATTCTTTGCGAAAAGCGGGGTTGATTATGATGCCGTAAGGGAAGAACTCAAGAAGATCCATAATGGGAAAGAGGAAGACGATTCGCCTGCTTTGCCACAAAATGAGCTTCCGGGCGATCCTTCCGATGAAGAGGCCGAGGAAGGCGGACGCGGGGCTTATGGTAATACAGCCCGGAAACCCGGTGATTCCAAGTCTAAAACCCCTGTGCTTGATAATTTTGGCCGTGATATTACCAAAGCTGCCGAGGAAGGCCGCCTTGATCCTATTGTAGGTCGTGAAAAAGAGCTCGAGCGAATCGCCCAGATACTGAGCCGCCGCAAAAAAAACAATCCGATCCTTATCGGCGAACCCGGTGTTGGTAAATCGGCAATTGCGGAAGGCCTTGCAGAACGGATCGTTAAACGGAAAGTTTCCCGCGCACTGTTTGATAAAAGGATCATCTCCCTCGACCTGGCGTCACTTGTTGCCGGAACCAAATACCGCGGCCAGTTCGAGGAAAGGATGAAAGCCGTTCTGAATGAACTTGAAAAGAACCCGGACATTATCCTTTTTATCGATGAGATCCACACCATTGTGGGCGCCGGAAATGCTTCCGGTTCGCTGGATGCATCCAATATGTTCAAACCTGCGCTCGCCCGTGGAGAGATCCAGTGCATCGGCGCTACTACACTCGATGAATACAGGCAGTACATCGAAAAGGACGGCGCCCTTGAAAGAAGGTTCCAGAAGGTCCTTGTCGACCCTACAACCACTGAAGAAACTTACCAGATACTTAACAATATCAAGGAAAAATACGAGGACCACCACCTGGTAAAATATTCCGATGAAGCTATTCATGCCTGCGTGCAGCTTACCAACCGGTACATTACCGACCGCTACCTCCCGGATAAGGCTATAGATGCCCTGGATGAAGCCGGTGCAAGGGTGCACATCACCAATATCCACGTCCCTTCTGAAATCATTGATATCGAAGGCCGGATCGAGGAAGTGCGCCAGAAAAAGACCCGCGCCATTAACAGCCAGAAATTCGAAGAAGCAGCGGAATACCGCGATTCGGAGAGAAAGTTGCAGGACAGCCTGGCCGTGGCCAAGAAGAAATGGGACGAAGAATCCAAGATCAACAGGGAACTGGTTTCCGAAGATAATGTTGCTGAAGTCATTGCCATGATGACCGGTATCCCGGTACAAAGAATTGCCAAGAACGAAGGGACCCGGCTGGTGAACATGGAGCTTGATCTGATGGGGTCAGTGATTGGTCAGGATGAAGCTATTAAAAAGGTGGTAAAAGCGATCAGGAGAAACCGTGCAGGATTGAAAGACCCGCGGAAACCCATCGGCTCCCTGATTTTCCTCGGGCCGACCGGCGTCGGGAAAACCCATCTTGCAAAAGTTCTTGCCAAATACCTTTTTGATTCTGAGGATACCCTCATCAGGGTTGATATGAGCGAATACATGGAAAAATTTGCCGTATCGCGCCTTGTCGGTGCCCCTCCGGGTTATGTTGGTTACGAAGAAGGTGGCCAGCTTACTGAAAAAGTCAGGAGAAAGCCCTACTCTATCGTTTTACTGGATGAAATTGAAAAAGCCCATCCTGATGTTTTCCACCTGCTGCTCCAGGTACTCGATGACGGTGTTCTCACCGACAGTATGGGCCGCCGGGTCGATTTCAAGAATACGATCATTATCATGACTTCCAATATCGGCTCGCGCCAGTTGAAAGACTTCGGTGAAGGTATCGGCTTTACTACTTCAGCGAAGCGACAAGCCCGTTCCAACTATGCCAGGGGTGTGATTGAAAGCGCTTTGAAGAAAACTTTCGCCCCTGAATTTCTTAACCGGATTGATGACGTGATCATTTTCGAATCCCTGGAGATCGAAGACATCCACAAGATCATTGAAATTGAATTAAAGTATGTCTTTAAACGGATTGAAGAGATTGGTTTCTCCATCCAGCTGACCGACAGGGCAAAAGATTATATCGTCGAAAAAGGATGGGACGTGCAGTTTGGTGCCCGGCCGTTGAAGAGGGCCATTCAAAAATACCTTGAGGACCCACTGGCCGAAGAGATCATTAAAACCAAAATTGAAGCCGGATCTACGATCTTTGTTGATTATGACAAAGAGACCGATGAGATAAAGATCGTAACTGAAAAACCCTGATATAATATTTTTCAGGATTTTTTTGTCTTATTACCTGTAACCAGGTTATAGTATCCATTCAGATTATTGATGATATTTTCATCCTCTTTATCCAGGTATTTTATATCTACAGTAAACCCTGTATCCTGGTAATGAATGATCCGGTTCCGGGTATTTTCGATATAAAAATTATCTCCCGTAACCTGAGTGTTGTCAAGAAATTGTTTAATAAGGCTGGTCTTTACATCAGTCTTTGGGTTCTTAAAGATATATTCACCCATAAAAAAGGAATCATTCATAAAATAAAACAGGGTAACAGCCTTGCTGCCTGCAATATTACCCTGGTAACCCAGGGCTTTGATCTCGAAATCATACTGGTGAAAAACAAAGGCGTTGAAACAGTATGGATTTCCTCTTTGTTTCAGAAATTCTTTATAATGAATGAAATATGGGGTATTTTCAAAGTAGATATCCTTTTGTGATTTATACGTAGGGATTTCATCCTTTTTCGACAATACAAACAATAAGTGTGAGATGAAATCATCCCTGAAGCAATACTGGAAAGGGCTGCGGACAAAAAACCTTTTATAGGTGCTCAGGAATTCATAACTGTACTGACCATAAATCAATCTCAGGAAAGCCAGGATGATCATTTTCCTGAAGCGATATGTAAGGATTATCAATAAAACCGCTACCCCTGATATTATTACTATTTCTTTCATGGTGACGGGGAATTAAATGGTGAATCCGTTAATCAGTGTTTTCCGGGGAAAGTAATATTATAAAATTCAAAAAGTTAATAATTTTTAATCCCTGATCCTGTATTGCTCGCGCTCCGGTTGGGCAAAGAAGCTATAATTATTTATTTATATTTGCCGAAAATTAAAAAACGAGAAGATGGACCAAAGCAAAAACATTACCGGTGGTGATTTCCTGGTAAAGGACGTGACTTCAGACAGTATTTTCATCCCTGAGGAATTCAATGAAGAGCAAAAAATGATCACACAGACCTGTGATGATTTTCTCGAATCTGAAGTTTTCCCGATGCTTGACCGTATTGACAAGCAGGAACTTGGCCTGATGCCAAAATTATTGGGAAAAGCCGGAGAACTGGGTCTTCTTGCAATTTCCATCCCGGAAGAGTATGAAGGATTCGGGCAATCGTTCCTTACAGCTATGCGTGCCAATGAATCGCTGGGCGCCGGTTATTCTTTCACCGTTGCTTATTCCGCCCATGTTGGGATCGGTACCATGCCAATTGTTTATTACGGAAATGAATTCCAGAAGCGTAAATATCTGCCCAAGCTCGCAACCGGTGAATGGATTGCAGCTTATTGCCTTACGGAGCCCAATGCCGGCTCGGATGCAAACTCCGGCCGCACCAAAGCTACCCTTTCCGACGACGGCAGGCATTACATCCTGAACGGACAGAAGATGTGGATCACCAACGGTGGTTTTGCCGATGTACTGACCGTTTTTGCCAAAATCGACAATGACCGGGTACTCAGTGCATTTATCGTGGATAGCAACCTCCCCGGGATCAGTATGAACCCCGAAGAACATAAGATGGGCATCAAAGGATCGTCGACCAGGCAGATCTTTTTCAATGATGTGAAGGTGCCTGTCGAGAATTTACTGGGAAAGCCGGGAGAAGGATTCAGGATTGCCCTCAGCATCCTTCATATGGGCAGGATCAAATTAGGCGGGATTGTGCTGGGTGCAGCCAAGCGTGCCATCAACCAATCGGTCAACTATGCCAATGAAAGAAAACAGTTTGGCTCACTGATCTCCAGTTTCGGGGCGATTAAGCACAAGCTGGCAGAGCAGGTTATCAGGACATTTACCAATGAATCGGCTGTTTACCGCACCAGCATGAACATTGAGGAAGCGGCCAAGATGAATTTGGAGGCAGGGCTTGAAAAAGGCAAGGCCGAGATCGAAGCCATCGCCAGGTTCTCTGTAGAATGTGCTATGTTAAAAGTTTATGGCTCTGAGGCCCTGGATTTTGTGGTTGATGAAGCCGTCCAGATATACGGTGGTATGGGTTATTCAGCGGAAGCCCCGATTGACAGGGCATATCGTGATTCCCGCATTAACAGGATCTTTGAAGGAACCAATGAAATTAACAGGCTCCTTGCCGCCGACTCTGCAATAAAAAAAGCACAAAAAGGGGATTTTGACCTTTTCGGCAATGCGAAGATCATCTTTGATTCGATCGACTCCCTTGAAGAAACTGAGCATAACTTCCCCGGCTACTTTGAGGAGAAATACCATTATATCCACAATTTCAAAAAGGCCACATTGCTGGTTATCCATGCTTTCTCCGAGAGGTACCGCAAGAACCTGATCAATGAGCAGGAGATCATGATGTGTGTGGCCGATATGATGATGCAGCTTTATACGGCCGAATCGACCCTGTTGCGTGTTGAAAAAATGCGGAAGTATTTCGATGACAAGCATATCACCATTTACCAGGACATCCTTGATGTATTTGTTTACGAAGCAGCTTTTAAGTTGGCCAAATCAGGCAAGGATGCAATTAATTCATGTGAAGAAGGCGAGATGCAGAAGAAATTAAACCGTGCAGTCGATGTCTTTACCAATGTTGCCCCTGTTGATATAAAAGAAGCCCGCCGGCGTATTGCCGACAGGCTTATTTATGATACCCGTTATACTTTTTAACGGTTTATTTTAGAATATGCTTTGATACGACCAGCCTGTTAACCTGGTTAGTTCCCTCATAAATCTGTGATAACTTGGCATCCCGCATCATTTTTTCGACGGGATGCTCTTTTGAATAGCCCTCCCCTCCCATAACCTGGACCGCATCCGTTGTCACTTTCATGGCTACGTCGGTAGCAAAGTATTTCGACATAGCAGAAAGCTTGGAAAAATCTTTTTGCTGTGTATCATAAGCCCATGCCGCACGGTGAACCAGCATACGGGCAGCTTCGATTTCAGTGGCCATATCGGCTAAAATGAAAGAAACTCCCTGAAGGTTGGTGACCGGGTGGCCGAACTGGATCCTTTTCTTGGCCCATTCACGCGAGTAATCATAGGCTGACTGTGCATTTCCGACGGCTGCTGAAGCCACGCCGGTCCGGGTCCGGTCGAAAGTTTTCATGGCAATTAAAAAGCCATAGCCTTCCCCGCCAAAAAGGTTTTCTGCCGGGACTTCCACATTTTCAAATTTTATCTCGTTCTGAACCGATGCCCGTTGTCCCATCTTATCAAGACGTGAAACCATTGTCATCCCGGGGGAATCTTTATGAACGGCAAATGCACTCAGGCTCCGAGAACCGCGGTCAGGGTCAGCCAGGGCAAAAACTGTGATATATTCAGCAACTTCACCATTGGTTATAAACCGCTTATGGCCATTTAAAATATACTTATCACCATGCTTGATCGCGGTTGATTTGATCCCCTGTACATCTGATCCAGCCATCGGTTCAGTGAGGGCATAAGCAGCAACACCTTTCTTTTCAATGATCTCGCCGAATAGCCTCTTTTTCTGCTCAGGGGTGCCGGCAAGCAAGAGCGGTGTCAATGCCAGTGTGCTGGCATCAATACATATACCGATGCCCGTGCACCCATAACCAAGTTCCTCTGATGAAAGTGCCCCATCAAGGATATTATGCCCGTGGCCACCGAATTCAACCGGTAACGAGGCATTGATGATCCCTTCGTCGTAAGCGGCTTTGACAATGTCCCAGGGAAATGTGGCCAAGGCGTCATATTTCATCCGGTTTGGAACGATCCACCGGTTCGAGAAATCACGGTACTTTTCAATGATCTCCAGCTGTCTTTTCTCTAATTGAAAGTCAATCATACATCAGGTATTAAGCGGATTATTAAGATTAGTAAAAGAATTCACTAACAAATATAAAATAATATTGATATAAGCCAAAGCCGTCTTCTATAAATCTTAACAATGCTCGCAATTAAAACTCTTGTTATACATTTCCATTGCCTTGAGGCTCATACCCATGCTTGAAAATCCTCCGTCATGGAACAGGTTCTGCATCGTAACTTTTTTAGTCAGATCTGAAAATAAGGTGATACAATAATTGGCACATTCCTCGGCTGTAGCATTTCCAAGCGGTGAGTTCCGTTCAGTGAAATCCATCAGGCCACCCATTACACGCACACCACTACCTGCTGTTGTCAAAGTAGGTGATTGCGAAATGGTGTTCACCCTGATCTTTCTTTCCCTGCCGTAAATATATCCGAAACTTCTCGCAATCGATTCAAGGAGGGCTTTGGCATCAGCCATATCGTTATAGGCATACAGTGTCCGCTGGGCTGCGATGTAGGAAAGGGCCAGGACGGATCCCCACTGGTTTATAGCATCCATACGGAAAGCAACCTGGAGGAGCTTATGAAAGGATAAGGCTGAAATATCAAGTGTCGTTTTAAAATAATCGTAGTCCACTTCATTATAAACCCTTTTCTTCCTGACATTCATCGACATACCGATGGAATGCAGCACAAAATCGACTTTGCCTCCGTATCTTTCCATCGTTGTTTTGAAAACATTTTCAAGATCGCTTACGCTGGTTGCATCGGCTGGGATCACAATAGTATTGCAGGCTGCAGCCAGTTCGTCAACGGTACCGAAACGCATGGCAGTCGGGGTATTGGACAGTGTAAACTCAGCCCCTTCTTCGAAGGCTTTTAAGGCAACCTGCCATGCAATGGATTTCTCATCCAATGCGCCAAAAATTATCCCTTTTTTTCCCTTAAGTAGATTATAAGTCATTTTACTAATTTTTATCGTTTTTAAAAACTAATGAATTTCCCGGGTTGTCGTCAATAATTCGTTTGCTGCGGCGAGGGAAGCTTCAGTGAGCTCCCTGCCTCCGATCATCTTGGCCAGTTCGGCAACCCGTTCTTTGTGGTCAAGGAATTTTATATTTGAGAATGTCACATTGTTTTTGGAGTGTTTGAATACCGAATAATGATGATGCGCTTTTCCTGCAATCTGCGGAAGATGGGTCACAGCAATGACCTGTAGCCTTGCTGCCGTGGAAATCAGGACATCCCCTACCCTTCCCGCAACATCACCTGATAATCCATTATCAATTTCATCGAATATTATGGTCGGCAATAGTTTTTTGTGAGAAATGATCGATTTGATACTCAGCATCACACGCGACAATTCGCCGCCTGAGGCGATCTCCGCGAGGGGTTTAACAGAATGGCCGCGGTTGGCATTGAAATAAAATTCAATCTTATCCTTCCCATCAAATCCCGGCCATTGCAGGAATTCATGCCGTATCTCAAACTTTGCTTCAGGCATGCCCATGTGCAGAACAGAAGCGGTTATATCCGCTTCCAGTGGAGTAAAAGCAGATTTTCTCGCAGATGAAAGCTGAGAGGCTAAATTTTCAACTTCAGTTTCCAGTAACTTAATCCTGTTTTCCAGTTCTTTGATCTGGCTTTCCAGTGATGCATACCGGCTTACCTCTTCTTCAATTCTTTCCCTGATTTCAATAAGTTGCAGGTTCGACTGCACATGGTGCTTATGCTGCAAACTATATAAAAGCTCGAGCCTTTGCTGGATCTTGCTGAGCTGCTCCTGGCTGAATTCTATTCCTTCATTCAGACGGGCAAGTTCCTGGCATATATCTTTCAGGTCGATAAGGTCTGAATTTAACCGTTCGACCAGGGCCCCCAGGCCCGGATGGTAGGCCGTTACACGTCCCAGGTTGGAAACGGCCTGCGATAATATATTCAGTGTACTGTTCTCATCATCATTTAAATAATCCTGCACCTGGAACAAGGTGCTCTTGATTTCTTCAGCGTGCGTTAAAATATTGAGCTTTTCTTCAGCCTGTTCCTGCTCGCCGGGTTCAATTTCAGCTTCTTTCAGTTCATTAAGCAAAAACAACTTGTAATCAAGCGTTGCCCTGGCATTCTCCTCTGCCTTTACCGAGTTTGCAAGTGCCTGTCTTGCCTCTTTAAGTTCGGCAAACTTTAAGCGGTAGTTTGCAAGCTGCGTTTCAAGGCCGGCATAGCTATCAATGACAGTTAACTGGAAATCAGGGTCCTGTAATGAGGTGGTTGCGTGCTGGGCGTGGATGTCAACGAGCCTGTCGCCAATCATTTTCAACTGGCTGAGCGTAACAGGAGTGTCATTTACAAATGCCCGCGACTTACCGGTCGGGTGAATTTCCCTGCGAAGGATCGTCAAATCATCATAATCCAGGTTCTCTGCCTCAAACAATGGTTTCAGCCTATAATTCCCGACAGAAAATGTAGCTTCCACTATGCACTTCCTGCCCGGATCAAGTAATACCTGCAATTCAGCCCTCTTGCCCAGTACAAGGTCAAGGGCATCAACAAGGATTGATTTTCCTGCCCCTGTTTCACCAGTGATCACCGTAAATCCCTTATGAAAAGAAATATCGAGGTGATCGATAAGCGCATAGTTCTCTATGACGAGGTGGGTTAACATACAGGTATTCAGTTTATTTCTGAATTATTTTCTGATAAGTCATGGCATTAGACGGATCAATTTCATTTAGGAATTTCACCGCATTCGTTTTCTCTGTTGGGGATCCTTCAGAAAACACATTGACAAATTCATCTCTTTTTGAATCGCTGATAATCTGAAGAATTAAAAGCCCCGGCCTGGATTGCTTTACTTTTTGAAGGTACGTTAGTGTGTTCAGTATAACTTCACGGCCATCCTCAGGTGTTTCATACATAATATCCAGTCCCAGCCTGTGGTATTCATAAAGGAAATTCCTTACGTCGGAATAAGAGGGATTGGTAAGGTTTTCAAGAAGCCAGAACCTGTTCTTGGTCCCTTCAGCCGATTTCCAACCGGTATAATTACTTGATTGTGCATTATTTACAATCATTGAAGCTGCCTCATAATATGGATTGCCCCCGTTCAACTGGAAAGAATCGAAATCGAGCCCTATCATGAGATAGGTGTAAAAAGCGAGTATTGATGTCAGATTGGAAGTAAAGTTCCCGACACTGAAATCCAGGGGTTGGTTTTCTATATAATCAATCTCCACATCTTTATCTATAAAATTGAAAAGAACGGAGTTATAGGTTGAATTAAACACGGGCCTTCTAAGCGCGAGTGTCATATCACATAAAAAATAATCATTGGAAGGACGTTCTGTAACGTTGATCAGTATGGAACACTCGATCTTTTCATTATACTTTAAAGTATATTCTGTCCAGGTCCTGTTGTTCATAAATTCATAGATCGCATTACGCATGCTTTCATATACCCTTTTATCAGTGCCCTGGATCTGTTGACTGCTGACTTCCACACTGCAAAAAAGCTCCTGGGATCTTGATGTAAGAACGAGTGTGCTGAATATCAATAGAAAAGCTACCTTGTACATGAGGTTATGAATTAACTAATAATAATCAATAACTTGTTTATCAGATTATTGACTCAATACAATCAATAATGTCTCTTGCAACTTCAGTCTTGGGCTTAAGAGGAAAATGCTGAAAATCACCAGCTTTAAGTAAAACGGATATTTTATTTTCCGGGGATTTAAAACCGGCCCCCTGGTCGCGCAGCGAATTTAACACGATCATATCAAGGTTTTTTCCGGTCATTTTTTTGCGGGCATTTTCTTCTTCATGGTCTGTTTCAAGAGCAAACCCGACAAGCAATTGCCCGGATTTTTTATTTCTTCCAAGTTCAGCAAGTATATCGCGGGTTGGCGAAAGTTTGATTTCCGGCAGGGTATCCGTCTTTTTTAATTTGGTCTCTGAAACGGAAAATGGCTTATAGTCGGCAACGGCTGCAGCCATGATGATAATATCTGCGTTACTGCTGGCTGCCATGCATTTCTCAAACATTTCTTCCGAGGAGGTGATGTCAATTCTGTTGACAGACCGGTTTTGCAGGCTGAGGTTGACAGGTCCTGCAATGAGGGTGACCCTGGCTCCCCTGCCTGCCAGTTCATCTGCAATTGAAAAGCCCATCAGCCCTGAAGAATGGTTACTTATAAACCTGACAGGGTCAATAGCCTCTATGGTTGGCCCGGCAGTAACCAATACATTTTTGCCGGAAAGCGGGCTGTTCTTTATGGAAAAAAATTCCACGACTTCTTTGAAGATATTTTCCGGTTCTTCCATCCTGCCGGCACCGCAAAGACCGCTGGCAAGTTCGCCGACTGCCGGTTCTATCAGCTTATGGCCGTAGGATTGAAGAATTTCAATGTTCTTTTGTGTTGCTGGATGCTTAAACATATCCAGGTCCATGGCCGGTGCGAAAAACACCGGGCATTTTGCTGAAAGATAAGCAGTAAGGAAAAAATTGTCCGCCACACCGTGGGCCATCTTGGCCAGGGTATTGGCCGAAACCGGGGCGAGAAGGTAAAGATCTGCCCACCGGCCTAATTCCACATGGCTGTTCCAGGAACCGTCAACAGGATCGAAAGGCTCAATGATCACGGGATTGCCTGAAAGAGTGGAAAGTGTCAGCGGGGTTACAAAATCCGTCGCGGCCCTGGTCATTATCACTTTGACCTCAGCGCCTTCCTTTTTTAAAAGACGGATCAGGGCAGGTACTTTAAAAGCTGCTATACTGCCTGTAATCCCAATGACGATTCTCTTCCCTTGCAACATGTAAATTACTGGGCTGATTTTTTCTTTTTGAATAGGTCCTTATGAGGATTCCTGTAATACACCTGGTCGTTAAGATACTCATTCACAGCAATCAGGGTCGGCTTCGGCATCCGTTCATAATAACGTGCAATCTCAATTTGTTCCTTGTTTTCGAAAACTTCTTCGAGATTGTCATTCGTTGTGGCGAATTCCTCAATTTTCTTTCCCAGTTCATCTTTTAATTCCAGGGAGATCTGGTTGGCCCTCTTTGAAATGATGACAACCGTTTCGTAAATGTTGGAAGTCTGCTCGCTGAATTTACGGGTATCACGAGTGATTGCTTCAGGATCGGTCTTGATTTTCTTATAATCCATATCAGGGTAAAATTAATTAATATCTGCTTTTGATTGATCTGATGAACTGCCTCCAACCTTTTCCCGGATGGTACGGTTCATCGAATTGGCTTCTTTCATGTATTTTGTTTCAGGATACTGGAAAACAAGTTCATTGTAAGCGTCCAGTGCTGATTGGTAACGTTCCGTCTGTTTAGATATGATGCTGTTTTCAGCAAAATAGAAATTCGATTTAAGGATATTAAAAAGGATGTCTTCTTTAAAATCCGTATCAGGATAATCCTTCATGACATTCTTATAACAGAAAATTGCAGCTTCATATTGTTTCATTTTAAGATAGAGGCTGGCAATGTCAAGGTCTTTCCGCTGAAGTTTTGCACGTAACTGGTCGATGAGTTTATTGGCCTCTTCTACCCTCGCACTGTTAGGATACAGGTTGATAAACAGTTGAAGTTCTTTAATAGCTGTGTAGGTATTGGTCTGGTCAAGGCTTGATGAGGGTGAATCAAGAAAATAGCAGTACGCATTCATGTACATGGCTTCTTCAGCCAGTGGGCTTTTCGGGTAATTATTTACAAAGCGCTTAAAATAATAACTTGCCAGGACATTATCCTTCTGGTAATAATAGCAGTAAGCGTAGTAAAACTGCATTTTTTCTGCCTTTTCCGTTCCCTGGTAAACATTGATCAGTTGCTGAAATAGCTGAAGAGCGCGGTAATAATCCTTTTCTTCATAATAATCTATAGCCGCGGCGTACTTCGCCTCGTTGTCAGTGCTCTTGATCAGTTTTTGATGCTTACCGCAGCCTGCAAGGATAATTACGGTCAACAGCAGTATTATGTAAAGGCGTTTCAAAAACATCGCGCAAAAGTACAAAAATTTGGTTTAGTGTAAACGCGGCAGCGGGTCAATTATTATCATTATCAATTCATTTGATTCAACCCGAATAATTAATAATTTTGCCGCGGAATAAAACTAATCCTGAATAATAACCTAAAAAAAGATTGTCGTGGATATTTTTAAAAAGATCAGTGCAAAGATGGGGCCTCTGGGCAAGTATTATGAAGAAGGCCATGGATATTATATGTTCCCGAAACTCACCGGGGAAATTTCCAACAAGATGATGTTTCAAGGCAAGGAAAGGCTGACCTGGAGTCTGAATAACTACCTGGGCCTGGCTAACCATCCTGAAGTAAGAAAAACTGACGCCGAAGCTGCCGCTCAATATGGGCTGGCATACCAGATGGGCGCACGTATGATGTCTGGACAGACTGTCTACCATGAGCAATTTGAAAAAGAAGTTGCAGAATTTGTCGGCAAAGAGGCTGCTTACCTGCTGAATTACGGTTACCAGGGAATGGTTTCGCTGATACAGACCATGGTTGACCGCAAGGACGTGATTGTTTACGATTCTGAAGCCCATGCCTGTATTATCGACGGTATGCTTTTACATTTCGGAAAACGATTCGTTTATCCTCACAACAATATGCAGAACCTGGAGAGAGAGCTCCAGAGGGCTACCAAAATCACGGAAGAAACCGGAGGGGGTATCCTGGTCATTACAGAAGGTGTTTACGGTATGGCCGGCGACCTGGGCAACCTCAGGGAAATTGTGGCTTTAAAGAAAAAATATGATTTCAGGCTATTGGTCGACGATGCCCACGGTTTCGGAACCATGGGAAAGACCGGAAGAGGCACAGGTGAACATCTTGGCGTCCAGGATGAGATTGATATTTACTTTGCCACATTTGCCAAGGCATTTGCCGGTATTGGCGGTTTCATCGCATCAAACAAAGAGGTGATCAAGTTTTTAATGTATAACCTGCGTTCACAGATTTATGCCAAGTCGTTGCCCATTGCCATGACGATCGGTGCATTGAAGCGCCTGGAAATAATCAGGAATGAGCCTCAGCACCGTGAAAAGCTCTGGTTGGTGGTAAATGCCCTTCAAAAAGGTTTAAGGGAAAAAGGATTTAATATCGGTAATACGGAATCACCTGTCACACCGGTCTTTTTTACCGGCGGAGTCAGCGAAGCCACCCAGATCACATACGAACTCCGTGAAAAACACAACATTTTCTGTTCTATCGTGGTTTACCCTGTTGTACCTAAGGGCGTCATTATGTTGAGGTTAATCCCGACTGCAGCACACACGCTGGAAGATGTGGAGTACACCATCAATGCATTTGCCCAGGTAAAGGTAAAGCTGGATACCGGGGCATTTTCAGATGGCACGATCAAATCAATGAAAACCGAATAAGCAATGCGGAATGACTGATTTTCACAGGGCAATCTTGTAATAATGTCATCGCAGGCACCCCATAAGAAGCGGTCATACTCTCCTGTTTATAAGATTTACAGAAGGCTGAGGTTCATCCGGTACCGGAGTAAGATAAACCGGGCCAGGCAAGATGAATTGCGAAAGAATGAGCTGCGTGAAAAAGAAGAAACCCTTTCCCGGCAGAAGGAATTCACACAAACTGAAAAGCAGCAGCATCAGATTAAGAAACGGGCTGAAAAAGAAGAGTCCCGCAGGCTCAGGCTGGAACTTAAAGAAGAATTTAAGCGGAGAGACGAGCTTGGCAGGCAGGAATGGGGAAAGCTGGAACTTGACGGGAAAATAAAAGCCAGGAAATCCCGCCAGCAGGCAAAGATTAAAAGGAAGAGATTTGCCAGGTATTACCTGAAAATGCAATTCCGTAGTTTTACCGGATTTTTGCGATCTGTTAATATCCGGACATTTAAAAGTAAGATCCGGGAATTTAAAAATAACGCACAAAAACGGAAGCTCTTAGCAACAATTACCTTCAATTCCACGGTCCTGTTTTTGCTTTCTTATTTCTTTTTTTTCCTTCTTTCACAGTTAATTACAGTTATTTCCGCCGGGTTCTTTAATTATCCCACGACTGTTTATTATTACGAGATTTACTTCAATATAAGCCCGGGGGAATGGTATCACGATGCTGTGAAAACTATTTATTCCTCCGGACCGCTGGTAAATTTTGTGATTGGAATTGTTTTCCTGATCCTTTTCACCAATCTTCGGGAAACTACCGGGGCTTTCAAACTGTTTTTCCTCTGGGGATTTTTACATTCTGTAAATATGCTTTTTGGAGCTTTGCTTGTCGGGACCTTGTTTGATACCGGGGTTGGACATGTTATCAGCTGGATGTATATTATGGATACCGGCAAAATAATGTATTCCATGGTTTCCATTTTCCTCCTGGTCATTGCAGGCCTGGTGTCGACAAAGCAATTCCTGATTTCAGGAAATACCTATTTGAATGAAATTAACCCATCAAACCGGTCTACATTTATCATTGCCCAGGTTTTAATTCCATACATATTGGGGAATATTTTTTTAATCCTGCTCCGTCAGCCCAGACTTGTTTTTTATGATACATTCACCGTATTGGCATTAATCATCCCAATAATGGCAGTTTTGGCTACCTACAGGTCATTTAATGAATTATATTTTGAAGAAGAAGAGAAAAAGCCCAGGCTTTACTGGATTTCTTCCGCTGTACTGGCGGTAGTTGTCCTCTATTTCAGGGTAGTTCTGGAATTCGGTATCAGGTTCGCAGGATGACCCTGATGATCAATTGTGTACAACCAGTTTTTTTATTCCCGTCCCTTTACCGGTCTCAAACCGGATCAGGTAAAGCCCCTGTGGCAACGATTCAACGTAAATCTCACCTGCTTCCTGATTAAAGCTGAAACCGGTGATCTCTTGCCCGGAACATGAAAATATCCTGATTTCGTCGACAGGTATTGCAGATTCAAACCGTATGATTTCTCCGGAAAGAGGATTTGGAAATGTAGTTATTACAGAACTTACAAGGTTGTTATCAATCACAGCATATTCCTCAGGTACAAGCTTGATATCCAGAACGGTGGCCTGCCTGTTTTCAACAGTTACACCGGATACGAACCTGGTCAGGTACCCTTCAGCTGAAAACTTAAGGGTATAAGTTCCGGCATGAAGCAGGCGGTGATAATTGCCTTTCGGGAGAGCGGAATAAACCCAGGAACTATCAAGCTCATGCAGCACGGCATACACTTCAGCCTTTACAGGCCAGCCGGTCACCGAATCCTTAATAATCCCCCTGACACCATAAGTTGATTGCTCCAGGAAGTTCAGCAAAGACCTGTAATTATAATTCCAGTAAAAAGGTAACGAATCGGGTTGCATGAGCTTTGTATCCGAGATCTCCATGGTGACTTCCCGGCATTGATGGAAATAGTTCATATAATCCTGTCTTCCACCTGAAATGGTATACCAGGCATAGCCATTGGTGATGCCGTTATCAAAATCTGTCATATATCCCCATGGACAGTTCGCATGGACGGTATCTGCATATTCATGGCATACATACTGCCACCAGTTATCGTCTGCAGCCAGCCTGGGCCAGGTATCCCAGGGATAATTACAGACATCTTCCCCACCGTGAAAGTTAGCACTGAAAACAAAATTGTTGTTTTCGGCAAGCTCCATAAAATGCTGTGTCTCGATCTGCCAGGCTTCGCCGTCAGGATGCTGTCCGTCCTCAGGATCAGGATAATTCCTGTTAAGATCGACCCAGTTGGCATTATAGCGGTAAGCGCCGGTGACAGTGCCGTTCCCTCCGTGATAAGTTCCGTCAGGGTTGGCCAGCGGGTTTATCCAAATTTCGATGTTGTCGACCAGGCTGGTGATCCGGGGATCGGTCCCGTAATTTAACAGGAGGTAATCAATCAGGCGGAGCATCAGAATATAGCCGGTGGTCTCATCCCCGTGTATGCTCGATGTGTAAAGGAATTGCGGCTCATTTTCACTTACACCGATGTTATCGGAGATTTTTGCTGCCAGCAGTTGCCTGCCCATGCCCGAATTGCCAATGACTTCTATTTGACACAGATCAGGGTATTGCTCGGCAAACTGGTACATCATATCCACATAAGCATCGAAAGTAGGATAGAAATCCCATTCCTGGATATTCCTGATATCAACCCTGGATTTCATATTCAGGTTGCCTTCGGATATTCCCGGGTGAGGCAGTATCCAGTAATCAATCCCCAGGTCAAAGAACCTTGAAAATTCCTTCCTGCTGGCATAGGCATAAACGTATCCGTCCTTGCCAATTTTATCTATTGAAATGATCCTGCTGATTTCATTTACCTCAGACCGGTCAGAAAATTCAAACCTGAAATACTTCTCCCCTTCGTTTTTAAATACCCGGTCAAGGGTTTCATCTTTTGATACATTGCCGTTAATGAGGGCTTGTCCTGGGGAAACAAGCACGGATGATAAGAAAAGGATAATTAATGTGAACGATTTCATAATAAAAGCAGGTGCCTGTATGTAATTAAATAATTTCAAGTTGATTTTTCAGCAGGTACTCCACCTGTTCTGAAATTGTGGAGCCGACATTTTTATTGACTTTCACCAGGGGAAGCCTGACGTAGCTCTTGCAGAAGCCCAGCATTTCCATTGCTGCTTTAATGCCTGACGGGCTGCCGTCTGCGAAAAGGGCATTGGTAAATCTCAGCAGGTCCATATGAAGCGTCCTTGCCTTCACAAATTTCCCTTTCAAACAAAGGTTGACCATTTCAGAAAATTCCCATGGGAAAGCATTCGCGACGACAGAGATAACCCCATCACCTCCTAAAGCTATAATCGGAAGGGTAAGCGCGTCATCACCGGAGATGAGCAGGAAGCCGTGTGGCCTGTCCCTGATAATTTCCATGCATTGCAGCAGGTTGCCCGAAGCTTCTTTTATTCCGATAATATTGGGGAAATCCTGCGCCAGTTTCACCGTTGTTTCTGCGGTCAGGTTCACGCTGGTCCTTCCGGGGACATTATAAAGGATCACCGGGACCGGGCACATCCCGGCAATGGCTTTGAAGTGGGCATAAAGGCCTTTTTGCTGAGGTTTATTGTAATAAGGGGTTACCGATAGTATCGCCGAAACCCCATCAAATGAGGTCGCTTTAATCGTATTGATGACTTCCTGCGTGCTGTTTCCGCCGAGGCCGGCCACTACAGGCACCCTTTTATTTACCGTTTCAACCACAAAATCCAGCACGGCGACTTTCTCATCCCTGGATAATGTGACTGATTCGCCTGTAGTACCAAGGGCAACGATGTAATTGACCCCTCCTGCTATAATGTGTTCTATGATCTTTTCAAATGAGCCGAAATCAATATTGCCGGAATCATGAAAAGGTGTAACAATAGCCACACCAGTTCCTTTGAATAAATCAGACATCTTCTTTTGGATTTAAAATCATAAGGTATTCGTGAACTTGATCCAGGAATTCTATCTGGTTGTGGTTTACATCGGCCATCATCATAATATCATAGATTTTGACAAGGTCCTTGTACTTTGCCTCTCCCATCTCATTGTGATAGGCACCTACTTTCAGCCTGGAGCCTGATAAGCCGGCAATATATTTTAAGGGAAATACATCTTCGGAAGCAATGTTTATACAAATATCCAGGTCCATCTCAATGAAATCCTGCACACATTGTGCCTTAGGGACCCCGAACCAGTTGGTTTGCTTTGTATTGAAAAAATCAAAGGCAAGAACAGGAAGAAAATGATCGGATGCCTGCTTATTAGATGCAAATCCGAGAGCTTTCACTTTCACTTTTTTCTCCTGGAGTTTTTGGAAATATTTCTGGATTGAATAGTAAACAGATTCATCGGTCAGTTGAAATAAGATCCCGATCGAAACGGCTGAATCGATATGGATCAGTTTCTTGCTCCTTTTCCTTGAAGCAATGCCTTTTTTTAAAAAATAATTACTTCCGTAACTACGGATTTTATCTATCAGGTTCATGTTTTTATCGAAGGGAATTGTAAAAATACTAAGAATAATTGAAATTTCCCATTGTCTTATGCACTGAGACAATTTTCAGCTTTCCCGGATTTTTTTTACCCGTTTCAAAGAAAGTAAATTTAAAGGGTTTGTCCCCAGGTTCTCAATATTTTTTTGAGAAAATCTGATAACCTGGTCGTAATACATGATAATCACGGGTGAATCATCCATAACAGACTGGTTCATAAGCCTGTAAATCACCCGTCGTTCCCTGTCACCGGTCGTTTTCTGGGAAACTTCATAAAGGGAATCATAGGATTCGTTTTGATATCTTGAATAATTCGGCCCGGATGGAGCCAGGTTCTTTCCGGCAAATAAAGCCAGGTAATTCTCTTCGTCGGGGTAATCTGCTATCCATGAAGCCCTGAAAAAATTGATTTTCGAATGGGCTTTCATTTGCATCAGCGTTGCCGCTGGATTAACTTCAATCCTGACTGTAATTCCGATATCTTCAAGCTGGCTTTGTAAATATTTGAACAAGTCGACATATTCAGCGGTGGTGTGCAATGTTATTGGAGGGACTTTATTTACGTCGCTGTAGCCCGCTTCCCTGATGAGCTGCCTGGCTTTTGCAGGATCATAGGCATAGGCCTTCAAAGTAGTGTCGAATGCCGGTAGTCCAGGCGGGATGATCCCGTATTCGCCGGGGTAACCTACGTTATTCCTGAGATAGCGGATCATCTTCTTCCGGTCGAAGCCATGATTGATAGCCTGCCTGATCCTTTTATCCCTCAGGGGGCTGCTTTTTACAAGATCAAGATTTGTATCTACCAGGATACCAAGGTATTCAGTGTTCAGGTAAGGCTCAGTCATCATATTGAATTTATCCTGGTATTTCACTCTTAACTGCCCATCGCCGGAAAGCAACACATCCTTATATGATGGGTCAAGACCAGACATAAAATCAATATTTCCTTTTACAAATTCAAGAAAAGCCGATTGCTTATCCATCAGGAAAGTTATGGCAACCGCATCGAGGTATGGAAGTTTATGGCCGTTTTCAGTTTCAAAATAGTTTTCATTCTTTATTAAAACCAGCTTTACATTTTCTTTCCACATTTTAATGCGGAAAGGGCCTGTTCCCACAGGATTTTTTCTGAAATCAGCTTTTAAGGAATTAACAACTTCTTCCGGGACCACACTGCAGTATATCATCGAAAGGATGCCAGCGAAGGGAGGAAAGGGCTCTGCAAGCTTTACGCAGAATGTGGTATCATCAAGGGCTTTAAAAGAATATCCGTTTTTGCCATTTTCGACTTTGCTGAACACCCATGCCCCCGGGGATGCCAGCGATGGATCAATAATACGGTTAAAGCTGTAAACGAAATCGCGGGCATTTACCAGCCGGCCTTTTCCGCCCGGAAAAACCGGGTGATCGTGGAAATAAACGTCATTTCTGAGATGGAATGTATAGACCGTGCCCGAACTGTCCAAATGCCAATTCTTTGCAATACACGGGATTATGTTTAGATTTTCATCTGGTTGCAATAAGCCATTATAAAGCTGGTTGCACGCCCAGATATTGGCCTGGTCTTTTGCATAGGCAGGATCAAGCGAAGTAATATTTGAAAATTCATTATACCTGAATACGGTCAGCCCGGATTCCTCCCGGGATGGGGCATTACAGGAATATAGAATTAAAATTATTACTAAAAAGGTCCAAATCCTTTGCATCCGGCCTGATTTTTATACAATGATATAAAAAACAGGAACCCGCTCTTAACTACTATGTGAACTATTTAATCCTTCTTTTTTTACAGCAAAGTCAAGCGGGTTTTTCACCTTCTCACTTTCAAGTGCATGATGGATCACATCGATCATTTTATCGACAAAAATGAAATTCAGCCCTTCAATATAATCAGGCCTTACCTCTTCAATGTCCTTTTTATTTTCTGTCGAGAGGATGATATTTTTAATTTTCGCCCTTTTTGCGGCGAGGATCTTTTCTTTAATGCCTCCAACCGGCAACACTTTTCCCCTTAAGGTGATTTCTCCTGTCATAGCCAGCTCGGATTTTGTTTTACGCTGTGTGAAAGCCGATGCAAGTGCTGTCAGCATAGTGATCCCTGCTGATGGCCCGTCTTTGGGTGTAGCCCCTTCCGGGACATGTATATGGACATTCCAGTCGGGAAATACCGCCGGGTCAATGGAAAGGGTCTGGGCATGCGATTTCAGGTATTCATACGCCAGTGAGGCTGATTCTTTCATTACTTCGCCAAGATTGCCGGTCAGGGTAAGGATTCCTTTGCCCCTGCTCAGGCTGGTCTCGATAAAGAGGATCTCCCCTCCTGCCGCCGTCCAAGCAAGCCCGGTAACAACACCCGGCACGTCGATCTTGGTATCCCGGTCCTTCTGGTAACGCGGGGCACCCAGAATCTTTTCCAGGTCTTCCGGCTTCAGTTTCGGAATATATTCCTCTTCCATGGCAACAAGTTTGGCCCTGCTGCGGATCACCTTGGCAATGACCTTTTCAAGCGACCTGACCCCTGATTCACGCGTGTAATCGTCGATGATCTTCTCAAGGATATTTTTACTAAAAAGGACATTTTTTTCTTTAAGGCCATGTTCCCTGATTTGCTTTGGCACCAGGTGCCTGCGTGCGATCTCGGTTTTTTCCTCCAGCAGGTAGCCGCTGAGGTCGATAACTTCCATCCTGTCGCGCAATGCCGGATGTATTGTAGAAAGCGTGTTTGCAGTTGCTATGAACATCACCCTCGACAGATCGAATGTGATCTCAAGGTAATTGTCATAAAAATCGAAATTCTGCTCGGGATCGAGGATTTCAAG